>JBCDBB010000015.1:0-35248 GCA_039184415.1 Pseudomonadota bacterium
CAAAGAGATCCTTCCAGGACACCGGCACGCCATCGAGGGGGCCGAGCCTTTCGCCCGCCGCCGCGCGCGCCTTGGCGGCCTGCGCCTCCGACAGCGCGCGGTCCACGGTCAGCCGGGCATAGATCCGCTCGCCATATTCATGCCCCTCTGCCGCGGCGAGGTAGTGCTGGGTCAGCGCGACCGGGTCGATCTCGCCCGCGCCGATCCCGCGGCCCAGGGCGCGCGCCTCCATCCATAGCCAACTGTCCGACATCGTGACTGCACCCCTCGTCCAACTGTCGCAGCGCACGCTAATCGGCTGCCACGCGATGGACAATGCCGCCACCGCGGTCATATTCCGCCCCATGGAACAGACCTCGGCACCAAACAGCGTCCTCATCGTCGGCGGCGGGTTGAACGGCGCAGCACTCGCACTCGGTCTGGCGCAGGCGGGTCAGGCCGTGACGCTGATCGATGCGCTCCCGCGCGAAACCCGCGACACCCCGGACTTCGATGGACGGTCCTACGCCCTTTCCCTGGCGTCGATACGGATGCTGGAAGCGCTCGGGCTTTGGGACGCGCTCGACGGCGATGCGCAACCCATTCTGGGAGTCAAGGTCTGCGACGGCCGCGTTGGCGAGGGGCCCGGCCCGTTCGTGATGGAGTTCGACCACGCGGAGCTGGAGGAAGGCCCTCTCGGTCATATGATCGAGGACCGCCACCTGCGCCATGCCCTGCTCGCCGCCACCGCCGACCACCCGGATATTGCCGAGTTGTCCGCGGTCACCGTCGCCGATCAGAGCGTCGATGACCGCGCGGTGAGTGTGACGCTCTCGGACGGGACGACCTGCGAGGGTGCCCTGCTGATCGGGGCGGACGGGCGCGGCGGGGCCGTGGCGACGCGGGCCGGGATCGCACGCGATGTGACGGACTACCGTCAGTCGGCGCTGGTCTGTGCGGTCGCTCATGAGCTGCCCCACCACGGGATCGCACATCAGTTCTTTCTCCCGCCGGGGCCGCTTGCGATCCTGCCCCTCACCGGCAACCGGTCCTCCATCGTCTGGAGCGAGGAGACCGCGCAGGCCGCTTCCATCCACGCACTAGATGACGCGCAGTTCCTGCAGGTGCTGCACCCGCGTTTCGGCGATTTCCTGGGCGGCATCACGCTGGCCGGGAAACGCTACAGCTACCCGCTCAACCGTACGCTGGCGCGCCGCTTCGTGGCCCCGCGCCTCGCGCTCGTGGGCGATTCGGTCCGCGGCGTGCATCCGATCGCGGGTCAGGGTCTGAACGCGGGCCTGCGCGATTGCGCGGCGCTCGCGGAGGTCCTGACCGACGCAAGGCGGCGCGGCGAGGATATCGCCTCCCCCCTGGTGCTGGAGCGCTACGAGATCTGGCGCCGCGCCGACAGCAAGGCGCTCGCCACCGCGACCGACGGGTTCAACCGCCTTTTTTCCAATGACAATCCGCTCTTGCGGCTGGGGCGCGGGCTGGGGCTGGCCGCGGTCAACGCCTCGCCCATGCTCCGGCGCAGTTTCATGCGCGAGGCGGCGGGCCTGACCGGCGATCTGCCGCGTCTGATGACCGGCGCGGCGCTCTAGCCGCCTGCCCCGGCTCAGTCGAGCTCGCGGGCCTCGTCGACCAGAAGCACCGGGATCCCGTTGCGGATCGGAAAGGCAAGCTTGGCGGTCTTCGACACCAGCTCCTGCCGGGCGGCGTCATAATCGAGCCGCGCCTGGGAGCGCGGACAGACCAGCGCCTCCAACATGTGGCGATCGAACCCCGGCGGATCCGACGACATGTCGGTCACTGCATGACCTCTTCGCTGTTGCCTCCGCGCAGGGCGAACTCGATCAGCGTGACCAGCGTCTCGCGCCGGGTGGTCAGCGATGGTGCCTCCAGCAGGGCCTGCTTGTCTTCGTGATCGAACGGGCAGAGCATCGACAGCGAATTGATCAGCAGCTCGTTCTCGGCTTCTTTCAGACTGTCCCAGTCCGTCGACAGCCCCTTGGCCTCGAAAAACCTCTGCAGGAGCCCGAGGAACGCCTTGCGGTCGAATTCCTTGTCTTTCTCCACCGCGCCCAGATCGCGCTCGAACCCCGACCAGGCGACGTCGGCGCGGATATAGGGCGTGAACCCCTCCACCTCGCGGGTGATCCGGAACCGCGACGCACCGCTCAGCGTGATCATGTAGCGCCCGTCCTCGGTTTCCGAGAAGGCCGTCAACCGGCCCGAGCAACCGATGGCATGGAGCTTGCGATCGCTGCTGCCGGGCACCTCGCGCGGCTGGATCATCCCGATCAGCCGGTGCGAGGTCTTCAGCGTGTCGTCGAGCATCGCCAGATACCGCGGCTCGAAGATGTGCAGCGGCAGACGCGCGCGCGGCAGCAAAAGCGCGCCGGGCAACGGGAACAACGGGATTGAGTCGGGAAGGTCGGCCGCTTGAATCATGGCTATCAGCTAGGACTGATGCCGGATCAGGCAAATATCATGGATGAGAGCTTCCGGCGTCCGTTGAGCGCGATGGGATCGTCGGGCTTGAGCGCCTCGAAAATCGTGAAGAGCTGCGCCTTGGCCGCGCCGTCGTTCCAATCGCGGTCCTTGCGGAAGAGCGTCAGCAGCTCCTCGACCGCGCCCTCTACGCTGCCTTCGGCGTGGAGCGCCTTGGCCAGTTCGAACCGCGCCTCCAGATCGTCCGCGTCGGCAGCGACGGCCGCACGCAGCTCTGCCACGGGTCCGGCATCGGCGGCCTGTTTGGCCAGATCGAGCTGCGCCCGCGCGGCTTCGACCTCCGGCGCTTTCGCCATCTCCGGATCGGCATTGTTGAGCAGCGCCTCGGCCTGGTCGGTCTCGCCCATGGCCAGATGGGCGCGCGCCAGCCCGCCGAAGGCGGCCGCGTTGGCCGGGTCTTCGCCCAGGATCGCGGCAAAGGTCTGGGCGGCGTCGACCACGGCCCCCTCGCTCAGCATGTCCTCGGCCGCGGAAATCGCATCCGACAGCCCGCCATCGCCGGCGAGCCCGGCGACGCGGGTGATGAAATCCTTGATTTCGGAGCCCGCGACCGCGCCCTGGAACCCGTCGACCGGCTGGCCCTTCCAGAAGGCATAGACCGTCGGGATCGACTGGATGCGCAGCTGCGCCGCGATGGCCTGCGCCTCGTCGACATTGATCTTGACCATGCGGACCTTGCCGCCGGCCTCGGTCACCGCCGCTTCGAGCGCGGGGCCGAGCGTCTTGCAGGGCCCGCACCAGGGTGCCCAGAAATCGACGATGATCGGCACTTCCTGGCTGGCGTCGACGACGTCCGCCATGAAGGTTGCCTGGGTGCCATCCTTGATCAGATCGCCAGCGGCGGGTGCGGCGGGCGTTGTACCGAATTCAAGCATCCTGGTCCCCCATCGGTCTTGGTTTTGCTCCTATATGCTCGCGACGGGGGCAGAGTCCAAGACCAGAACGGAGACCGAGGCCAATGAGCCGGATATTGAAGGCAATCGAACGCATGATGGCGATGGATGAGGCGGCCTGGGCACGCCACGCCAATCCGTGGAGCGTCTGGACCCGCATGGCGATCCTGCCCCTGGCGGCTCTGACGATCTGGAGCCGGGTCTGGATCGGCTGGGCCGCGCTTGGTCCGCTGGCCCTGCTCCTGATCTGGGTCTGGCTCAACCCGCGTGCCTTTCCCCCGCCGCGGACCACCGATCACTGGGCGGCCAGGGCGACCTTCGGAGAGCGCGTCCTGCTCAACCGCGCCGCGGTGCCGATCCCTGCGCATCACCGCCGTGCGGCGACGATCCTCGGCACCGTCGCGGGCCTCGGGCTGGTGCCGCTCGCCTGGGGGCTCTGGGCGCTGGATGCCTGGGCCGTCGGGTGCGGCCTGCTGCTGACGGTCGGCGGAAAACTCTGGTTTCTGGATCGGATGGTCTGGCTCTACCAGGATATGGCACCGCACGTTCCGGCCTACCGCACCTGGCTGCGCTGATCCCCGATCCGAACCGCCTCGCCCCCTTGGTCTTGTGTGCCGGCGTCCTCGCCCGCCATCCCCACACCGCGCAGCAGCGCCGCGGCGTCGCGCCCGTCAAGCTCCATGGCCAGACCGCCATGGTAGCCGGCCCAGGCCTCGGCAAAGCCCGTCCGATACGCCACCAGAACCGGCACGGACCTCTCCATGCAGGTCTCGATCACGCCGCAGAACCCGCGGCCCTCGGCCTCCGCCTTGCCAAAGCGGCTGACGATCACCAGCGCGGGCACCAGCGCGGGCGCACACGCGGCAACGGCCCGCTCCAGATCGGCGGCGCGCTCGGTCAGGGCGGCCCAGTCCAGATTGCAGCCCGACGCCCCCGGACCACGCTTTTCGCTGATGTCGTGGGCAACCCCGGTGGCCAGATCGTGCAACAGGATGCCAGGGCAGCTGCAATCCGGCGCGCTGAGACGCTCCTGCACATAGCCCGCCACCGGCAGCCCGCGCGCGCGCAGCCCGCCGGCCATGGCGCGCAGCAGGTCGTCGACCCGTGGCCCCTCCTCGCGGCAGAGGCCAAAGAGCATCTGCTCAGACATCGAACGTCGCAAAGACCGGCGCGTGGTCCGACGGTTTCTCCCAGCCGCGCACATCGCGCAGAACCCGCGATCCATGGGCCGCCCCGGACAGATCGCGCGAGGCCCAGACATGGTCCAGCCGGCGGCCCTTGTCGGCGGCGTCCCAGTCCCGGGCGCGGTAGCTCCACCAGGAATAGAGCTGCCCCTCGGGGATATCCGCGCGGGTGACATCGGCCCATCCCCCGGCCTCGCGGGCGTCCTCGAACGCCTCGACCTCGACGGGGGTGTGGCTGACCACTTTCAGAAGCTGCTTGTGCGACCAGACATCATCCTCGCGCGGGGCGATGTTCAGATCACCGACCAGAATCGATTTCTCCGGCGTCTCATCGCGGAACCAGTCACGCATCTCGGCCACGAAATCGAGCTTGTGGCCGAACTTGTCGTTCACCTCGCGGTCGGGCACGTCGCCGCCCGCAGGGACATAGCAGTTGTGGATCGTGATCCCGTTCTCCAGCCGGGCCGCGACATGGCGCGCATCGCCCTTGCCGACGAAGTCGCGTTGGCCGGCATCCTCCAGCGGCAGCCGCGACAGGATCGCCACCCCGTTATAGCTCTTCTGGCCGCGCGCGACGCAATGCCCGTACCCCGCCGCGGCGAAAAGCTCGACCGGGATCTTGTCGACCGTGCATTTGCATTCCTGAAGGCAGAGCACATCGGGGGCCTCCTCGCGCAAAAGACGGGTAACGAGATCGGCGCGCAGACGCACGGAGTTGATGTTCCAGGTGGCCAGGGTAAAGGGCATGGGTGACAGGCTCTCATGAATTGGATGCGGTCTGTTACCGGCTGGTCCGGCGGGCTGAAAGCGAAATCCCACCCGCTGCCGCGCGCCGCCACTGTGGCGCGTCTGCATCAATCGCGCCGCCCCGGCGTCCACAGCCGTCAGCTTCGCGCTTGGGAACGCGCGGCCCGCCGCGTATGACCCCGCCTGATACCTATGGGGAGACGGCCGGGTGAACGGGTTGCAGCGCCGCTGGCGCAACTTCGAAATCCGCTTGCAGAAAAGCGACAGGATTCAGAACGCGCTCAAGGCGCTCTACACGCGCTACGTCTCCTTTTGCTACCGGACGATCCGCTGGGAACGGCTGGGGCTGGAAATCTACGAGGCCGACGTCGCGCGCGGCGTGCCGCGGCTTTTGTGCTTCTGGCACGAACAACTGGTGATGATGCCCTACATGCGCGACTGGAGCGATCATGGCGCCGGTGCCATCGTCAGCCGCCATGCCGATGCGCAGATCATGGCGGCGCACATGCGCGGGATGGGCATCGAGATCATCGAGGTGGGCACCTCGGACGTCAATATCGGACCCGTGCGCGACTCGGTGCGCCATTTGCGCGCCGGAAAGACGCTGGCGATCACCGTCGACGGGCCCATGGGCCCTGCCCGCGAACCGAAACCCGGGGCGCTCGTCATCGCCAGCCTGGCCCGTCTACCGGTCAGCCCCTGCGCCTGCACCGTCACCCGCTTCATCCGCCTTCGGACCTGGGACCGGCTGATCGTGCCGCTGCCCTGGGGACGCGGGGTGATCTCGGTCGGCGAGGGCTTCACCCCGAAACCGAAGATGACCGAGGCCGAAATGACCGAGGCCCAGGCGCGGCTGACAGACCTGATCGAAGCACAAGAAGACATCTGCGCCCAGCACCTGAAACAGGCATAAAAAAGGCCCGCGCCGAGGCGCGGGCCAGTCCAACAGGGAGGTTGTGCCATAACCCCGGCACAAGGGGATCTTTCACATGCACCATGCCGAATATGGACCCGTCGGCACAATGCGACTTTCCGACATGGGACTTTTGTCTCGGTCCCTTGACGCGCTTTTAACGCAGTCTCAGGCCACCAGCCGGTAGCCGCCGCTTTCGGTCACCAGAAGGCGCGCGTTCGACGGATCGGGCTCGATCTTCTGGCGCAGGCGGTAGATGTGCGTCTCCAGCGTGTGGGTCGTCACCCCGGCATTGTAGCCCCAGACTTCGTGCAGCAGCACATCGCGCGCCACGACGCCCTCGGACGCCCGATAGAGAAACTTCAGAATGTTGGTCTCTTTCTCGGTCAGCCGGATCTTTTTCTCCGCCTCGTCGATCAGCATCTTCATCGACGGCTTGAAAGTGTACGGCCCAAGCTGGAACACCGCGTCCTCTGACTGCTCGTGCTGGCGCAGCTGCGCCCGGATCCGGGCCAGCAGGACGGGAAACTTGAACGGCTTGGTCACATAGTCGTTGGCCCCGGCATCGAGCCCCAAGATCGTATCGGCGTCGCTGTCATGGCCGGTGAGCATCACCACGGGGCACTTCACGCCCTGCTTGCGCATCACCCGGCACAGTTCGCGCCCGTCCGTGTCGGGCAGACCGACATCGAGGATCACCAGATCATAGAGTGCCGATTTGGCCTTGGTCATCGCATCGTGACCGTCTCCGGCCTCGAAAACGTCGAACTCTTCGGTCATGACGAGCTGTTCCGATAGCGCCTCGCGCAAATCGTCGTCATCATCGACAAGCAGGATTTTTTTCAATGCACCCATATCGTTGGTCTCCTCTGTTGGTCGATGACATGCGTAGCTGCTGGCCAAGCGACAAGATTTGCTGCAATCCTCTCACGCGCTCGTGTGTGAGGAGCGGGCTTTGTTTCAGGATTGCTGCCAATTATGACAGGTGACCCCCCAGATCCCGCCGGTTCGGCGGCCGGACAGGCGGACAGTCTGGCGCCGGGTACGGCGGACCGGTTGGCCCGCGCGCGGGTCGATCTGCGCAACGGACTGCCGGTTCTGCTGACCGATCCGGGGCTGGGCTGGGCCTTGGCGGCCCCGTTGGAGACGCTGTCGCGGGACCGGCTGGCCGCGTTGCGCGCGGCGGGCCGTGCCGAGGTCGTGCTGACCGCGCGGCGCGCCGTGACGCTCAAGGCGCGTCCCTATGACGGCGATGTCGCACGCATCCCGCTGCCGGACTGGGCCGGCCTCGACTGGCTGCAGGCGCTCGCGGACCCGGGCCTGGACCTCGAAACACCGATGAAGGGCCCCCTGCCCGCCCTCCGGGACGGCGACGCGCAAGTCGCCCGCGCGGCGGTGCGGCTGGCCAAGGAGGCCCGGCTTTTGCCCGCCGTCCTTGTCGTCACGCCGCAGGACCCGGAGAGTGCCGCGCCCGAGAAGCTCACCGAACTGACGCTGGCGGACGTGGCGCACCTGCCCGAACCGCCGAAACTCGATCCGGTCGTCTCGGCCCGGCTGCCCCTGTCGGTCGCGCCGGAGGGTCGGCTCCATGTCTTCCGGCCCGA
The DNA here is from genome assembly GCA_039184415.1 of Pseudomonadota bacterium. Classification (GTDB taxonomy): domain Bacteria; phylum Pseudomonadota; class Alphaproteobacteria; order Rhodobacterales; family Rhodobacteraceae; genus JANSYP01. Next base: position 7,832 of record JBCDBB010000015.1, read on the forward strand.
GGATGGCGGGGAGGAGCATTACGCGATGGAGATCGGCAACCCGGCCCGCTCTGCCCCGGTGCTCACCCGCCTGCATTCGGCCTGCTTCACCGGCGATCTCATGGGCTCGCTCAAATGCGACTGCGGCCCTCAGTTGCGCGGCGCGCTGGCGCAGATGGCCGCCGAAGGCACCGGCGTGCTGCTCTATCTCAACCAGGAAGGGCGCGGCATCGGGCTGGCCAACAAGATGCGCGCCTATGCGCTCCAGGACCAGGGGTTCGACACGGTGGAGGCCAATCACCGGCTCGGGTTCGAGGATGACGAGCGCGATTTCCGCCTCGGTGCGCAGATCCTACGCCAGATGGGCTTCACCCGGGCGCGGCTGATGACGAACAACCCCGCCAAGGTCGCCCGTCTTGAGGAAAGCGGCATCACCGTGGTGGAACGCGTCCCGCTCATCGCCGGGAAAACCAGCGAGAACGCTTCCTACCTCGCCACGAAGGCCGCGAAATCCGGCCATCTGTTTTGACCGCCGCCAACACCAGGGACATCTTGGTGACCCGCTGGGGCGCGCGCTTTCTCGGCCGCCGCTTTCCCTGCGCGATCGGGCGCGGCGGGATCACACACACCAAGCGCGAGGGCGACGGGGCGACGCCTGCGGGCACGCACCGTCTGGTGGGCATGCTCTGGCGGCCCGACCGCCTGGCCCGCCCCGCCGACTGGGCCCTGCCGATCCGGCCCGGCGATCTCTGGTCCGATGACCCGGGCGACGAAGACTACAACCTGATGGTGCGCGCGCCCTATGCCCCCAGTCACGAACGGCTGAGGCGGGCCGATCGGCTCTATGACATCATTCTGATCACCGACTGGAACTGGCCCTACGCGGTCCGCGGCGCCGGCTCGGCGATCTTTCTGCATGTCTGGCGCAAACCGCGCCACCCGACCGCCGGATGCGTCGCTTTCGCGCCCGAGGATCTGCGCTGGATCGCGCCGCGCATCCGGTTCGAAACACGGCTGATCGTGCGCGGCTGACCGGACCGGCCGGGGCCGGCCGCTATTGCTTTCAGGCGGCCGTGGCCGGATCGCGCGCGCCGAAAATGGCCGAGCCCACGCGGACATGGGTCGCGCCGAGCGCCACCGCACGCTCAAAATCGCCGGACATGCCCATGGACAGACCGCCCAGCCCGTTGCGTTCGGCGATCTTGGCCAGCAACGCGAAATGCAGGCTCGGCTCCTCCTCGACCGGGGGGATGCACATCAGACCGGCCAGCGGCAGATCCATGGCCCGACAGGTGGCGACAAAACCGTCGGCCTCCGCGGGCATGACGCCGGCCTTCTGGGGCTCCTCGCCGGTATTGACCTGGATGAAGAGCTCCGGACAGGCCCCACGGCTCTGCGCGAGATCGGCAAGCTTGCGCGCCAGCTTCTCACGGTCGACCGAATGGATCGCCTCGAAAAGCTCCACCGCCTGTTTCGCCTTGTTGGTCTGCAGCGGTCCCACGAGGTGAAGCCGGATGCCGTCGAACCGCGCCATCAGGTCCGGCCATTTCCCTGCGGCCTCCTGCACCCGGTTCTCGCCGAAGAGCCTGTGGCCCTGGGCCAGGACCGCCTCGATCCGCTCCAGCGGCTGCACCTTGGAAACCGCGATCAGCTCCACAGATCCGGGTGCGCGACCGGCGCGGCGCGCCTCGGTTTCGATCCGGTCCTTGATGTCCTGCAGCCCCATCGCGCACTCCCCTGTCACGGGCGAACACTCGCCCTCACCCGGGGCGCGGAATATTGCGGTGGCGCTCAAAAGAAAAGAGCGGGCGCAGGGCCCGCTCTTTCCAAGACGTAACTGGGTTTCGCGATCAGAATGCGAAGTCCAGACCGAAGTCTGCGGCCCAGTAGCTGTTGTCCTGGTTGGTGAAGGTATCCGTCAGGAACGGAGTTTCCGGCATCGTGTAGACGTCGCCGCCACCGACCGAACCGACGAGGGCGAGACCGCCGCCGAGGTCGTAGGAAGCACCGACACCGTAGAAGAACGACCGCTTCAGGCCGGGCACGTCGTTGCCGATCTCACGGTAGAAGGCGCCGACGGTGATTGCGTCGAAGGTGCTTTCGATCGAGATACCGTACTGGTCGAAGGTGCCGTCACCGGTGGTCTGCACAGGAACACCATTGGGGGCAATGACGAACTCAGGCGTGGGTGCGCCCGTGTCGAGCTGACCGTAGTAGCCTTTGATCGTGGTGTTGGCAAAGGTGTAGGACGCCTGACCGATGATGTGACGGGTCTCGCTTTCAGCACCGACGTTGAGCTCGGCGCCGGGGATGAAGTCCGTTGCGTCAAAGACGGTGATCGTCGTGCCGCTCGGAACCTGTTCGTAGGCGAGGCCGATGCTCCATGCACCACCGTCGTAGCCAGCACCGATCGACCAGCCTTCGTCGTCGTTCAGGCCGATGGCACCGGTGAAGCCCTCATAGTCGTAGGTGTAGAGAGCCAGCGGGCCCTGCTCACAAGGACCTTCGACTTCGCGAGCACCCGTCGGAACCGTGATGGATGCGCCGGTGACCGGGTCGGTGATCGTCTCTGTGACGAAGATGGGATCGCCGTCCGCGTCGAGAACCAGCTCACAGTCCGGGTCGCCGGCGGAGAGCAGGTACAGAACTTCGTTGAAGTCGCCGAGGCCCGAGAGGCTGACGAAGTCGAGGTCGCCGACGATGGCTTCCGCCGCGCCGTCGGTGTCACCCATGGCCAAGCGGCCGAAGGCGCCCGAAACAAAGACTTCACCGTCGAAACCGCGGACACCCTGGGCTTTGCCGGTGTCGTCGGCGTCGATGGACGCACCGAAGACGATGCCGCTGTCCGACTCACCGGAGGCGGTGAAGTCGATGTCCAGATCGAACGCGAATGCGTAGTTCTGGCTCTTGCCGTTGGTGTTGTTCAGAAAGATGTCGTCCTGATCGATATAGACGACACCGTAGTAGGCGTCGCCGCCCACGGTGACTTCAGCGGCGGCAACCGAGGCGGTCAGGGCCAGCGCGCTGGAAGCAAGGAGGATCTTTTTCATAGTTTCCCTCGTAGATTAAGGCGTCCTCAAGCGGGACCCCCCGGTTGAGTTGATCCTTCCTCTCGCTTTCGCTTCTTGATTACAAGTTGCTGAGATTTCACCTGCAAAGCCGACCGAGATTTGATGCAGCTTTGCCACAGTGATTTCGCGCCCCCCGCGACCCGGACCCGCCGACGCGGCGACGCCGTGCTTGCCGCGCCCCCGGAGCCCGGATAGAGACGGGGAACAATTTCGTCGTCCAGGTTCCGGATCCTGCCCACAATGACCCATCGCTCCCGTGTTGCCGCCGTCACCTCCGTCATCGGGCTGTGCGGCGTGCTTGCCGCCTGCGGACCGAACGAACAGGGCCGGCAGCCCTCGAACCTCAATGACAGTCCGAGCGCAAGCGATAACCGCTCGACTTTCTTCGATCTTTTCAACAATCGCGACGACCCCAACGTCACCCTGGAGGTCAACAAGTACCTCTGGACCGCATCGCTCGACGTGCTGGGCTTCATGCCGGTGCAGTCGGCGGACCCGTTCTCCGGTCTGATCGTCTTCGGTTTCGGCACGCCGCCCGGCGGCAGCCGGGCTTACCGCGCAACCGTCCTGATCGACGACCCGGCGCTCGACGCGCGATCGCTGAACCTGTCGATTCAGAGCCGCTCGGGCGCGGCCGATGCCGACACGGTGCGCGCGGTCGAGGACGCGATTCTCACCCGGGCACGCCAGTTGCGGATCGCAGACAACGATCTCTGACCGGGGTCTTCGAACCCAACGTCGAAATGGCGCGCGGGCCGGCCCGCCGGCGCGCGCCGTCCGCCCAGACCCCCAGCCCGTAACTGGCACCGATCCGCCCCGCACGGCCCTGCACGGTAAGCATCACAGGTCTGGCGCGGCATTGTGCACGCCTTCGCCGGTCCCCCGGCGCCGCTGGACGGCGCCCTGTGGCCGCAGTAAGACGCCTCGGACTCCCGCTCTTCAAGGACAGGCTTCCATGTCCCGCTACACCCCCGCCGATATCGAGCCCCGCTGGCAGGCTGCCTGGGATGCCGACGGCACCTTCACCGCCCGCCGCGATAACGACCGGCCGAAATACTATGTGCTCGAGATGTTTCCCTATCCCTCGGGGCGGATCCATATCGGTCACGTGCGCAACTACACGATGGGCGACGTGATCGCGCGCTACAAGCACGCCACCGGCCACAACGTCCTGCACCCGATGGGCTGGGACGCGTTCGGAATGCCGGCGGAAAACGCCGCCATGGCTTCGGGCGGGCACCCCAAGGACTGGACCTACGAAAACATCTCCACGATGCGCGGCCAGATGAAGCCGCTCGGCCTCTCGATCGACTGGAACCGTGAGTTCGCCACTTGCGATCCCGAATATTACGGCCAACAGCAGGCGCTCTTCCTCGACTTCCTCAAGGAGGGCCTCGTCTACCGCAAGAACGCCGTGGTGCACTGGGACCCGGTCGACATGACCGTGCTGGCCAACGAGCAGGTGATCGACGGCTGCGGCTGGCGCTCCGGCGCGCCGGTGGAGCGGCGCGAGCTGACCCAGTGGTTCTTCCGGATCTCCGACGATGCCGAGGACCTGCTCGACGCGCTGGACGGGCTGGAGAACTGGCCCGAGAAGGTCCGGACCATGCAGGCCAACTGGATCGGCAAGTCCCGCGGCCTCCAGTTTTCCTTCCCGCTGACCGAACCTGTCCACGGGCATGCCGGGATCGAAGTTTACACCACCCGCCCCGACACGCTGATGGGGGCGAGCTTCGTCGGTCTGTCGGTCGATCACCCGCTGGCCCGCGCGCTGGAGGCCGACAATCCCGGCCTCGCCGCCTTCGCGGCCGAGTGCCGCCGCATGGGCACCTCCGAGGAGGATCTGGAAAAGGCCGAAAAGCGCGGCTTCGATACCGGGCTCCGCGTCCGCCACCCGCTCGACCCGAGCTGGGAGCTACCCGTCTGGGTCGCCAACTTCATCCTGATGGATTACGGCACCGGCGCGATCTTCGCCTGCCCCGCCCATGACCAGCGCGACCTTGATTTCGCCCGCAAGTACGACCTGCCCGTGCGCGATACGTTCCTTGCCCTCGACGATCCCGAGCCCGTCGCCGATAGCGCCTTCGTGCCGCCCAAGACCGAGCCCGTGCGCTGGATCGATCATTTCGCCGGGCTCGATATCGCCACCGGCGAAGAGGCCATCGACGCCACCATCGCCAAGGCCGAGGCCGACGGCTGGGGCGAGGGCCGGACCCAGTTCCGCTTGCGCGACTGGGGCTTGAGCCGCCAGCGCTACTGGGGCTGCCCGATCCCGGTCGTCCATTGCCCCAGCTGCGGCGTGGTCCCGGAAAGGAAAGAGAATTTGCCCATTCGTCTGCCCGACGATGTCAGCTTCGATCAGCCCGGCAACCCGCTCGACCGCCATCCGACATGGCGCAATGTGCCCTGCCCGGCCTGCGGCGCGCCGGCGCTGCGCGAAACCGACACGATGGACACATTCGTCGACAGCTCCTGGTATTTCGCTCGCTTCACCGCGCCCGAGGCCGCCACCCCCACCGTGATGGAGGACGCCGCCTACTGGATGAATGTCGACCAGTATATCGGCGGTATCGAACACGCGATCCTGCATCTGCTCTATTCGCGGTTCTTCGCGCGCGCTATGCATCGCTGCGGCCATCTGCCGGGCGACGCGATCGAACCCTTCGACGCGCTTTTCACCCAGGGCATGGTGACCCATGCGATCTATCAGACCCGCGATGCCCAGGGCCGCCCGGTCTACCATCTGCCCGAGGATGTGATCGAGCTGAATGCCAATGGCGGGCGCGAGGTCGTGCTGCGCCACGACCTGCTGGTCAAAGAGGGGGCGAGCGATGACGAGCTCTACCTCCTGGCCCAGGGCAATGATCTGGTGGTCGAGGTGATCCCGTCGGCCAAGATGTCGAAATCCAAGCGCAATGTCGTCGATCCCGCGGCGATCATTGCCCAGTTCGGCGCCGATACCGCGCGCTGGTTCATCCTCTCCGACAGCCCGCCGGAGCGCGATGTCGAATGGACCGCCGCCGGGGCCGAGGCCGCCCACAAGCATCTCGCCCGGGTCTGGCGCCTGGCCGATGCCTGCCGCGCGGCGGGTGGCGGCGCGGGCGCGGAGGCGGCTCCCGACGGGGGCCCCGAGGCGGCCGCTCCCCCTGCCCCGGGCACGCCGGACCACGATCTGGCCCGCGCCACCGCGCGCGCCGTCGACGATGTCACGGCCGGCATCGAGGGGTTCGCCTTCAATGGCGCCGTCGCAAAGCTCTACGCCTTCACCAACGCGATCGCGAAATCCAAGGCCACACCGGCCGCCCAGGCCCACGCCCTGCGCACCATGGCCCAGCTGATGGCGCCGATGACACCGCATCTGGCCGAAGAGATCTGGTCCATGCTGGGCGGCGCGGGCCTCGTGGCCACCACGCCCTGGCCCGAAGCCGATCCCGCGCTTCTGGTGGAAGACACCGTGACCCTGCCGATCCAGATCAATGGCAAGCGCCGGTCCGAGCTGCAGGTGCCCAAGGATCTCGACAAGGCCGGCATCGAATCGCTCGCCCTGGCCGATGCCGCCGTTCAGCGGGCCCTGGGCGGGGGCGTGCCGAAAAAACTGATCGTGGTGCCCGGCCGGATCGTCAATGTCGTGGTCTGACGGCGCCAAAGGGGCCGCGCGCCGGGGCCGGTCCGTTGCGCTCGCGCTCTCGGCCTGCGCCGTCCTCGCCGCCTGCGCCTTCCAGCCACTCTACGGGCCGCAGGGGGCGGGCAGCAAACTGACCGGACAGATCGCCATCGCCGAGCCCTCCAGCACAAGCGGTTATGTCATGGCGCGCCAGCTGGAGCGTGTCTTCGGCCCCGCGCCCGACCCCGCCTATCGGCTCGATTACCGCCTCGCGATTCGCAGCGAGGACGCCGCCATCACCAGCGGGCAGGAGATCGACCGGGTCAACCTGATCGGCACCCTGAACTACACCCTGCGCGCGCTGCCGGGGGGAAACACCGTCACCACCGGCACCTCGGACGGGTTCGTCAGCTACTCCTCGGCGGGCGAACCCATCGCCGTCAATGCCGCGCGCAACGATGCCGAACTGCGCCTGGCCCGCATCCTTGCGGACCGGACCTTCGTCTTCGTGCTGAGCGACCCCGCCGTGGTGGCGGCGAGCGGGGCGGCGGAGTGAAGCTCTCCGGCCGCCAGGCCCGCGCCTATTTCCACGCGCCCTCGCCCGACAGTGCCGGTCTGCTGATCCACGGCGCGGATGCGATGCGCGTGGCGCTCCACCGCCAGGACATGCTGGCCGCGCTTCTGGGAGACAATGCCGGCGAAGAGATGCGGCTGACGCACCTCGCGGCCGCGGATCTCCGCCGCGATCCCGCCGCCCTGGGCGATGCCGTGCAGGCGCGCGGCTTCTTTCCCGGCCCCCGCGCGGTCCATGTGGAGGGCGCGACCGACGGGTTGGCCGCCCTGATCGGCGAGGGTCTGGACAGCTGGCAGCCCGGCGATGCCCAGATCGTGGTCACCGCCGCCCAGCTCCCGGCGCGCTCCAAGCTGCGCAAACGGTTCGAGGATCACCCGACGGCCCGCGCCGCGGCGGTCTATGACGATCCGCTGGGCCGCGACGAGATCGCCGCCATGCTGCGCGAGGCCGGCCTGCCCGCGCCCTCGCGCGAGGCCGAAGGCGCACTCGAAGCCCTCGCCGCGGCGGTCGATCCGGGCGATTTCCGCCAGACGGTGGAGAAGCTCGCGCTCTATACCCGTGGCAGCGATGCGCCGGCCACGGCCGAGGATGTGGCCGCCGTGGCGCCGCTCTCGACCGAGGCCGGGGTCGACGACCTGACTGCCGCTGTGGCCGGCGGCGACAGCGCCGCGATCGGCCCGCTCCTGCGACGGCTGCAGACCCAGGGCACCCAGCCCGTCGCGCTCTGCATCGCCGCGGCGCGCCATTTCCGCCAGCTCCTCGCCGCCGCCTGCCACCCCGAGGGCCCGTCCAAGGGCCTCGCCGCGGCCCGCGTCTTCGGCCCCCGCCGGGACCGGATGGCCCGGCAGCTCCAGATCTGGTCGCCCGCCCGGCTGGACCAGGCGATCGGCCTGCTGGTCGACACCGACCTCACCCTGCGCTCGCCGGCCGCCGCGCCCCAGATGGCGGTGGTCGAACGCGCGCTCATCCGGCTGGCGATGCTCGCCCGCCGCGCCGATTGATCCGCCGCCGGGGGGAGCCGCCATGATCACCGTAATCGGAACGCCCAAGACCAGGACCCTGCGGGTGCTGTGGATGCTGGAGGAGCTGGGCCTGCCCTACGACCATGTCGCCGCCCGACCGCGGTCCGAAGAGGTGACGGCGCTCAACCCGCTGGGCCGCATCCCGGTGCTGCGCGATGGCGATGCGGTGCTCACCGACAGCGTCGCGATCATGGCCTATCTGGGCGACCGCAGCCCCGATGCCGGGGGCGCGGACTGCGTCGGCGGGCTCAGCCACCCGGCCGGCACTCCGGAGCGGGCCCGCCAGGACGCGCTGACCTTGCAGATGGTGGACGAGTTCGACGCGCTGCTCTGGACCATGGCGCGACACACATTCGTCCTCCCCGAAAAGCTCCGTGTGCCCGAGGTTCTGCCGACCTGCGAAAAGGAACTGGTGCGCAATGCCGCCAGGCTCGCCGACGCGCTCGGTGACCGCCCGTTCCTGATGGGCGCGCAGATGACCATCCCCGACATCATGGCCGGCCACTGCTGCAACTGGGCTGTCACCGCCGGGGTGAAGCTCGACCCGCCGCCGCCCCTGGCCGCCTATCTCAAACGCCTGCGCGCGCGGCCCGCCTATCGCCGTGCCATCGGCCGGCCAGAGCTGGGCTAGCCCGCAGCGTCGCGCGCCAGCCACGCCGCCGCGCCCGCACCCGCGGCGCGGCCCGTCGCCAGGCAGCCGGTGATCAGATAGCCGCCCGTCGGTGCCTCCCAATCGAGCATCTCGCCCGCGCAGAAGACGCCCGGGCGCGCCCGCAGCATGAAGCGCGCGTCCAGCGCCTCTTCTGCAACGCCGCCGGCGGTGGAGATCGCCTCGTCGATGGGACGCAAGCCCCGGTGGGTCACGGGCAGCGCCTTGACGAGGGCCGCGAGCGCCCTGGGCTCCGATGGCAGCGGGCGGGCGAACTCGGTCAGCAACGCGCGCTGCGGCGCTCCGAGCCCCAGCGCCCGACGCAGATGGTTCGCGAGACTCGCCTTGCCCCGCGGGCGGCTCAACCGCGCGGTCACCTGCGCACATGACAGGTCCGGGGCGAGATCCAACAAAAGTTCCTCGCCCGCCCGCAGGGCCGGGCTCAGCGGATAGATGCCGCCACCCTCGATCCCGCGCACCGACAGCACGATCTCCCCCCGCGAGCTGAGGCCGCCCGCCGAGAGCGCAATGCCTTTCACCGGGGTGCCGAACTGCGGCGCCATCTTGTCCGACCACTCGACCGCGAGCCCGGCATTGGCCGGCGCGAAGGGCGCGAGCGCCACCCCTTCGCCAGCCAGCACCCCGGCCCAGGCCCCGTCGCTGCCCAGCCGCCGCCAGCTCGCGCCCCCGAGCGCCAGCACCACGGCGCGCGCCGCGACCTCGCGCGGGCCGTCAGGTGTCTCAAACCGGCAGGCCGCGCCGGCCCACCCGGTCCAACGCCAGCGCGTCCGGATCTCCACCCCCAGATCGCCGAGCCGTCCCGCCCAGGCACGCAAGAGCGGCGAGGCCTTCATCGCCACCGGAAAGACCCGGCCGGTCGAGCCGGTGAAAACCTCCTGCCCGAGCCCGCGGGCCCAGTCCTGCACCGCCTCGGGCCCGAAGGTGTCGAGCGCCGGGCCGAGCCACGCCGCCGCCGCGCCATAGCCCGCGCGGAACGCCTCGGGGTTTTCGGCCTTGGTCAGGTTGAGCCCGGATTTCCCGGCCATCAGGAACTTCCGGCCCAGCGTCGGCATCGCCTCGGCGACGATCACGCGGTGACCGGCGCGACCGAGCGTTTCGGCCGCCATCAGCCCCGCCGGCCCGCCGCCGATCACCAGTGCCTCTGTTGCGTCCACGCCCGCCCCCTGCCTGCCCCTTACCTGACCGTCTCTTGCCCGCCCGACCCGCGCCTGTCCGGACCTTGTCTCTGCGGCCCCTGGGCCATTCTCGCGGCGATGACCGACGCGCCCAGCTCTCCGCCCATCTGTCCCCTGTGCGGCCGACCGATTCCCCCGGGCGTCCCGCAAAGCCTGCATCACCTGACCCCGAAACTGCGCGGCGGCAAGGGCGGGCCCACCGTCCTGCTCCACCAGATCTGCCACAATGAGATCCATGCCAGCCTCAGCGAGACCGAGCTCGCGCGCAGCTACAGCACCGTCGCCGCGCTGAAAACGCATCCGCGGCTTGCGCGTTTCATCGACTGGGTCCAGAAGCGACCGCCGGAGTTTCGCTCCAGGACGCCCGGCGGTCGCCGCAAGAGGTGACAGCGGCGCGCATGATCCCCATCTGAGGCAAAACGGAGGACCGACCCATGCCGACGACCCTGAAAACCGATGCCGCAACCGCCACCGCCACGATCGAGGTGGACGGGCGCGTCACGAAGGAGGATTTCGACCGGCTGGTGCCGGAATTCGAGGCCTTCATCGACGCGCTCGGCACCGTCAGGCTGATCGAGATCATCCATAATCTGGAGGGATTCGACGCGGGTGTGGTCTGGAAAGGGTTCAAGCTCGACATGAAGGTGATCCCCCATATCTCCCACTGCGCGGTCGTCGGCGATATCGGCTGGATGTCGCCGGTGGCCAAGGCCGCAGGCGCGGTGATCTCCACCAAGTTGCGCACGTTCTCCATGGACGAGCTTGACGCCGCCAAGGCCTGGATCGCCGATCCCGACGCCTGACCCGGTCCCCGCCCCGGCGCGCGGCGTCCCCCCGGGACGCGACTGCGGCCGCTCAATCCCGTCCGGCGATCAGCGCCTTGATCGCCGCGACCCGCTCGGCCGGCGCGGCCAGCGCGGCTTCGGACAGCTCGGCCACGGTGGCCTCGAGCGCATCGGGCGCCACCAGCCGGTCGATCAGACCCCAGGCGAGGGCTTCCTCCGCCGGGATTTTCTGACCCGCCATCAGGATCATCTTGGCCCGGGCCGGACCGACCAGCGCGGCCAGACGGGGCGGATCAGAGGGCTGGGGCAGAAAGCCCAGCGAAATCGCGGGGTAGAAGAATTTCGCGCCCTCCACCGCGATGCGCAGATCGCAGGCCAGCGCCATGCCAAAGGCCCCGCCCGCCAGCGTGCCGTTGAGTGCCGCGATACTCAGCCCCTCGAAAGAGGCCAACGCGCCGGAGAGCCGCTCCCAGACCGGGTCCTTGGCCAGCCCCGCCCGCGCGGCCTCCAAATCCGCGCCGGCGCTGAAGACCCGCCCGCGCCCGGTCAGCACCAGGACCTGGGCCTGGCCATGGGCGTCCTCGGCGATCCGGGCAAGCTCCCCCAGCATCTCGGCGGTCAGCGAGTTGGCCTTGTCCGGACGGTCGATCACCACACGCCAGAGCGCGCCCCGGGTCTCGAGCGCGATCACGGCGCCACGCCCACACGCCGGCGGATCTCGGGATCGCGGAGCGACACCTCGGTGCCGACCAGATCGTCGGCTGCCTCGGTGGCAAGAAAGACCAGCGCATCGGCCACCCAGTCCGCGGGGATATGCACCGACGGGTCGAGCTGGCTGACCGGGTTGATGCCGCTGTCCTTGATATGCACCTGCATCTCGGTGGCCACGGTCCCGGGCGACAGCCCGATGGCGCGCAGGCCCTGTCCTTCGGCTTCCTTGTGCAAGCAATCGGTCAGCATCTTCGCCCCGGCCTTGGAGGCGCAATAATGGCTCCAGCCCTCCAGCGCGTTGGACGCAGCCCCCGACGAGATCGTGATCACGGTGCCGCCTCCGGCCGCCGCCATCACCGGCAGCGCCGCCCGCATGCCGTTATAGACGCCCACCAGATTGGTCGCGATCACGCCCGCCCAGTCCCCGGGATCGCCATGCTCCATCCGGGCCACGGGATTGATCACGCCGGCATTGTTGATCATCACGTCGAGCCCGCCGAACGCGCGCACCGCCAGATCCACCGCAGCCGCCACCTGGTCGTAGTCGGCCACGTCGCAGGCGATGGCCCGAGCTCTTTCGCCGATCTCCGCGGCCAGATCGTGGACGGCGGCCTCGGACCGCGCGGCCAGCACCACATTGGCCCCCGCCGCCGCAAAGGCCCGCGCCGCGGCGGCGCCGATGCCCCGGCTCGCCCCCGTGATCACAACGGTTTTCCCGCCGAGTTGTTCCATGCCCCTTTTCTCCCGCTGCCCGCTGCGGCACTGTCCCGCAAAACGCCGCAACCCTTGCCCAGTCCCGCGCGCTCCGCAATGGCAGATGCCGCGCCCTGTGCCCGCCCCGAAAGGTTCTCGCCCATGCCCCATGCCCAGACGCGCCTTTTGCCGTCGCTGCTCCTGCCGCTCATTGCCCTGCCCGGCACCGCGCTGGCCGATCTCACCGCCACCGGGCTCTGGGCCGACTGGCAGACCGCCGCCCGCGGCCAGGGCATGAGCGTCACCGCCCAGACCACGACCCAGACCGAGGACGGGCTGCGGCTGACCGGCGTCGAAACGCGCCTGACCCAGGCCGACGGTGCGGCCATCACTGCGGTCGTGCCCCTCGTCACCCTGACCGAACTGGGCGACGGCCGCGTGGAACTGGCGATCCCCGAAGGCAAGCAGGTCACCATCACCCCGGCCGGCGACGACAGCAGCAGCGCCCTGCTGGCCGTCGACACCAGCGGGCTGACCGTCACCGCAAGCGGCACGCCGGAAGAGACCGACTATGTCTGGTCCGCGCCCGCGCTCTCGGTGACGCTGGAAGAGTTCGAACCGGGCGAGGCCCCGCTGGAGGCCGACCTGACCCTGACCGCAACCGACCTCTCTGGGCGGCTGACGGGGTATGACGCTGAGCTCGACGGGCCGGTGACGGCGGTTTTTGAGGCGGCCGAGACCGCCTGGGCCGTCTCCTTCTCCGATCCGGTCTCGGGGGCCGCCATGAGCACCGAGGCGACACAGCAGGATGTCGTGATCCAGGCCGAGAGCATCGGCATGACCCCCGACGGCACGCCCGGCGACGATACGCAACTCCGCATGGCCTTCGACTCGGGCAGCGGAACGAGCCGCAGCAGCCAGAGCATCGGCGGCACGACGCAGCTGACAGAGACCAGCCACGAAAGCGCGAGCCTGCGCGCCGATCTGACGGCGGAGCAGGGTTTCTATACCGGGGCCGGTGCCGGTATCGCGGTGACGATCGACGATCCCAACATGCCGGTGCGGCCGATCACGCTGACGCTGGACGAGGTCGACATGGCCTTTGTCGGGCCGGTCAGTGACGCGGACACGCCCCAACCCTTCGACGTCACGCTGGAAGTGATCGGGCTTGCGCCCACCGAGGCGCTCTGGGCCCAGCTCGACCCCGCCGGCATGCTGCCGCGGGAGCCGATGACGCTGACGGCGGATCTCGAGGGTCAGGCGCTGGTGGGGCCCGCGGCGCGGATCCCGGGCATGCCCGAAGCGGCCTCATCGGACTTCGCACCGACCGAAGTGACGGTGAACGTGATCAACCTGACCTATGGCGAGGCCCGCGCCGAAGCGACCGGCGCCTTCAGCTTTCCGACCCCGTCGGATGCCGCGATCCCGCTGTCCCAGCCGCAACCCGTCGGCACGCTCGACGTGACCCTGACCGGGGTTCTGGATCTGCTGACCCAGCTCGGCCAGTCGGGGCTGGTGCCGCAGCAACAGCTCATGGCCGCACAGATGATGATTGGAATGTTCGCCGCGCCTCAGCCGGATGGAACCATGACCAGCCGGATCGAATCGCGCGAGGACGGCTCGCTCTTTATCAACGGCAACCGGATCCGCTGACCCGGGCGCAATGGAGAGCCGTTCGGGACGGAAGCGCTCCCTCGACGGGTCAGGGGCGCCTCTGAGCGGGTGCGAGGGTCGTCGCCGTCACGGGTGACGGGGCGGCCCCGTCTCTCTGCCGGTCAGCGGAGGCGCGCGATGGCGCGGCCCGGCGCCCGCGGACCCGGAGCCCGCAGGAGCCTGTCGTACGTGCCCGGCGCAGGGGGCGGATGCGCCGTCCGGCGGCGCGCGCAGGCTCAGCCATGCCACGCGTTGCCGGGGATCGGCCGCGGCCGAGTGGTGTTGCCCAGCGGATCGCTTTCACGGCGCAGATCGGTGCCCCAGCAGCGCCGCCGCGTGATGAAGAGCGATGGCGATGCGCCAGACCCGCCGCGCAGAACGATCCGGCAGGAGGTCACGAAGAGCGTCGTCGCCAGCCGGGTGTCCTCGTCCGGACCCACATCCATGCTCACCATGCGTTGCGCGGCCAGAACGTCGATCTTGACGTCGCCGGTCACCTTCGCCGGATCCACCGCGAAGGCGGCGCAATAGCTCAGGTCGATGCCGGCGGTCGCCTCGCTCGGCAGCCTGCGGAGCCGCGTACCGCCGGTCCCTTTGCGGGCCAGGCTGCCCGGCTGGGAGACGTCGTAGGGCGCCGGGGCGCTGAGCCCGCCGACCTTCTGCAGGCCCGAGAGCCAGCAGACGCCGCCACCGGAACTCGCGCCGCCCAGCTTGCGCCGCCCGGTCGCGTTCGACGCGGTTCCGGGCCGCTCCAGCAGAAGCGACAGGTCGAAATCGTTGCTCCCCGCGGAGCTTCCGATCCGGTTGGCAAAGAGCAGCCGTCCGCCGGCGCAGGGCGCGAGGTAGGATTCGCCTGCCGGTCCCACGGTGATGCGCCCGCCCTCTTCCATCGTCTGCGCATGGGCATAGCGGGGCGTGCCGTTGGTGCCGCGCGGCGCCGCCGCCTCGGGCAGCAACCGGACGCTCTCGGGCGCCGCGTTCACGGGGGCCACCGACAGACCGACAAGGTCCTGGTAGTTGGCCACCGCGCGGCCGCCTTCCATCGCGTCGGCATCGACGGCCCGGTAGGCCGGATCGAACAGCACGTCGAAGGTCACGAACAGGACGTTCTCGCCCCTGCCCGCGCCGCGGCGCACCAGATGGGCCTCGGTGGTCATGTCCACCGTCGCCGTCGCGGCGCCGATTTCGGCCGGGGCGGGGGCGGGTGGGTGCGCCCCCAGGGCGTCCCGGGCCAGCCCGCATTTGGCCGGGTCCGGACGCTGGACCGCGGTCTGCGCCGAGACGTCGTAGCAGGGCACGCTGAACCGTTCGGCCAGCGCGCCGCGCATCAGGCGCCCGGCCTGACCGGCCTCGCTCCAGGGCACGCTGCGCAGCAGCGCGGCATTCAGCGCAGCGCTCTCGGCGCCGGCTGTCGGCGGCGATGGCCGCGGCGTGATCGTGTAGACGCTAGTGTCACTGACGGCCGCGAGGGCCGCGTCGCTTCGGACACTCGGTCCGGACGGGGTAAAAGAGATCGACATTGGTTTTCTCCCACATACTCTTCTTCTGTTGGGAAAAATGACATCTCTGCGAATCCGGATCTGTGATGCTTCGCACGTTCGGCCCGGCGAGATGAACGGAACTGTGTCGCAGAACACCGGCTGCGGCCCTTGTGCCCCCCGCCAAGCGGGACTACGTCCCCCTGCACGCGCCGCAATGGAGCCTGAATTGACGTCAATCGCCCCCCATCCCGCCGACACCGCGCCCGTTTCGGACCGCGAGAGCCCCCGCGAACTCGCCGGTCTGGCCGAGGCATTCCTCGACGCGGCACAGCGCGCGGGCGCCGCGGCGGCGGATACGATCGTCATCGAAGGGCAGTCCGTGTCCATCGATACCCGCGCCGGCGCCCTGGAACAGGCGGAGCGGTCGGAACGGACCGATCTGGGGCTGCGGGTGCTCTTCGGCGGGCGCCAGGCCTGCGTGTCGGTGTCCGACACCGCGCCCGGAACGCTGGCCGAGGCGGCCGAGCGCGCGGTCGCCATGGCCCGGGAGGCGCCCGAGGACCCCCATGCCGGGCTCGCGGCACCGGACCAACTCGCCACCGCGTGGGATGTGGACGCCCTCGATCTCTGCGACCCCGCCCCCGCCCCCTCGCCCGCCGCCCTGCGCGAGGCCGCCCTGGCCGCCGAGGCCGCCGCCGCGGCCGTGCGCGGCATCTCCAAGATCGAGGGCACGAGCGCAACCCATGGCACCAACCGGATCCACTTGGCCGCGACGAACGGGTTTTCGGCCGGGTTCGCGCGCAGCTCCGCCAGCGTCTCCTGCGTCGCCATCACCGGCGAGGGCACGGATATGGAGCGCGACTGGTACGGCGACGGGCGCGTCTACCTGTCCGACCTGGAAAGCCCCGAAGAGATCGGGCGGAAGGCGGCGGAGCGCACGCTCCAGCGCGCCGGGGCACGCAAACCCCCGACCGGGCACTTCCCCGTCCTCTATGACGAACGCGTGTCCTCGGGCCTGATCGGGCATCTGCTGTCGGCCGCCAACGGCGCGTCGGTCGCCCGCGGGGGCTCCTGGCTGCTCGACCGGCTCGGAGAGCAAGTTCTGCCCGCCGGGCTCAGCCTGACCGAGGATCCGCTCCGCCCCCGCTCGGGCAGCTCGCGCCCCTTCGACGCCGAGGGTCTGCCGGTGACGGCCCGCGCCATCGTCTCGGACGGGGTGCTGACCGGCTGGACGCTCGATCTGGCCACCGCGCGCAAGCTCGGGATGGAAAGCACCGGCAATGCCTCGCGCTCCCCCTCCGGCCCGCCCGCGCCGGGCCTGTCGAACATCGCCCTGACCCAAGGCGACGCCAGCCGCGACGATCTGATCGCCGCCATGGGCACCGGGCTTCTGGTGACCGGGCTGATCGGGGCGACCATCAACCCGACCACCGGCGACTATTCCCGCGGCGCCTCGGGTCTCTGGGTCGAAAACGGCGAGATCGCCTATCCGGTCAATGAATGCACCATCGCCGGCAACCTCCACGAGATGCTGCGCAGCATCACCCCGGCCAACGATGCGCGCCCCCACCTGTCGCGCGTCGTGCCCTCGCTCCTGGTCGAGGGGCTGACCATTGCCGGAGCTTGACCCCGTGCCGGGTCCCGTCGCGGACGGCGGACCGGACCGCGAGAAGGCCACCGACAATGGTTCCGGCACTGCCCCGGATCACGCCGCCGATCTGGCTCTGCTGATCGAGGCCGCGCGCGCCGCGGGTCAGGTCTCCGGCGGGTTCTGGCGCCGGGACCCGGAGGTCTGGTCCAAGGGCGACGACAGTCCCGTCAGCGAGGCCGACCTCGCCGTCAACGACATGCTGGGAGAGGTTCTGCGCGCCGCCCGCCCGGACTATGGCTGGCTGAGCGAGGAAACCCCCGACGATCCCGGCCGGCTCGACCATGACCGTGTCTTCATCGTCGATCCGATCGACGGCACCCGCGCCTTTGTCGAGGGGCAGAAGACCTGGGCCCATGCGCTGGCCGTGGCCGAGGCCGGGCGCGTGATCGCCGGCGTCGTCTTCCTGCCACTCCGCGAAGAGCTTTACGCCGCCCGCCTCGGCGGCGGTGCATCGCTCAACGACACGCCCCTGGCCGTCAGCCCGCGCGGCGATCTGGAGGGGGCGGGCGTGCTCGCCAACCGCCATGCACTGGACGCGCGCCACTGGCCCGGCGGCGCGCCCCGGGTCGACCGCCATGTCCGCCCTGCCCTCGCCCACCGGCTGGCCCTGGTCTCCGAGGGCCGCTTCGACGCCTCCCTCAGCTTCGGCAAGGTCTGGGAATGGGACAGCGCCGCGGGTAGCCTCCTGGTGTCCGAGGCCGGCGGCGCCGTGACGGACCGCAGCGGCGGCGTACTCCGGTTCAACCAGCCCGATCCGCGCAGCAGCGGCGTGCTGGCCGCCTCGCCCGCGCTCCATGCCGAAATGGTGGACCGCAGCGCCTGACCGCGCCCTGCCCCGGGCGGACGCCCAGGCAAACGGCGTCCCCCGCGACAACCTCCACACCGTCACGCGTGCCGTGACTTCGGCGGGGCGCGAAATTGACGCCCGGCGCCGCCTGGCGCACTCTCATCGCAGACGAGCGCGAAAGGTGTCGGAATGGCCGAAATCTGGGAGTTCCTGAGCGTCCCGAAGAACCAGGAGGTGATCGCCTGGCTCGCCGGTGGAGTGTGCGCCGCCATCTCCGCGATCTGGGCCATGCTGGTGAAACGCCGCGCAACGCGTGCGGCGGAAAGCTCCGAAGATGAGGGCGGCACGGGCGTCTCGGCCGACCGCGGCGGGGTGGCCGCGGGCGGCGATGCCCATATCGGCGGCGATCTCACCGTGACCCAGGTGAGCTATCCCCGCGGCGTCTGGACCTTCGCGGTTGCCGGGCTCGCGCTGATCGCGCTGTCCTTCGTCCTCGGCGGCGACCGGATGGACAACTCCGCCAAGGTCGAGGGCGACATGACGGACAGCTCCATCGAGATCAACCGGACGGGTCAATGATCCGCCGCCCCGTTTTCGCGCTGGCGCTGTCACTCGCGCCGCTGCCCGCGGACGCCTTCATCGACCGGACGGACATGAACTGCAGCGCGCTCGTCGAAAGCGACATGATCGCCAGCGACATCAAGGTGATCTGCGGCATCCCGCCGGAAACGGTCGCGCGCATGATGGAGGCCGCGGTATCGGGACGCGCGGCGGACTATACCGACCTGCTGCGCCGGCTCGATGCGATGACGCCCGCGGATGCCCGGCTGACGGCCGAGTCCCTCGCGGCCTTCTTCCAGATCCTCAAACGCGACCCTGTGGACCCGGCTGAGTTGCGCAACCGGCTGGCCGAGATCGCCCAGCGTCATCTGCAGCTCGAAGACGAGCTGGAGCAGTTCCGCGTCGCCGATCCCCGGATCCAGGCCCCGATCGATGCCGCGACTGCGGCGCTGGCGGAGGTCCCGCCCGACCACGCCGCGGCCCGCGCCGCACTGGGCGAGGCCCGCGCGCTCCGCCGCGCCCGGCGCGAGGCAGCCCAGGCGATCCTGGACGACCAGGCACGGGAGGAGGCCGCGATCGCCCGCAAGCAGGCCGAACTCGAAGCCTCGCTGCTCCACCGGCAGGCCGCCGCCGCGCTCTATCTCGAGGCCGCGGAACTCCTTCCGCCAAAGGATACCGGCGCGGTCTGGTCCGCGCTCTTCGATGCCGCCGACCAGTATCAGGCCCACGGGACCGAACAGGGCAGCATCGAGAGCCTCGAGACCGCCCGGACGCTCTGGCACCGCGCGATCGCCCTCAAGACGCTGAATTCCGACCCGTTCGCCTGGGCGGCGGCGGCCAACAATCTCGCCAACGCGCTCTCCATGCTGGGCGCACGCCAGGGCGATCTCGCACTGCTCGAAGAGGCCGCCGCGATCTATACCAAGGCGCTCGACGTCAAGGATCCCGACACCGCAGCCGCGCAGCGCGGCCGAACCCTCAACAATGTCGGCAACAATTACTACCGCATCGCCGCGCAGACCGGGTCGCAAGACGCGCTTCTTGCAGCCATCGCCGCCTATGAGGAGGCGCTGCTGTTCCACAGCCGCGAGAGCGCCCCGCTGGAATGGGCCACCACACAGCACAATCTCGGCGGTGCGCTCCGTGCGCTGGCGGACCAGAGCGGCCGGAGCGACCTGCTCGACGCGGCGGTCGCGGCCTACCGGGCCGCCCTGGAGGAGCAGACACGGGACCGCGCGCCCTTCGACTGGGCCCTGACTCAGGGCAATCTGTCGAGCCTCTACCGCAGCCGGTTCGATCTGGCCGGCGATCCGGCCGATCTGGACCTTGCGCAGCGGCACCTCGATGAGGCCGTGCCCGTGTTCCAGAGCCTCGGTGCAACCTGGTATGTCGCTGTGTCCGAAAATGCCCAGGCCGAGATCGACGCCCGCAAGGGCACGTCCCCGCAATAGCCCGCCGGGGGCGCCCCGCTGCGCCCCCCCTCGGGCACCCTCTCCGGCACGAAACCGGCTTGGCGCGGACGCAATTCTGCCGGACGCCGGAGGGTTTCTTGACCCCGTGCTGCGGATGCCCCACAACTCCGTGAACCCCTCGGCACAGCGGAGCATTTCAATGGCCCAGCCACAGCACATCGCCTCGGGCGCAGCATCTGCGATCCCCTCCTCCGCCTGGGCCCTCGGCCGCGCCGGCACCGGACCGGACAGCCAATACTTCACCTCCCTTGCCACCGTACGGGAGCCCGGTTGCTGAGCCCCGTGTCCGTCCGCTCCGCGCGCCGGTCGACCCTGCTGTCAACCTACCTCGCGCTGACCGCACGGGCCGAGGGTTATGGCAACCGCCTGCTGGCGCGGCGGCTGGCCCGCGGCAAGGAAGACCCCGACCGCATCGCGGAGCGCCGCGGCGAGGCCAGCCTGCCCCGTCCCGAGGGCCCGCTGATCTGGTTCCACGCGGCGTCGGTTGGCGAAAGCCTCTCGCTGCTGGAGGTCATCCGCCGCCTGGGCGTCCATGATCCGGCGCTGAACTTTCTGGTCACCACCGGCACGCGCACCTCAGCGGAGCTTCTGGCCGCGCGGATGCCGCCGCGCTGCGTCCACCAGTTCGCGCCGCTCGACGTGCGCGCCTATGTCTCGCGCTTTCTCGCGCACTGGACGCCCGATCTCGCGATCTGGACCGAAAGCGAATTCTGGCCGACCATGATCGTCGAAACCGATGCGGCCGGCATCCCGATGCTTCTGATCAACGGGCGCATGTCCGAGGCCAGCATCCGCAACTGGCGCTGGCTGGGCAGTGCGCCGGGCGCCCTGCTCGACCGGTTCGCCGCGGTCCAGGTCCAGGACGACCTGACCGCCAACGCGCTGCGCCAGTTCGGGCTGGAGGGACAGAAGATCGCCGTGACCGGGACCCTGAAGGAAGGCACCCCGCCCCCGCCCTGCGACGAGGCCGAGCGCCAGGCCCTGTCCGAGGCCATCGGCAGCCGCCCGGTCTGGCTCGCCGCCTCGACGCACGCGGGCGAGGAAGAGATCGTGCTCGACGCCCAGATCCGCGCAGCGGGAAGCACCCACAGTCTGCTCCTGATCCTGGCGCCGCGCCATCCCGAGCGCGGCGAAGAGATCGCGCGCACCATCGCCGACCGCGGGTTGCGGCTCGCCCGGCGCAGCACCGGAGAGCCAATCGGGCGGGACACCCAGGTCTATCTGGCCGACACGCTGGGCGAGATGGGCCTCTGGTACCGGATCGCCCCGGTCAGCTTCGTCGGCGGCTCGCTGATGGAGATCGGCGGGCACAACCCGTTCGAACCCGCGGCACTTGGCTCGGCCATCATCCACGGGCCCCATGTCCAGAACTTCGCCGATGTCTATGCGCGGCTCTCGGCGGCCTCGGCAGCAATCGAGGTGCGCGACGCCGAAAGCCTCGCCCTGGCCGTCGACCGGCTGATCCAGCCCGAGGGCAGCGCGCCGCTGGCCTACGCCGCCTGGGAGATCTCCTCCAGCGGGGCCAATGTCACCGACCGCGCCCTGTCGCTGATCCTCGATCACCTGCCGGACGGGGCCCGGGCGGCCGAGGGCTGATGCGCGCGCCGCGCTTCTGGCAGCGCCCGCCCGACGCGCCCGGCTGGCAGGCCCGTCTGCTCGCGCCGCTGGACGCGCTCTATGCAGCCGGAACGGTCAGGCGGCTAGCGCGCGGCACGCCCTGGCGCGCACCGGTCCCGGTCGTCTGCGTCGGCAACCTCAATGCCGGCGGCACGGGCAAGACCCCTGCGACAATCGCCATCGTCCAGCGGCTCCAGGCGCAAGGGGGTCAGCCAGCAGTACTCTCCCGCGGTCATGGCGGCAGCCTGCCGGGCCCCGCCCTCGTCGACCCGGCCCGCCACAGCGCGGATGAAGTCGGCGACGAGCCGCTCCTGATGGCGGCCTTCTGCCCGGTCGTCGTCGCCCGCGACCGGGCCGCCGGGGCGCGCCTCGCGCTGGAGCAAGACGCCGACATCCTGGTGATGGATGACGGGCTCCAGAACCCCGGATTGACCAAAGATCTGTCCATTGTGGTGGTTAATGCACGAATTGGCTTTGGAAATGGCCGCTGCATCCCGGCAGGCCCCCTGCGGGAGCCTGTCACGACGGGGCTGGCGCGCACCGATCTGGTGCTCAGCATCGGGGGTACGCAGGCACAGACCGCGTTTCAAACCCGCTGGGGCACGGCGCTGCGGACCGCCGGTACCGACCATGTCACGGCGCGGCTGGAGCCTCTGGCGACGGGCTATGACTGGACCGGGGCCCGGGTGCTGGCCTTCGCCGGGATCGGCCATCCGGAGAAGTTCTTCGCGACGCTCCGCGGCCTCGGCGCGGAACTGTTGCGCACGGTGCCGCTGGGCGACCACCAGCCGCTCACGCCGGCGCTGATGACCCGGCTCCAGCAGGAGGCGCGCGTGCGCGGGGCGCAGCTCGTCACCACCGAAAAGGACGCCGTCCGACTCCCCCAGGATCTCCGCCGCGAGGTGCTGACCCTGCCGGTGCGGCTGGAGCCGGACCACTGGGACTGGCTCGACCGGATCGCCGGCACCGCAAGGGCTTGAGCCCGCGCCCGGACTGGCGCAGGCTTGGCCCATGGCCCAGGGCATCACACGGCGGCGGGCCCTCGCCGCGGGCGCCGCAGCGGGTCTGCTCGGGCATCCGGGCGGGCTCCTGGCGCAGCATGGGGCTCTCGCTGCGCAGGAACGGCTCGGCTGGGACGATCTGGCCGGAGCCCTCGACCGCCCGGTGCGCATCGCGGGGTTCCTTCATCCGCTCCAGCCGGACGGGGACAGCCCCACCGCCGCGCTCCTGCCCTGTTTGTCGCCGGTGCCGCCGCCGCCGGAGCAGTGGCTCCTGCTCCGAGGTCAGACCCTGCCGGAGCTGCCCTCCGACATCCTCGTGCTGGAAGCGGCGGGCCGGATCGAGGCGCAAGGTTCGCGCTTTGTCATGGCGCCCGACGAGTTGCGCCTGCTGCTCCGGCTCTAGCGCCCGCTACCGCGCCAGACGCCGGGCGATGATCTCCGACAGATCCACCAGCGCGGCCCCGTTCGCCGCCGCGACCGCGTTCAGGCTCTCGCCCGGGACCGGCTTGGTGATGTCGAACCGGCCCGACCGGTCCGAAATCCCCGAATCCCGCGGGGCGATCGCATATTGGCCCGACAGACGGAACAGCCCGTCATTGCCCACCAGCATCCGGTCGACCAGCACCGTGACCTCGGCCCCGGGCGGATCGGCAAAGGGCCAGGGCTCCGCCGCCGCACGGTTGTTCAGGATGATGCCGATATTGCGCGCCAGCGTGCGCGTCACCGACCGCTGGGGCAGATCGGCCCAGGCGGTGCCGCGCACGGCCCGCACCGCCCCGTCCGCATCCTGCAGAGAAATCTCGTCCGCCGCCGCATAGCGGGGCAGCGACACGTCGCGGATCTCGACCGAGCTCACGATCGGACGCAGCCGCAGCTCCGACGCCGGCGGATCGACGAGATACTGCGCCACCGGCGGGCCACAGGCGGTGAAGGTCAACAGGACCGCCAGCAGAAAAGCTTTCCAAACCGTCACTTACCGTCCCCTGATCAGCACCGTCGGATCCCGTTCGATGGCGCGGGCCAGGGCCGAGATCGAGCGCGCGGTTTCGCGCAGATCGCGCAGCGTGCCGAGCGTCTGCGCGTTGAATTCCGACCGCGCGCCATAGGTCGCCAGCAGCGCGTCGGTCTGCGCCAGCAGGCTGTCGACCCGCGCGGTCAGCTCCGGCAGCGACTGCGCGGCGGTGGCCACGGAATCCGCGGCCTCGCTGGCCGAGGCGAGCGTCCGGTTGGCATTCTCCACCAGCCCGCCCTCGCGCACATCTTCCAGAACGGCAGTGAACTCCGACAGCGCATCGGTCAGTTCTGCGGGGATACGCGCCGCATCCTCCGACGACAGGAGCCTGTTGGCGGTCTCCACCAGCCCGGACGCCTGCAGCACGAACTCTTCCAGCGGCAGATCGTTGGCCTTGCTGGTCAGCTGCACCAGCCCCTCGACGATGGCGGGCAGCCCGTCGACCGTGTTTTGGACCGAGGCCATCACCCCTTCGGCCCGCAACAGCGCCGCGAGCAGCGAATTGATCGCCTCTTCCTGGTTGAGCTCGGCCACCAGCGTCTCGACCTCTTCGGCCGCCGCGCCCAGATCCTCGGCCAGCGTCTGCAGCGCCTCGGACTGGATCACCTCGCGCGTGTCGTTGACGAGCCCCAGGAAGGCATCGGGCGCCTGGCGCAGCGCCTGGGAATTCACGAAATCCTCGATGCCCCGCATCACCGAAATGGCGGTGTTCATCACCTCGTCGAGCGGCAGGTTCTGGACCCGTTCGACCAGCCCCTCGGCGGTGGCGTTCATGTCGCTGAGCTCACCGGCGACCGTGGGCAGGACCGGATAGGGCAGATGTCCCTGATCCAGCACCGCAGGCGCGGCGTCCTCGATCTCGACCAGTTCGATCTTGAGGGCAGGGCTGAAGATCCCCTGATTGGCCAGCCGCGCGCGCAGGCCGCCCTCGACCGCGCTGGCCAGAAATGCCAGCGCATCCTCGCGGCTCGCCCGGCGCTCGAGCTCCAGCCGGCGGGGCTGGACCGAGATATCGACCTGCAGGCGCACCTCCGGATCGCCATCGACCTCATCGATGAAGGCGCCGAAATTCAGCACGCTGCCGACGCGCAGACCTTCGAGCTCCACCGGCGCGCCGATCTCCAGCCCGCCGATGGAGCCCTCGAAATAGAGCGTCAGCTCCAGATCGTCGGGCTCGACCTCGGCAAAGACGCTTTCGCGGGCCAGATCCTCGCTTTCATAGACCGAGAACACCGCCCCTTCCGCGACCGGTTCGGCGTTGGAGCTGACCGTCGAGAAGCTCACACCGCCCTCGATCAGCGTCGCGATGCTCTCCACATCGAGCGACACGCCCCCCGCGCCGAGATTGACCGAAAAGCCCGACACATCCCAGAACCGGGTGCCGGTGGTGATCAGCCGGTCATGGGGCGCCATGATGAAGGCCCGCGCCTCCACCGCGTCGCCGCTCTCGGTCAGGTCGGGCTCCGAGATATGGCCGACGCGCACGCCGCGAAAGAACACCGGCGCCCCGCTGGCGAGCTGCCCGCCCTGGGGCGCGCGCAGCACGATCTCCAGCCCCTCCTCGCCAGCCAGATAGAGCGGCGGCTGGTCCAGCCCTTCGAACTGGCGCTGCGGCGTGCCGCGCTGGTCGTCCCAACTGCCCTCGATGTAGGAGCCCGACAGCACCGTCTGCAGGCCCGACACGCCGCGCGCCGTGATCTGCGGCTTCACGATCCAGAACTCCGCATTCTCGTCCAGAAACGGCCCCAGCTCTTTGTCGACACGGATCGACACGATGACCTGGGCCATGTCGGTGGCAAAGCGGATGCGCTCCACCACACCGACGCGCACATCGCGAAACCGCAGCTCCGTCGCCTCGGCCCGCACCCCTTCGGCGGATTGGAACCGCACCTCGATCAGCGGCCCGCGCGACGACACCGCCTGCCACGCGATGCCCAGCGCGATGATCACCGAGATCAGCGGCACCAGCCAGATATAGGAGATCCCGCTCAGCATGTTGCGGCGGGTCTGGGTCTCCATCTCGACCGCGCTCTCCGCGCCTCCCGCGCTGTCCTGCGGGCTCATTCACGCACCTCGGCAACGTCATAAATCAGACGCGGATCGAAGCTCAGCGCCGAGAGCATCGTGAAGACGACCGACAGGGCGAAACAGATGGCCGCCATGCCGGGATCGATATTGACCACGAAGGCCAGGTGCACCAGCGCCGACAGGACCGCCACGACGAACACGTCGATCATCGACCAGCGCCCGATGAACTCCACCACCTCATGGAGACGGTGCAGCGAATGGCTGTCGATCGGACCGCCCCGGCGGATGACGATGGCCAGATAGGCGATGGCGACGAACTTGCCCACAGGGATCATGATCGAGGCAAAAAAGACCACGAACGCCACGAACCAGGAGCCATGCTGGACCAGCTCCAGAACGCCACCAAGGATGGTCGAGGTGCTCTCCCGCCCCAGCAGGGAGGTCCGGAGCATGGGATAGAGATTTGCCGGGATGTAGAAGATCGCGCCAGCGAACCACCAGGCCCAGACATGCTGGAGGCTGGCGTTGCGGCGGCTGGTCAGGGCGCTGCCGCACAGCCCGCACCGGGTGGTGCCCTTTGGCCAGACGGAGCCGCAATGCAGGCAGCCGACCAGCCCCGCTGCCCGCGCGGTGAGCCCCGTCACCTCTTTGCGAGCAGCCGCCATATCGTCCTTTCGCACATCATCGCGTCCATCGCCGTCACCAGAATGACCAGAAACCCGAACGCCCAGAATGCCGTTCCGAACCCAATCGACGCCATACCCACCATCTTTACAAGGGCTACGGCCACGCCGATCATGAAAATCTCGGCCATCGACCATGGTTTCAACCGAGAGGCGAGCCGGAAGGATGCCGAGGCTCCCGACAGTGGTGGTCTGCCGAAAAGCAGCGGTCCCACCGCATAAATCAGCGCGCAGAGCCGCAGTACCGGCAGCAGGATGATGAAGGCCGCCGTCGCGAGCGACAGCGGCGCCATCAGCCCGCCGGTGAAGGCCGAGATCGTGTCAAAGACCGAGGCCTTGCTGCTGAAGCCCGAGGCCGACATCTGCAGGAACGGAAAGGACACCGCGACGACCATGAGCACCAGCGCCCCCAGCGCCAGCGCCACGAGCCGCTCGATCGCGCCCGTCCGCGGCGCAAAAAGCACCGTTCCGCAGCGCTGGCAGCGCGCCGAGGCATCCTCCGACACATGCCCGACATGGTGCAGCAGATCGCATTGCGGGCAGGCGATCAGCTCCGCCAGATCGCCCTTGGGCGCCGTCGGCACCGTCGGGGGGGACGGCTTGGTGCTCATGTATCGCCCACCCCCGCCTGGCGTTTCAGACGCGACACGCGCGCTTCCACGGGCGGATGGAGATCGAACACGGGTTTCAGGCGGGACGGGTGCAAGGGATCAACCAGAAACATGTGAACAGTGGCCGGGTGCCGTTCGGCCCCTTCGTTTTCCGTCGCCCGGGCCAACCCGTCAAGGCGCGTGAGCGCCCGGGCCAGCGCCATCGGGTTGCCGAGCGCCGCCGCGGCATCGCGGTCGGCGGCAAAGGACACCGGCGCGCCGGCGATCGTGCGGACCATGAGCGCGGCCACCGGGGCCGAGACCAGGGCCAGCCCCCGCGACAGCTTCCCCGGCGATCGCGCCTCGCCGCCCGACCGGCGCAGCAGCGCGCCTGACAGCAGGATGGTCGCCATCCCGCCCAGCACCGCCGCGATCTGTCCCGCCCGGGTTTCCGGGCGCTGCATCCGCGCGATCAGCAGGGCCACGACCGCCTCGGCCTCCTCCCGCGTCAGGGCGTGCAGCAGCGGGCGCGACAGCAGGATCGCGCCGGTCCCGTGCCCGTTCCGGCAGGTGGCGAACCCGTTGGCCTGGGTCCCG
>JBCDBB010000016.1:0-35141 GCA_039184415.1 Pseudomonadota bacterium
CGCACAGGAGGGCCCCGACTGCCCGGAACCCTCCTGCGACACCCCGACCGCGGTACACCCCACCACGTGTTCGAGTGAAAAATCTCAGGTTGGTCCATTCTGGGCCGATGCAGAGTGCATACAGCGCCCGGCCGTTCAACGCAAAGACGGTCTGTTTAAAAGCCGACCGACTTCCTTAGGCTGACAGTAACACCCGCCAGTAACACCCGCCGTCCGTGACCGACCGGGACGCTCGTGAACGGCACGCCCGCAGGCGGCAGACGCGCAGCGCAGCAAGCGCATTGACGCGGCCTGCAGCCTGACCGGGCGACCCCAACCGCACCGCTGGACCCCGGGCGAAGCGGCAGCGCAATACCGGCCACTGGCTTTTTCCCTTGTGATCCCCGACCGCCATCCGCTAGACGCGTCGGCGGAGACGTGGCCGAGTGGTCGAAGGCGCTCCCCTGCTAAGGGAGTAAACGGGAAACCGTTTCGAGGGTTCGAATCCCTTCGTCTCCGCCACGACCTCCTTCGTGGATGTGCTTTTTCAACTGTTTAGATCGCTCTGGCGCGTGCGGCTCCCTATCCCGCTCCTATGGTTGGCCTCGGTTCGGGGCGACTGCTGTGTCGCAACCAGCATTCGGGCAATTCCTCGGCGATCAGGAGTTTGACCTGTGATCGGGGCGCGCGCGCATTCTCGATCGAACGGGCCGCAACCCCAGGATTCGGCGCACATCCGTATGGGCGAGGTTTTGCCTTGTTGCGACCAGTGCGTCCATGAAAGCGCTGCCTCCCGCGGCGTGGCGGGCGCGCATGTTTTGGCGGGGCGGGCCGAACGCGGGCGGGTTTGCGGCCCGGTGACCTGTCCCACTGCCGCCCCCGACGGGACCGGGCCGCTCAGTTGATCGCCCGGAATCCAGGGTTCGTACCAATGAAAAAGGGCGCAGCCTCGCCACGCCCCACCTTCATGATCTGGTCAATCTACTGCCGTTTCAGCATTCGTTTGGCTGCCGCTTCCAGGCTTTCATAGCTCTCGCCGGAGACAGAGACCGCGACCTCTCGAATGGTGCCCCCGGTAAACGCGCCCGGGGTTTCGTAGAGCTGACTGACCGCGTCACCGCTGTCATAGCCGATGCAGAGCCCATCGCCCGAAAGCGTGAACTTGCCCGACTGCGCGCGCATGTCGCCCGAGGCGACCTCCTGATCGTCGACATAGAGCGTCACCGAGCCGAGAACCTCGCCGTTGTCCCCGTTGCCTTCCGCGTCGAACGCCATGCCCAGCGTATAGGTGCCCGGCTCCAGCTCGACATTCGATGCAAAGGTCTGTTCCGGTTGAATGCCGAGGAAGTTGTAGACGTAGTAGAGCTTCTTGTCCTTGATCAGCAGGGAATGCCCTCCGAAGCGCGACCCATGGGCAAAGATCACGCCATCCGCGCCGTCCTCCACGTCGACATTGGCGAGGATCTTGTAGTCCCGACCGCGAATGTTCACGGCCACGCCCTCGGGGACGCATGTCGTGTTCGGGTAGTAGAGATAGGTGTCCCGCGGCGGTTCAGCGGTTGGACGCTCGATCGTGAGGATCTCCACCGCGCTCCGATCATCCAGGGGCAGGACGTTGTTCTTGGCCGCCTCATCGAACCAGACCTGAATCAGGTCCTGCAGTTTTTCCGGCTCCTCTTCGGCGAGGTTGTTCGCCTCCGAGCGGTCCTGATCGACATGGTAGAGCTCCCACACATCCTGCTCGAAATTGCCCGTGCCCGTCAGAGGCGCATGGACGGCCACGGCCTTCCAGCCGTCCTTCCAGATGCCGCGGGTGCCCAGCATCGTGTAATACTGAACCTCCTTCCGGGTCGGGTCATCGGGCTCGGCGTCGAAGGAATAGACCATCGACACGCCGGACAGCGGATACTGCGCGACCCCGTTCGCGGTGGTCGGCATCTCGAGCCCGGTGATCTCCAGGATCGTCGGCACGATATCGACCGAATGGTGATACTGGTGGCGTATCTCGCCGCTCTCCGCGATCCCGTCAGGCCAGGACATGATCAGCGGATCATTGGTGCCGCCGGCATAGTTCGAATAGCGCTTGAACATCTTGAAGGGCGCCGAAAAGGCCGCGGCCCAGCCGGTGGGATAGTGATTGTAGGTGTCCGGCCCGCCAAGCGTGTCGAGAAATTTCATGTTCTCGCTCAACTCATCAGGAAAGCCATTGAAGAACTTGTTTTCATTGACCGATCCGTTGGGGGAGCCCTCGCCCGATGCGCCGTTGTCGGCGGCATAGATGATCAGCGTGTTTTCGTACTGTCCGGTCTCCTTGAGATAGTCGACGATCCGGCCGACCTGGGCGTCGGTATATTCCGAAAACCCGGCATAGACTTCGGCCATGCGCGCAAAGAGCCGCTTCTCATCCTCGTTCAGACTGTCCCAGGGCCGCACGAAATCATCGGCGTTGGCCAGGTCTTCGGGCATGAAGTTCAGCGCCGTGTTGACGGTGCCTTCGGGCACGATGCCCCGCTCGATCATCGCCTGCGTGATCTCTTCGCGATAGACGTCATAGCCCTCGTCGAACACGCCGGCATATTTGTCGGCCCACTCGGTCGGGGCATGGTGCGGTGCGTGATTGGCCCCGGGATTGAACCACATGTACCAGGGTTTGGACGGGTTCGTCGCCTTCTGGTCGCGCAGCATTGAGATCGCCTGATCGGCGAGATCCTTGGACAGATGATAGCCCTCTTCCGGGCCCGCCGGCGGCTCGATGAACCTGTTGTCCTCCACGAGGTCCGGGTACCAGTTGTTGGTCTCGCCGCCCAGGAATCCGTAGAAACGGTCAAACCCCTGGTTCAGCGGCCATTCCGTGCGGCTCGCGCCCGACGCCACATCCTGCTCCGGCACGTTGTGGTTCTTGCCGATCCAGAAGGTGCTGTACCCGTTGGCCTGCAGAACCTCGGCAATCGTTGTGACCTGCGGCGGCAGCCGGCCGCTCGCGCCGGGAAACCCGTCGGCGGTCTCCGTGATCGCGGCCATCCCGTTCAGATGGTGGTTGCGGCCCGTCAGCAGGGTCGAACGCGTGGGCGAGCAGAGCGCCGTGGTATGCCACTGGGTGTAGGTCAGCCCCTCGGCGGCGAGATCATCGAGCGTCGGCATGTTGACCTTGCCGCCATAGGGCGACCATGCGCCGAGCCCGGTATCGTCATACAGCACGAACAGAATGTTGGGCGCGCCCTCCGGGGCGGCCTTTGGGGTGAAGGGCGTCCAGTCGGACTCGGAGTCCCTGACATCAAGCTCGACCTTGCCGTTGAAGCCCGGATAGCCGAGCGGTTCCTTCATCTCCGGCGCGTCCTGCGCGACTGAATTCGTCGTCGATGCTATGAGAAGGGCGCCGAGTGCGGCCAATGTGCGGACTGTCATCCAAACCTCCATTCCTTTTTTTTCGTTCTTTTTTCTGAACGCTAACGGAGTTCAATTTTCGATCAACCGGTTTGACCGGCAGGTTGCACAGGGTTGGCGTGTCGTCCGGAGAGCCGTGAGCGCCATCCTCGCGAAGCAAACCCTGTTCGCACCCCCCAGACAGCAGGTCCGTGCAACGACAAACCACACGGTCCGCTCCGGCGCGCGCGCCACGAACATTGCGGCCCATCCCGCTCTTGGGCATGGTTTGCAGGCGGAGGAGTGCCCTATGAACCAGCCCGACCGCGGCGGACCGAGCAGCCTGTTGATTGTCGCGCTGACAATCAGCAGCGCGATTGCCGTGTGGGGCGTTCTTGATCCTGCCGGGCTCGGTGGATTGGCGGCGTCCGCGGTTTCAACCCAGTTCGAGAGCCGCGGGTGGTTCATCATGCTTGAGGCCAGCGGCCTGCTGTTTGTCGCCATCTTTCTCGCGGCATCGCGCTTTGGCAGCATCCGCCTGGGACCCGACGACTGTGAGCCCGAGTTTTCCACACCGGCCTGGATCGCCATGCTCTTTGCCGCCGGCATGGGGGTCGGGCTGTTGTTTTATGGTGCCGCGGAGCCGCTCACGCATTTCGAGGTGCTGCGCCAGTTCTCGAACGATCCCAAGGCCGCAGGCGACGGGCTCTTCGTCACCTACCTGAACTGGGGGTTTCACGCCTGGTCGATCTACGGGGTCGTGGGGCTCGTCATCGCCTATTTCGCCTTTCGGCGGCAGAGAAGCCTTCTGCTGAGCGCCCCCCTTGCCGATACGCTCGGGCATGCCCTGTGGGTGCGGATCCTCGGCTGGCTCTTCGACTTGTTGTCGATCGTGGCCATTGCGGTCGGGCTCGCGGGATCCCTGGCCATGGGCGTGTTTCAGATCCAGGCAGGCCTGGCCGGGCTGCTCGGCGTTTCCGACCCTGGTGCACTCACCATCCCGATTTTCGTGGCCATGTGCGTGGCCTTCACGATCCCGCTTCGCCGAGACCTCGGAGACGGGATGGCAAAGCTCTCCAACGCGGCGATGCTGATTGCCATCGCCTTGCTTGCCTATCTCATCATCCTGGGCCCGACGGCCTACATCATGAATGGCATTGTCTCGGGCTTCGGCGGCTACGTCTTCTACGTCATTCCTGCCGGCTTCTCGACCGCCGAGTTTTTCGGGCCGGACATCGTGGACTGGTTCCAGGCATGGACGCTGAACTACATGATCTGGTGGCTGGCATGGTCCCCGTTCGTCGGGATCTTCATCGCCAGAATCTCACGCGGACGCACCATCCGGGAGTTTCTTGTCGGGGTCATTGTCGCGCCAACCCTGTTTTCGATCCTGTGGTTCGGCGGATTTGGCGGGCTTGGTTTCTATGACGCGCTCCGGCAGGACGCGGCTCTTTCGGCGATCAACAAGCAAAACCTGGACGCCACCACCTTCGCGCTCCTGGAACGGTTTCCGCTCGATGTCGTGACCCGCTCCGCCACCGTCGTTGCGGCGTTTCTTTTCGTTGTGACAAGTGTCGTCAGCGCGGGCTTTACACTGGCCATGATCGGAACGGGCGGCGACGAAAACCCCACGCCACGGATACGAACGATCTGGGGCGCCGTCCTCGGCGCACTCGGATTTGCCATGGTTCTGGTCGGCGATGTCGGCCTCGTGCGCTCCATCATTGCCCTGTCGGCAATCGCCTTCGTCTTTGTCGTACCCGTTCTCGTCATCTGCTTGTTCCGTGCGCTCAGGTCGGAGACGCCCCAATGATCGGTCCACTGATCGACACGATCCTGAACCTGGTGGTTTTTGGCTATATCGGCTTTCTGGTATGGCTCGCCCTTCGGCCGGATCCATAGGACGACCCATAGGAATCTGTCCGGTCGGCACGGCCCGGAAGCGGCAGCTTCACCGACCGAGGCGCCCATCGATCGCTCACCCGAAAGACTGTATCGCTCTGGCAAGGACAGCGTTTGACCCTTCGTCGCAGCGCAAAACACGACCCACATGCCTGACCGCTTGGCGAAAGGATGCGCGACTGCTGGCGATGTCTTCCTTTGCCTCGACTGCGCAGATCCGGGACGGGTGGGAAGCCGTGACCGGGATGGACGGTTACGGCTGCATTCAGCGTTGGGGGCAGTGGTCGCTGGGCCCTGGCTCGGGGGCCAAGGAGCGCGAGAAGCCATGTATCCGATCCGTTACCCGGACGCGGAACCCAATTTTCTGGCGAACGGGCGTTCGGTCGGCTTGAATGGGTCGCGTGATGTCCACGCCAATGCTCCAACAAAATGTGCCGGTGTACAGCGCGCGCGATGCGCGGGCGGCTGACCTGTCCGGATACCCTTGTCGCAGGAAAACGACGCATGAATGACACAGTCCCACGCCGCCTGTCGCGAACTGTCGGGCAACTCGCCTTGGCTCTTCTGAACGCGACTCTGATCCTCGTGGTTGTCGCTTTGCTCCTAGCCTGGAGCCTCGCCCGCACGGTGGAGCGCGTCACCGAGACTGCCGTTTCCGCCGCAACCGAACAGATTGCAGAGCTTTCGCCTCTCGCAGATGACATCTCGGGCCTGCAGGATCAGCTCCGGGAGGTGCGCGGTCAACTTGCCGACCTGCGGCTTGCCGAAGACGCCCGGGTCGCGGAAGCCGCGGAAGACGTCCTGGCGAGACTGGAGGTCCTGGAGGAAACGGCTTCAGATGTCAGGTCCGAACTCGCGCCCGCGATCGAGGGGCTAACGACGAATCCAGTGGCGATTATCGACCGTGCCGTCGAAACGGGCATTGCGGCGGCGGGCGCGTGGGTGAGTTCACTAAGTGGGTGCGGAGACGCGCCGGAAGGTTCGTGAAGCGCGTGAAGCGAATTCGTCCCGGTCGTGTCGCAGCGACACACGAACGCCCAAGCTGCAATGAACTGACAAAGGGGATGGTGGCCTCAAATGCGCCCCGCGGCGGTCCAGTGCGTCCACGAAGGGTACGCATCTTTTCTCCGCAACCTACCACCTTGAGCCAGTCGCGCCTACCGAAGAAGACGGGCTCCGCCGCACCCCTCGCAGCTCCGGCGCGGCAGGGTCAGACCGCCACGCGGGTGCATTCGTCCATATAGATCTCGCGCAAGCGCCGGCTGACGGGTCCCGGCGCACCGCCGCCGATCTCCACCCCGTCGAGGGAGACGACCGGGGTCACGAAGGTCGTCGCCGAGGTGACAAAAGCCTCCGCCGCCGCCTTGGCCTCCTCCAGCGTGAAGGGCCGCTCCTCCACCACCATCTGCGCCTCGCGGGCGAAACGCAGAACCGCGGCCCGGGTGATCCCGTGCAGGATCGCGTTGCTCAGATCGCGCGTGATGATGCGCCCGTCCTGGGTGACGATATAGGCGTTGTTGCTGGTGCCTTCGGTCACGAACCCGTCCTCGACCATCCAGGCATCGTCGGCGCCTTCGGCCTTGGCCGCCATCTTGCCCATCGCCGGATAGAGCAGCTGCACCGTCTTGATATCGCGCCGGCCCCAGCGGAGATCCTCGATGGAGATCACCTTGATGCCCGCCGCCGCCTTGGGTGACTGCGACAGGTTCATCACCTGGGTAAACAGCACCAGCGAAGGCACGGGCTCTGCGGGATAGGCGAAATCGCGGTCCGCGGGGCCACGCGTGACCTGCAGATAGACCAGCCCCTCCTCGATCCCATTCTGCTTGACCAGCTCGCGGTGGATGCGCAGCAGTTCAGCATCATCGACCGGAGCGGGCATGTCCAGTTCGCCGAGCGAACGGCTCAGCCGGGCGCAATGTCCGTCGAAATCCACCAGTTTCCCGCCCAGCACCGAAGTGACCTCATAGACCCCATCCGCAAACAGAAAGCCGCGGTCAAAGATCGAAATCTTTGCCTCTTCCTCGGGCAGAAACTCCCCATTGACATAGACGGTGCGGCTCATCGCGGGCTCCCTTCGGGTTCGTTCCCTGCCCCTTCTGCTCTCCCCCCGCCGCTGTCAAGCCGCGCGCGGCCCTGCAAACAGGTGCAGCGCCGCATATTGCAGCAGGATGATGGTCTTGGCATCGCGGATCCGGCCATCGGCGATCCACTCCAGAGCCTCCTCCAGCGGCAGCTCCAGCACTTCGATATCCTCGCCCTCGTCCGCGAGCCCGCCGCCGGCCGACACGCGGTCGGACGCGCTGTAGCGGGCGACGAAGAAGAACAGCCGCTCCGTCACCGAGCCCGGCGACATGAAGATGTCGAGGATCTGGCGCACGTCGCGCAGCCTGAGCCCAAGCTCCTCCTCGGCCTCCTCGCGGATGCGGGTCTCGGGGTCGGCTTTGTCCAGCAGCCCGGCGGCGGCTTCGACCAGATCCCCGTCGCAGCCGTTGAGATAGGCCGGCATACGGAACTGGCGGGTCAGCAGCACGCAGCGCCGGTCGGGCTCATAGGGCAGGATCACTGCCCCGTTGCCCCGGTCATAGGCTTGGCGGAGCAGCTCCTGCTCCGTGCCGTCGCGGCGCCGGAGCGCGATCCGGTATTTGGTCAGGACCGACCAGTCGTCGGCCAGTACCGTCTCATCCAGGATCTTCACGCGGTCCGGGTCACTCATGTCAGATCCTCCGACCCCGCCGGGTGCGGGCGCCCTACCCCCACAGATCCGCCACCGGCGGCGCGATCTCGGCCCCGTCGAAACTGAGCGGTACCTCCCGGTCCTCGGACAGCAGCATCGGCCCGTCCAGATCCACGATCTCCGCGCCTTGCGCCAGCAGCACCGCGGGTGCCATGGCCAGCGACGTGCCCACCATGCAGCCGACCATGATCCCGAACCCCTCGGCGCGGGCCGCATCGCGGAGCGCCAGCGCCTCGGTCAGCCCGCCGGTCTTGTCGAGCTTGATGTTGATCATGTCATAGCGGCCCTTGAGCGCGCCCAGCGTCGCCCGGTCGTGACAGCTTTCGTCGGCGCAGAGCGGCACGGGCCGCGGCAACCCGGCGAGCGGCGCGTCCTGCCCCGCCGGCAGCGGCTGCTCCACCAGCACGACGCCCAGCCGCACCAGATCGGGCGCGAGCCGCGTGTAATCCTCCGCGCTCCAGCCTTCGTTGGCATCGACGATGATCCGCGGGTTGGGGGCCGCGCCCCGCACAGCCTCTAGCCGGATCAGATCGTCGGGCGTGCCGAGCTTGATCTTCAACAGCGGCAGATGGGCCGCCTCCCGCGCGGCCTCGGCCATCGCCTCGGGCGCTTCCAGCGACAGGGTGAAGGCCGTCGTCACGGGGCCCGGCGCCGTCAGGCCCGCCAGCTCCCACACGGGCCGTCCGGCGCGCTTGGCCTCCAGATCCCAAAGCGCGCAATCGGCGGCATTGCGCGCCGCGCCCGGCGGCAGCGCCTCCTGCAGCGCGGGGCGGTCGAGCCCCTCGGGCAGGCCCTCGATCTGGGCGATCACGCTCTCGACGCTCTCGCCGTAGCGGGCGTAGGGCACGCACTCGCCGCGGCCCGTCACCCCATCGGCCTCGGCATAGGCGGTGACCACCTCGGCCGAGGTCTTCGCACCGCGCGAGATGATGAAGGCACGGGCCAGGGCAAAGCTTTCGGCCCGCGCCGAAAGACGCGCGGACAGGCGCGCCGACAGCTCCGTCGCCATCCTCAGACGGCCGCGAGCGCGTCGACCAGCCGCCCGGCGCCCTGGCGGAACGGATCGACCGTGGGCAGGCCCATGCGCGCCTCGACCTCGGCCAGATAAGCGTCGGCCTCGCTCTCGCCCATCGCGGCGGTGTTGATCGACACGCCGACCACCTGGCAGTCGGGATTGACCACCTTCGACAGCGTCAGCGCCGTGTCGCGCAAGGCCTCCAGGCTCGGCAGCTGGTATTCCGGCAGGCCGCGCATGTGGGGCCGGGTGGGCTCGTGGCAGAGCACCAGCGCATCGGGCTGACCGCCATGGACCAGCGCCAGCGTCACCCCCGAATAGGACGGATGAAACAGGCTCCCCTGCCCCTCGATCAGATCCCAGTGGTCGGGATCATTGTCCGGCGTCAGCCCCTCGATGGACCCGGCCATGAAATCGGCGACCACCGCATCGACGGGCACCCCGCCCCCGGTGATCAGGATCCCGGTCTGGCCCGTCGCACGGAAGGACGCCTTGTCGCCCCGCTCGCGCATCTCGGCCTCCATGGCGAGTGCGGTGTACATCTTGCCGACGGAACAGTCGGTACCCACGGCAAGGCAGCGCTTGCCCGTCCGCTGCACCCCGTTGGCGATCGGATAGGGCCGGTCCGGCAGGCGCACATCATGGAGCTTGCGGCCCGCCCGCGCCGCGGCCTCGACCAGCGGATGCTGATCGCGCAACAGCGTGTGGAGCCCGCTGGCCAGGTCGAACCCTTTCTCCAGCGCTTCGGTCAGCACCGCCATCCAGCCGTCGGAGATCACGCCGCCGCGGTTGGCCACGCCGATCACCATGGTTTCGGCCCCGGCAGCGCGGGCCTCGTCGATCGTCATGTCCGGAATGCCCAGATCGGCATTGCAGCCTTCCAGACGCAGCTGGCCCACGGCGAACTCCGGACGCCAGTCGCGGATACCCTGTGCGACCTTGGCCGCCAGCCCGTCGGCGGCATCGCCAAGAAACAAAAGATAGGGGGTCCGGATCATCGCTCTCACTCCGCCAAACTGCGCCGAATCCGCTAGAGCAGGCCGCCCCGGACAAGTCAAATCCCTCGTCCGACGCGCCGCGATGCTGCGGCTGCGAAATCGCGGCTTGCGACTGACGGCGCAATAATCTATCGAACCGGCCAACAGAAATGCAAGAATGTAACCCCGAGGTTTCCCATGAGTTTCCGCATCCAGCCCCAGCCGCCCGCGCGACCCAACCGCTGCCAGCTCTTCGGGCCCGGCTCGCGCCCCGCCATCTTCGAAAAGATGGCTGGCAGTGCGGCGGATGTGATCAATCTCGATCTGGAGGATTCGGTCGCCCCCGATGACAAGGCCGAGGCGCGCAAGAACATCGTCCAGGCCATCGGCGATGTGGACTGGGGCTCGAAGACGCTCTCGGTCAGGATCAACGGGCTCGACAGCCCCTACTGGTACCGCGACGTCGTCGATCTGCTCGAACAGGCCGGAGAACGGCTCGACCAGATCATGATCCCCAAGGCCGGCAATGCCGGCGATCTCTATGCCGTCGATGCGCTCGTCAGTTCGATCGAGGCCGCGATGGGCCGCACCAAACCCATCAGCTTCGAGGTCATCATCGAAACCGCCGCCGGCATCGCCCATGTCGAGGAAATCGCCGCCGCCAGCCCGCGGCTCCACGCCATGAGCCTCGGTGCGGCCGATTTCGCGGCCTCCATGGGCATGCAGACCACCGGCATCGGCGGCACGCAGGAAAACTACTACATGGCGCGGGAGGGCGAGAAATACTGGTCCGACCCCTGGCACTGGGCTCAGGCCGCCATCGTCGCGGCCTGCCGCACCCATGGCGTCCTGCCCGTGGACGGCCCCTTCGGCGATTTCTCCGACGATGAGGGCTTCCGCGCCCAGGCACGCCGCTCCGCCACGCTCGGCATGGTCGGCAAATGGGCGATCCACCCCAAGCAGGTCACGCTCGCCAACGAGGTCTTCACCCCGTCCGAAGAAGCCGTCGCCGAAGCGCGAGAGATCCTCGCCGCGATGGAGAAGGCCAAGGCCGAGGGCGCGGGTGCGACGGTCTACAAGGGCCGGCTGGTCGACATCGCCTCGATCAAGCAGGCCGAGGTGATCGTGAGTCAGGCAGAGCTGATCGCGGGCTGACGCGGCGCGGGCGCGTCCATCGGCGCCCGCCAGTTC
Organism: Pseudomonadota bacterium; assembly: GCA_039184415.1. Classification (GTDB taxonomy): domain Bacteria; phylum Pseudomonadota; class Alphaproteobacteria; order Rhodobacterales; family Rhodobacteraceae; genus JANSYP01. The sequence continues at coordinate 11,165 of JBCDBB010000016.1, forward strand.
CCATGTCCGGCCCTCACTCCGCCCGCAACACCGTCACACGGCTGCCGGTCTCGCCCGCCGGCACCCGGCCCGAACGCATCGCGAAAAAGATGTGCTCGAACACCTTGCCCGCCTTCTTGGTCTTGGGGTCCTCCAGGAAATAGGTGTGCCCGTCGAGCGGATCATACTCCATCGAGAAATCATCGCAATCGACGCTCACCACATTGGGCAGCGTCTTCTCGATCCGCTCGGGCCCGGTATGGCCCAGCCGGCGCGAGGCGATGCCGTTGCGCACATTCACCGCCTTGCTGGCCCTCAGCGCCAGATCCTCCGCCGCGTGATAGACCGTCACGTTGCGCGACGCGTGGCTCATCAGCAGGCCCGGCTCGCCGTGTTCCAGGGTCTCGTTGACGACATCGGCCGCGACGAGAAAGACATTGCGAAAGATCATCGGCACGCCGTTGGCCAGATCGTCCTTGTTCCAGCGCGCAACGCTTTCGCGCAGCACCCGAGAGCCCATGGAATGGGCCAGGATATTGATGCGCATCAGACAGGGCACATCCTCGTCGCGCCAGGTCATGAACTTGCCGAAGGCGCGGGCAAAGGCAAAGCCGCTCAGATCGGCCGACCGCTGGTCGTCCCAGTAATCCTTGAGCACGCCGGGATCATTGTCCGTCGGCCAGATCAGCGGCACCACCAGCGCCTCTTTCTTCTTGGCCTTGTCGCAGAGCTTCTGCAGCCGCTCGGCCTGCTCCAGCGCCTGGTCGGGCTGCACGTTGAACCCGTGCACGATCAGCAGCACCTGGCGATAATCGCTGTCGCGCAGCCGCTCGAACATGGGCTGCGATCCGATCTCGGTATGCTCGCCATCCTTGCCCGACTCGCAGAAGAAGAGCGAATTGGACGCCGCATTGTTGTTCACGTCGAACACGAACGACCGTCCGAGCCGCGTGCGGATGCTCGCTTTCGGAAACCGGTTTGTGATGAACAGCATGGGTCCCTCCTCCTGCCGTGGCGTCTGCCGCTTTCTGGGCAGCCTAGACCAACGTAGCGTAAAGCCACAGCCCGCATGCGCGTGAATTGCATCCCCCCCCGGGCGGCGTCATAACGGCGCCACTGGCAATTCCGGGGCACCCATGCACAGCTATCTGGACTTCGAAAAACCGCTTTCCGAGATCGAGGGCAAAGCCGAAGAGCTGCGCGCCATGGCCCGCTCCAACGCCGAAATGGATGTGGAGCGCGAGGCCACCGCGCTCGATCTCAAGGCGCAGTCGCTCCTGGCCTCGCTCTATGGCGATCTGTCGCCCTGGCGCAAATGCCAGGTCGCGCGCCATCCCGACCGGCCCCACACATCGCGTTATATCGCCGATCTCTTCACCGATTACACACCGCTCGCCGGCGACCGCGGCTTTGCCGATGACCAGGCCGTGCTCGGCGGTCTGGCGCGCTTCAACGACCGGCCGGTGGTCGTGCTGGGCCATGAAAAGGGCGCAGACACGCAAGGAAGGCTCACCCACAATTTCGGCATGGCTCGGCCCGAAGGCTACCGCAAGGCGGTCCGGCTGATGGATCTCGACGACCGGTTAGGCCTGCAGGTGGTGGCGATGGTCGACACGCCGGGTGCCTATCCCGGCAAGGGCGCCGAGGAACGCGGCCAGTCCGAGGCCATCGCGCGCGCCACCCACAAATGCCTCTCGATCGGTGTGCCCATGGTGTCGGTGATCATCGGCGAGGGCGGCTCGGGAGGCGCGGTGGCGCTGGCCTCCGGTGACCGGGTCGCGATGCTCGAACATTCCGTCTATTCGGTGATCTCGCCCGAGGGCTGCGCCTCGATCCTCTGGAAGGACGCCGGCAAGATGCGCGAAGCCGCCGAGGCACTGCGCCTCACCGCCCAGGATCTCGCCGCGCTCGGCGTGGCCGACCGCATCATCCCCGAACCCGTGGGCGGCGCGCAACGCGCCCCTGACGAGACCATCGCCAGCGTCGGCACCGCGATCGCGGAGCTTCTGGCAGAGCTCGACGGGATCGAGCGGGACGCGCTCATCGCCGCCCGGCGCAAACGCTTTCTCGACATGGGGTCCAAGGGGCTCGCCGCCTAAGCTGGCTGTCAGCCCCGTACGAACCCCGCCTCCTCCATCAGCCGGTCGGACGCGGCCTCGACCGCGCGCTCCAGCCCGGCCATGAAGGGCTCGGTTCCCTCCCCCGGCGCGATCGGCTCCAGAAACTCGACCACCGCCAGACCGGGCCTGCGCGCGATGCCCATGCGGGGCCAGTAGACGCCCACATTGGTCGCCGCGGGCACGCAGGGCTGACCGAGCTGGGCATAGAGGACGCCGGTCCCGATTTTGTAGGGCCGCTCCGCCCCGGGCGCGACCCGCGTGCCCTGGGGATAGATGATCAGCTGACCCGGCGGGGCCTTGCCGCTCTGCACATCCTCCAGCATCTGCGCGATGGCCTGCCCGCGCTTGCCCCGGTCCACCGGCACGCAGCCGATGCGCAGCGCATACCAGCCCAGGATCGGCGCCCAGCGGAGCTGTTGCTTCATGATGAATTTCGGCCGCGGCAGCACCGAGCAGAGCAGGATGATGTCGAAAAAGCTCTGGTGCTTCGACGCGATCAGCACCTCGCCCCGGGGCACTGCGCCGCGGATCTCGCTTCGCAGGCCCACCATCCAGGCCGCCGACCAGCGCACATAGCGGCAATAGGTGCGGATGCCTGCCGACGCCCCGCGCCGGTCGACGATCGCCCAGGGCGTGAAGAACACCGCCAGGAGCGGCATCGCCGCATACATCTGGATGTTGAAGAAAAGCGAACGCACCCATTGCAGCACGCCCGGCCCCGCCCGGTCCGGCGCAACCGCCTTCGGCACGGCGCCGCCGCGCGCGCCGGTCTCATCGCTCTGTGCCACGCCCTCGCCTTTCATTGCCCGCTTCTTGCCGCAGCCGCCGGGGCGACGCAATGCGCAGCGCGCACCGGGGGCACATCGCGGGCCACCCGAGGCGTGCTGGGGGCTTTGACGCGCCGCCCCTAGCTGATAGTTTGCCACCCAAACGAGCAGAAAAGCCCCGATGCGGATCACCTGCCCCCGATGCACCGCGCATTACGAGGTGCCCGACAGCGTCATGCCGCCGGGTGGTCGCGATGTGCAATGCTCCAGTTGCGGGCACAGCTGGTACCAGCTGGTCTCAAAACCCACGCCCGAAGCCCATGACCGCAACGCACCGCCCGATCCCAAGGCGTCCGCGCCCGCCCCGCCTGACGACGGGACCAAGGGGCCGCTCCCGGAAACCGAATCGGAGACACGCCTCCGCCGCCTCCGCGAGGCTCTGGACGGTCACAAGGCCCGCTCCGGCGCCCGCCCCGGGGCCCGCGCGCTGAACCTGACCCAGCCGCCCCCGGGCGCAGGGGCTGCGGAGCAGAGCGATCCGGACGAGATCCCGGTGGACGCATCCATCGCAGAGAGCACGCGCATCGACCCGTCGGAGCCCCAAGAGACGCCAGACGACCCGTCCGGCCCGGATGCGCCGCTTTTCAAGCGTGAGCTCGACCCGGCGGTGGCCGCCGTGCTCCGCGCCGAGGCGGAGTTCGAACGCAATGCCCGCGCCCACGGGCCGGCCCAGGCGCTGGAAATGCAGCCCGAGCTGGGACTGGAGCCGCCCGCCCGCGGACGCAACGCCGACACGGTGCGCGACCGTCTTGCGCGGCTCCAGGCGGCCGAGCGCACCGGACCGGACCCGCTCCTGGGCGGCGAAGAAACCTATCCCGACCCGGCCGGACTGGACCAAAACCCGCCAGCGGGACGCACACCGCGGCCGCGCCCGGCCCCGCCACCGCCGGCCGAGGTCATCTTTTCACAGGCAGGTCTGCCGGTCCGCGCCGCGCCGCGCGAATTGGCCGCGATCGAGGTCGCCCGGGCCCGCAGCGAGTTTCGCTGGGGCTTCTTCCTGGCGCTCGGGGCCTGCGTGCTGCTCCCGTTGCTCTACGTCTCCGCCCCGGCGCTCGCGGGTCTGATGCCGGGGCAAACCGCGCTCTTCGAGGGAATCGTGCATACCGGCGCGCAGGTGCACCTCGCCCTTGCCGGTGCCCTGCAGGAACTGCTGATGCGCGTCGGCACCTGGATGAATGAGATCGCCGCGAGCGCCCCGACGGCCTGAGCGCTCAGAGGATTGGGGCCCGCTGGCCCCACGGGCGCACACGAGCATGGGCAAACGCGCCCCTCGGACCGTCAGACGCGGCCTAGAACCGGTCGAGCAGCCGCTTGAGATACTCGAGCTCCGCATCCGGGCGGGTCTGCTCGCCCGACCGGCGCCGGATCTCGTCGAGCAGATCCTGGGCCCGGCGATAGACGTCCTCGTCTTGCAGCAGGCTGTCGTCGGAACCGAGCTGCCCGTCCGCGCCGGAATTGCGTCCCAGCGGGTCGCGCTGCGCATTGGGATTGGCCTGGCCGAACTGTTCGCCCTGCTGGCCCTGCTGGCCCTGCTGTTGCTGCGCCAGTTCCTCGCCCAATTCCTGCATGCCCTCGCGGATGGCATCCATCGCATCGGCCTGGTTGTCGATGGCCTCCGCATAATCCTGATCGCGGAGCGCGTCCTCGGCGTCTTCCATGGACCGGCCCGCGCGGTCGAGCGCGTCGCGCGCCGCCTCCGATCCCGGTCCGCTGCCGGGCAGGTTCTGTTCCTGGCGGCGCAGGGTGTCGCGCAGCGCCTGCTGGCGGTCGGCCAAGGACTGGCCCAGGTCACCCGGCTGACCCTGGCCGGGCTGTTGACCCGGTTGTTGACCCTGACCGAACTGCTGACCCGGCTGCTGTCCCTGTCCCGGCTGCTGTCCCTGTCCTGGCTGTTGGCCCGGCTGCTGACCTTGGCCCTGCTGCTGGCCCTGCTGTTGTCCCGGTTGCTGCCCTGGTTGTTGGCCCGGCTGCTGGCCCTGTTGCTGCCCTGGTTGTTGGCCGGGCTGCTGATTGTTGAACTGGTCCTGCAGATCGCGGAAGGAGTCGTCCGACAATTCCTGCTGATCGCGCAGCGTCTCCTGTAGATCGTTCATCGCCTGCTGGCCCGCGCCCTGCTGGCCCTGACCCTGGCCCTGGGCCATCTGCATGTTTTCCATCATCCGGCGCAGCTGTTCGAGCAGCTCCTGCGCCTCGGCCATGCGGCCCTGCTCCATCAGCTCCTGGAGCTGCTGCAGCATCTCTTCCAGCTGATCGCCGGTCATCTGCTGGGCGTTTTCCATCTCGCCCGGATCCTGGTTCGGATCCATCTGCTCGGCGAGCTGACGCATATAGTCCTGCATCGCCTCGCGCAGCTCCTGCATCAGCTCGGCGATCTCATTCTCATCCGCGCCGTTCTCGATGGCCTCCGCCAGCCGGTCCTGGGCCCGGCGCAGCCGCTCCAGCGCGTCCGACAGATCGCCCTCTTCGATCTGGATCGCCAGATCCCACAGCGCCTTGGCGATCTCCTCGCGAGTCTCTTCGGTCAGCCCGAACCGCGTCGCCGTCTCCAGCCGCCGGATCGTCACCCGGAGCCGCAGATAATTCGTCTCCGAGCGCACGAACCCCTCGGGCCGGTGCGACACCGCCCGGAGCAGCTGCGACACCCGCGGGGCGTTGTCGGCGCTCCAGAGCAGATCGCGGCGCTGCTCCACGATCGCACGCGCCAGCGGGTCAAAGAACCGCCGGCCGGGCAACACGATCTTGCGGGTCTCGGAGCTGCCGCTCTGGCCGATCGCATCCTCGACCGTCAGCCGGATCTCCACCGGCATCTCCGCCCAGGGATGCTCGGACAGGTTCTCAAGCAGCGTCTCGGTGAAGTCGCTGCGGTCGCCCGAGATCGCCATCGGCAGATCGAGCTCGATGGGCTCCACCGGGTCGGGATCGGGGGCGAGCCCGTAGCGGCGGTCGATCTGCGCCAGATCCAGCGTGATCCGCGCATTGCCGGCGACGATGCCGTAATCATCCACCGCGCGGAACTGTTGGGCCATCTCGCCATTGGCCTCGCGCGACACGCTGCCTTCGAAACTGACATCCGGCGCAGCGTCGGGCAGGATGCCCACGGTCCAGCTGCGCCCGCCGGGTCCGTCGACGCTGATCACACCGCTGCGGGCAACGTCGAAAGTCTGCTGCGGCTCGGACGCGCCGGGCACGTCGCCGGTGCGGCCAGACACGGTCTCCGAGACCGTCAGCGACCCCACCTGTCCGTAGAGCCGCAGCTCAATCCGGCTGCCCACGGGCACTTCCAGCGGACCCTCGGCAATGTCGTTGAGATAGAGCGACGGGCGTCCGGTATAGGCCGGCGGCTCCACCCAGCCTTCCCAGCTCGGCCCCTCGGCGACCGGACCGCCGGCCGACGGCGTGAGCCCGGCCAGCGTCTCGGCCCGCCAGACCGACCCGAACATCAGCGCGGTGCAAAAGAGGGTCAGCGCGATATAGCGCAGCCCGTAGCGGTCGAAGCGCGACAGGCGCAGGTCCGGGTCCACCGCGCGCGCCTCGTCCAGCCGCGCCTGCATCCGGCGCTGGTGCGCCTCCCAGACCGCCTCGGAGGCCGCGTCGCCCGCCCCGATCGCCTGTTCGTCGTTCAGCGCCGCGATGGGGCGCCCCGGCAGCGTCGCGTCCAGCCGGTCGCGGGACTCCTGCGCCGTGGGCCAGTGAAAGGCGCGCACGCCCTGCCAGGCGAAATAGAGCGTGCCGCCCAGAACCGCCATCGTCGCGATCCAGGCCAGCTCCACCGGCAGATGATCGTGGAGCCCCAAAAACACCACGGCCAGCGCCGCCATGATCAGCGTCCAGAGCGGCCAGAAAGCGCGCAGGACCCGCTCCGCCGCCAGCCCGGCACGGGTCAGCAGCAGCGGCCAGCGCAGGCGCCGCTCGGGCTTGGGTGTTGCGTGGGTCGGCTCGGTCATTCAGGTCTCCCGAAGGACGCGGCTCTGCTGCTCTTATGCCACTTCATCTGAGGACGGTATCGCGCTTTGCCCAAAGGTCAAAGTCCGCAACCGTCCTCAGCCCGTTCGCGATCCCGTGAACGGGCGCCTTTTTGCCACCGAAACGTTAATTTTCAGGCGGTTTGAGCCAGTCCGGCACGTGATCGCGTGCAATAATCTCGTCATAACTCGGACGCGCGCGGATGATCGCGAACCGGTCGCCATCGACCAGAACCTCCGGGATGAGCGGCCGGGTGTTGTATTCCGAGGCCATCACCGCGCCGTACGCCCCGGCCGAGCGGAAGGCCACGAGCTCCCCCGCGGCCAGCGCCGGCATGTCGCGTTGCCTGGCAAAGGTGTCGCCACTCTCGCAGACGGGACCGACGATGTCATAGGGCTGCAGCTCCGCGCCCGGCGCGGGTTCGGTGACCGGGACGATATCGTGATAGGCCTCGTACATCGACGGGCGCAGCAGGTCGTTCATCGCCCCGTCGACGATCAGGAAATCCCGCCCCTCGCCCGATTTCACATAGATCACCCGCGTCACCATGATCCCGGCATTGCCGGAAATCAGCCGCCCGGGCTCGATCTCCACCTCGCAGCCCAGATCGCCCACCGTGCGCTTGATCAGCGCGCCATAGTCGCTGGGCAGCGGCGGCGCCTCGTTCGACCGCGTGTAGGGAATGCCGAGACCGCCCCCCAGATCCAGCCGGGTGATCTCATGGCCATCCGCGCGCAGCGCGCGGGTCAGTTCGGCAACCTTGCCATAGGCGATCTCGAACGGCTCCAACTCGGTCAGCTGGCTGCCGATATGCACGTCGATCCCGATCACCTTCAGCCCGGGCAGCGCCGCGGCATGGGCATAGACCTCGCGGGCGCGGCTTATGGGGATGCCGAACTTGTTCTCCGACTTGCCCGTGGCGATCTTGGCATGGGTGCGCGCATCGACGTCCGGGTTGATGCGCACGGTGATCGGCGCCACGGTCCCGAGGCTGACGGCAACCTCGGACAGCACCGCCATCTCGGGCTCGCTCTCGACATTGAACTGGCGGATGCCGCCCTCCAGCGCCGCGCGCATCTCCTCGGCCGTCTTGCCGACCCCCGAAAACACGATCCGCTCGCCCGGCACGCCGGCGGCCCGCGCCCGCGCATACTCCCCGCCCGAGACCACATCCATGCCTGCGCCGGCCCCCGCCAGTAACCTGAGGATCGCCTGATTACTGTTTGACTTCATGGCAAAACAGACGAGATGCGGCAGCCCATCAAGCGCCTCGTCAAAGAGCCGGAAATGGCGCAGCAGCGTGGCGGTGGAATAGCAGTAGAAGGGCGTGCCGACCTCCGCCGCAATCTCGGCGATGGCGACATCCTCGGCGTGAAGCTCGCCGTTCCGGTAGAGAAAATGGTCCATCGCGCGCCTCCGCTCTCAGCCCGCGCTCATAGCGGTCGGGCCGAGCGGTTGCAAACCCTGCCGGGACCCCTGTTGCGGCAAGGCTGGCCCTGGAGCGTCTCAGCGACAATACTGGACCCAGAACTGGTCCCATTTCGACGGGCCGTCGCCACGCGGGGAAGACATCCAATGCCACACCGACCTCAGACCCCTGCTCCCCGCCGCACCGCGGCGCCCGCGTCCCGCCGTCGCCCTCGGGGCCCGTCATGGTAGTCACCGCCGACCGCCCCGTCAAAGCGCCCAGCCGCGAATTCACCCCGGCCGAAATCGGGGCGCTGGCGCATCTCTATCGCGGCGAGGTCTATCGCAGCACGATCTGGCGCACGCGGCTCGACACCACGACGAACTGGTCGGTGGTCACGCTCGGGGTCGCGCTCTCGATCACTTTCTCCTCCGTCGGCGCCTCGCCGCTGCCGCTGCTGCTGGTGGGCATCCTGATCGCCTTCTTCCTGCTGCTGGAGGCGCGGCGCTACCGCTACTTCAATGTCTGGCGCGCCCGCTCGCGCTGGCTGGAGAACCATTTCTATGCGCCAATGCTCTATGACGGCGATCTGCATCTGGAGGAGAACTGGCAGCGCATCCTGGCCGAGGATTACAACCGCCCGCGCTATCATATCAGCTTCGTCACCGCGCTCGGCCGGCGGCTGCGCACCAACTATATCTGGCTCCTGACCATCCAGACGGTGGCCTATTACGGCAAGATCGCGGTGCACCCGACGGCCATCGACAGTATTGACGATATCTGGGCGCGCGCGGCCGTCGGCCCGGTCCCCGGAGAGTACGTGGTTGTCGCGGGTATCCTCTATAATCTCGGCTGGATCGCTCTCGCGCTGGTCACCTACCACCAGGACAAGACGCGCCGTACCCGGATGCACACCCAGATCGCCATGGGCTGACCGCCCGGAACCGTCGCGAAAGGACACCGCCATGGGCGCCCGAGACCAGCATGTCATCGATTTTTACGTCAACCACCCGATCTCGGCCGAACACATTATGGCCCGGCTCAGGGAAGAGCGCGGGTCCCTGGACGATGTGCGGCCCGAAGAGCTCTACCCGCTCGACGAGGACCATTACGGCGCGCTCGACGCCAATGAGGCCCTCGCCGAGAGGACAGGCATGGCAGCCGGCGACCGGGTGCTCGATCTCTGTGCCGGGCTCTGCGGGCCCGCCCGCTGGTTCGCCCGCCAGCGCGGCGTGACGGTCGTGGGGCTCGACATCACCCCCCTGCGCGTGGAGGGCGCGAAAGAGCTCAACGCGCTCGTCGGGCTCCAGGATGCGGTGGAGCCGGTGCTGGGCGATGCCATGGACCTGCCCTTCGCGGACGCCTCCTTCGATGCCGCCGTCAGCCAGGAGGCGTTTCTCCACATCACCGACAAGCTCCGCGCGCTCCGCGAAATCCACCGTGTGCTGCGCCCCGGAAAGCGCGTCTCCTTCACCGACTGGATCATGCCCAGACCGCTCCCCCAGGCCGAGCAGGACCGGATGTGGGCGGGCTTCGGCGCCCAGGCCCTGCAGAGCATCCCGGGCTATGAGGCGCTGCTGCGCGAGGCCGGGTTCGCGGTGGTCTCGGCCGAGGACACCACCGAGAGCTGGGGCGAGATCCTCGCCAAACGGCTGGAGATGTACCGCAGGCTGAACGCAGAGGCAGAGGCCGCCGGGCATCCGTCCGAGAAACACGGCTTCATCGAGGATTACACCGCCTTCGTCACCGACGTTCAGACCCACCGGCTGGGCGGCGCCCGGCTGACCGCGGAAAAGCCCGGCTGAGCGGCGCCGCGCCCGGAGCCGCTTGGGCTGAGGACGCCGGGCCGCGGTCCCGGCCCCTTGACAGAACGATGCCTCCGCCCGTCAAACTGGGCCGAGGGAGAAAACCATATGAAACAGTTCGTTCTTGCTGTTGCGCTCGCAGCGGCCCTGCCGCTTGGCGCCCAGGCGAAATCCGTCAGTCAGCTGATCGTGTTTGGTGACAGCAATGTCGATATCGGACGGCTGAGCGGAGAGCTTGTGAGCAATCCCGCCGACGGCGCGGTCGTGCCGCCCAGCACGGTGGCCGGGCGGTCCTCGGACGGCCCGCTCATCACCGAGTATCTGGCCCAGACCTTGCGCGTCCCGCAGCTCAACTTCGCCTGGGGCGGCGCGACCTCGGGCGCCACCAACATCGTCGGCGCCTTTTTCCCGTCGGCCACCGATGTCGGCCCCACCGGCCAGCTCAGCCAGATTGCCGAGTTCAACGCGCTGCTCGGCGGCGCCCCGGCCGATCCCGACGCGCTCTACATCCTCTGGGCCGGCTCCAACGATCTGTTTTTTCCAGACAAGAACGACCAGGGCGCCATCGACGCCGCGGTGGGCGAGGCCACGGCCAACATCGCCGCGGCGGCCGAGGCGCTCTCCGATCTCGGCGCCGGGCATATCGTTATCGCCAACCGCACCACGCGGCCCTTCTTTTCCGACGCCGACCGCCCCGCCGATGAGCCCGATGCGGACAAGAAAAACGACGCCGCGGGCCGTCAGCTGAATGCCGCGCTGGCCGACCTCGTGCCGCTTCTAGACGGCACACTGGACGCCGATGTCGCGCTCTTCGACAATTACGCGATCATCCGCGACCTGATCGCGGGCTCCGGCAGCAACGGCTTTCTGGCCTACGATCCGACGCCCGCGCAATATTGCGACGGGGCGCCCCCGGGCACGGATTGCAGCGTGCTGATCAACTGGGACGGCGCGCACAAGACCAGCGCCGTGCATGCCGCGATGGCCGGAGAGTTCGTCAGCCAGTTCGGCCTCGCCCCGGTGCCCCTGCCCGCCGGCGTCTGGCTGCTCCTGGGCGGTCTGGGCGCCCTCGGCGCGGTCCGGCTCCGCGCGCAGGGTTGACCGGCTCAACCGGACAGCATGCGCAGCCAAATCCCGGCCCGCCCGAGTTTAACGGCGCGGCTTGCCAGGAGGCGCCGGACCCTGCCCGGCGCTAGTCGCGTGCGTCTCCGCCGCCGGTCAGTGCATCGAACAGGTCCAGGGTGAGGGCGTCGATCGGTTTGTGATCAAACGAGTTCGTCGCCACCGCCAGAACGAGGTCCTGATCCGGCACGACTGCCAGGATCGCATACCACATCGTGTTCGACCCGTTGTGCCAACTGCGCGGGCCGCTTTCCTCCTCCACCACGACCCAGCCCAGACCGTAGCTCTCGGCCACCTCGCGATGCATCTCCTGGCAGGCCTCTGCCGACAGAAAGCCGGGCAGTGCGCCACGGCAGGCGTCCAGCTGCACCCGCCCCCAGCTGACCAGATCGGCCAGGCTCAAATGCAGCGTGCCCGCCGGCCCGAGCCAGGGCGGATTGTCGGCGACCTCCGCATCGGGCGATACCGCACGCCGGAACCCCAGGAGGCTCCGGTGCCCCCAGGCGGCGCCCGGCGCCAGCGGCGGACCGAAGCCGAGCGAGGTGAGCCCGAGCGGCTCGGCGATCTCGCGCTGGATGAGCGTCTCCCAGCTCTGGCCGGTCACCTCCTCGGCGACGAAGCCGGCCAGGACATAGCCCGTGTTGGAGTAGGTATAGCTGCCCGGCGCGCCGGTAAGCGGCTTGCCCCAGGCCTTGCCCAGCACCTCGCGCCGGACCTGGTGGATCTCTCTGGTCCGCCGGTCTTGCAGCGTCCCGCGCGGAGGATTCGCCGGCAGACGCGCGGTGTGCGACAGCAGCTGGCGCAGCGTCACCGCCTGCCAGTCGCCATGCATCTCGGCCCGGTCCGCGGGCAGATAGGTGCCGATCGGCGCGTCGAGCGACACCACCCCCTGTGCCACAAGGCGCTGGATCAAGGCCGCGGTAAAGGATTTGGTGATCGAGCCGATATGCCAGGGCGCCTCGGCCGCCACGGGCACATCCCCCGACCGGGACACCGGCCCGGAGACCCGCACCACCGGCGCGCCCGGCCCGATCGCATAGGCCACGCCCAGGGCCTGTTTCGGCGCCGACGCGGCGGCGCGCGCGACAAGAGTATCGATATCACTGGCCTGGACAGACTGCATAGGCAACAGGACGCAGAGCACGCCCGCAAGGATCCGTTTCATGTCGGCGATATGACCCGTCGCAGCACCCCCGGCAAGCAGGGCGCAATCCGGTTTCGACGCCCCGGGCCAAATGCGCCGTGAAAAACGCCGCGCGGCCCCCCCGGTCAGCCCGCAGCTGCGTCCGGATATGCTTCTTGCCCGCATCGAGATACAGTGGCTCAGTGATTGCACCGGCTTGGGGAGAGCACGCATGCTGAGCGAATTTGGACCCTCGATCTATATCGCCGATGGACCGACCATCAATTTCTACGGGATGCATCTGTCGATCCGCATGGTGGTCGTGCGCCTCTCCGACGGCCGGGTCTGGGTCTGGTCGCCGATCCCGCTCTCGGACGCGCTGGCGCAGGAGGTCGAAGCGCTCGGGCCCGTCAGCTACATCGTCTCACCCAACAAGATCCACCATCTGTCGATGGGCGAATGGGCCCGCCGCTGGCCCGACGCGCGTCTCTACGCGTCGCCTGGCCTGGAAACGAAAGAGCCCGATCTGCATTTCCACGCCGAGCTGCAGGACGCGCCCGATCCGGGCTGGGCCGACGATATCGACCAGGTCATCTTCCACGGCTCGTTTTTCATGGAAGAGGTCGTGTTTTTTCACCGCGCCTCGAAAACCGCGATCATGGCCGATCTGATCGAACGCAACCACCCCGAACACAGGTCGCATCTGGAACGGGAAGTGCTGCGGATCGGCGGCGTGCTCGGCAAGGACGGCACAACACCGATCGATTGGCGCATGACTTTCTCCGACCATGACGCCGCCCGCGCCGCGCGGAAAACCCTGCTGGAATGGAAGCCCGAACAGCTGGTGGTCGCCCATGGCGACTGCGCCCGCAGCGGCGCGACACAGGTCATCGAAAAGGCGCTCGCCTGGATATAGGCGCGTCCGCGGCGGGAGGTTGCAACCCGTTATTTCGCATGTCAAAAAATCTGATCAAAAGGCGAAACCGCCGGGGATCACTCCTGCAGGTCCAGCCTCGGCAGGGACGCCGCCCGGATCTGAAGCGGCGTGGGATCCCCGCCGAGCGCGTCGGTGATCTTCGCGGCCGTGGTCAGCACCGCCCGCCTGAAGAGCGGAATCGACTGGTCGTTGAACCGCATGATCGGACCCCTGACCGAGATCGCGGCCAGAAGCGTCTGGTTCGGCCCGAAGACCGGGGCGGCCACGGACGCAACCTCCGGATTGCGCACGCCGAAATGCGCCGCGACATACTCGGCCCGGACCGCGTCATGCTCACCGCCATCCTCCTCCGAGAAGGCCGCCAGGATCATGCCCGGCGCACTGGGCAGCATGGCCAGGACCTGCCCCTCGGCCAGATGTACCCGCAATGTCTGTTTGCTTTCTGACAGATGCAGGCAGACACGCTTGTCGCCCTGGCGCGTGAACAGCGCCGCGGTCTCCCCGGTCCTGTCGCGAAGCTCGTCGAGATACGGCAGGACGATGTCCTTGAGCAGCAGCTTGCCCTGGAAGGCCGCACCGAGCCGCAGGCAGGAGGCGCCCAGCGAATAACGCCCCGCGCCCACACGGCTGACGAACCCGAACCGCTCCAGTGATTTGATCAGGCGAATGATCGTCGCCTTGTTGAGACCCGATGTATCGGCGATCTCGGCCAGGCTCATGGTTGAGGGGCCCGCCTCCAGCGCCGTGAGCACCAGCAGCGCCCGGTCGACCGATGTAAGCTGTTCCACCCCTGCCCCTCCCTTTTCCGCGCCTGCGGATCGCCGCGAACCCCGTCGGTCGCCCTGTAAAAAAGCGCATTGACATTTCGTATATCAAAATGTGTTTTCTATTGTCAAAATTTACTGGGGCCCAGAATGCAAACCAGAACCTACCGACCGATCCGGGCCGGGCAGACGCTGCCCAGGACCGACCAGCTCGCCTGGTCCATCGCCGAGATGGCTGCCGGCGCGTGGGATGACGACCCCGAGATCGACGAGATGGTCGGCAACCGCCTGATCGACAATGCCGGCGTCGCGATCGCCGCCCTGAACCGCCCTGCCGTCGCCACGGCCCGGGCCCAGGCCCTCGCCCATCCCTCCGACAGGGGCGGCACGCTCATCGGCCTGTCCCGCGACCGGCGCTTCGCCCCGGACTGGGCGGCCTGGGCGAACGCGGTCGCGGTGCGCGAGCTTGATTTCCACGACAACATCATGGCCGCCGAATCGGGCCATCCCGGCGACGCGATCCCGACGCTTCTGGCCGTCGCGCAGCATTGCGGCCGCTCCGGGCGCGATCTGATCCGCGGGGTCGCCGTGGCCTACGAAACCCAGCTCCGGCTGGCCGAGGGGGTCGCGCTCGCCCCGCACCGGATCGACCATATGGGCCATCTCGGCCCGGCCATCGCCGCGGGCCTCGGCGCGCTGCTGCGGCTCGACACCGAGACGATCTACCAGGCCGTGCAGTTCGCCGCCCATTGCTCCATCTTCACCCGCCAGGGCCGCAAGGGCGCGCTGTCGAGCTGGAAGGCGTTTGCGCCGGGACTTGTCGGCAGGATGGCGATCACCGCGGTCGACCGGGCGATGCGCGGCGAAACCAGCCCCAGCCCGGTCTGGGAAGGCGATTACGGGATCATGGCGATCCTGCTCGACGGCCCCGACGCGCGCTACGACATCCGCCTGCCCACAGGCAGCGAGCCCCGTCGCGGGATCCTGTCGACCTTCACCAAGGAGCATTCCGCCGGCTATCACGGCAACGCCCTGATCGATCTGGCCAAAAAGATCCGCCCGCGCATTCCAGACCTGTCCCGGATTGAGAAAATCGACATCCATTCAAAGACCTACACCCATGTCGTGATGGGCTCGGGCAGCGGCGACCCCGAGAAATACGACCCCCGCGCCAGCCGCGAAACGCTCGATCATTCCGCCATGTACATCTTTGCCGTCGCGCTCGAGGACGGCGACTGGCACCATGAGGCCAGCTACGCGCCTGCGCGGCGCCAGCGTCCCGATACAGTCGCGCTCTGGCGCAAGGTCGAGACCCACGAGGACCCGGACTGGAACGCGCGCTATGATGGCGAGCCGGACCCGCTGAAAAAGGCCCAGGGCGCGCGCGTCACCGTCACGCTCACGTCGGGCGAAACGCTGGAGGAGACGCTCGACGTCGCCAACGCGCACCCTCGCGGTGCGACCCCCTTCGGACGGGCCGAGTACCTCCGAAAGGCCGACCGCCTGTTCCAGGGGTTTCTGTCCGACAGCGAGCGCGGGCGGTTCTACAGGCTCGTCGCGGCTCTCCCCGATCTCGGCGCCGATGATCTGCGCGCATTGAACCCGGTGAGCGACCTGACCCGGCCCGACCCCGACGCGCGGGACGATCGCGGGATCTTCTGAACCGCCACCAGGGTCAGTGCGCCGGGCTCAGGCCGCCTGCGCCACCGCGCGCTCCCGTGTCCGCAGCCACAGATAAAGCGGCAGCCCGCAGCTTACCCCGATACAGAAGGTCGCCGGCACCGCCAGCAGCCCCAGCCAGTCGCGCCGCGAGACGCATTCGGCGATGACCCAGACCGTCAGCGCGATCGCCGCGATGGTCAGGTCCCAGGTCAGCCCGGTGGTCGAGGCATTGACATACCAGGCGTCGATCAGCCCGCCGAGCCCCGTGCCCGTCTCTACCATATAGGTGATGAACCAGTACATCGGATGCACCGCCCCCCAGATCGCGAGGGCAAGATAGACGAGGCGAAGCGGAGACATGGGCAGGCCTTGAGTTGCTGCGGTGGTCTTCCAGATGTGCGCCGCGCCAACGCCAGGGCAAGCCGCCTTGGCGCCCGCATCCGTAACAGGCAGGTTTTCCAGGCAAGATGAAACATGAGAATCACGTCACAACTATCTGTAAAATATAATTTATTGCGCATTACGCGCAGCAGCCCGGGATCGGATCAGCGCGTCACGACGCCGCCCATATAGCCGCTGACACCAACCGTGACGCGACTGTTGCTCCCGTCACCCGACGCGCGTTCGGTCTCTTCCTTGGGCGGCGGCGGCTGGGGCGGCCCGTCGATGCCGCAGCTTGCCACGGCCAGCAGCGCCAGGAGCAGAGCAACGTGTCTCACCAGCCGATCCTCCATCCGCCCAGCCCGTAGCCCACGCGGACCGGCAGCGGGTCCAGCCCGACCGAGGCCGAGGCCCCGCCGGTGCTGACGCCCGCATCGAGATCCAGCGGCCCCGCCTCAACCACATCGGCGCTGGCATAGGCGCCCGAGGTGCTGACGCCGCCGCGCAGCCGGTCGGTCCGGACCACGTCGGCCCCGGCATAGACATCGCCGTCCGTGTTCACGCCGACGCGCGCCGGCCCGGAATTCACGCCGACCGAGGCATTGGTGCCGCCGCTTTCACTGACGCTGCCACTGCTCGTCACCCGCGGCTGCGTGCAGCCCGCGAGCGCCAGACAGAGCGCGCCCATGATCCAGAGTTTCATCCCAGCCGCTCCTTCCAGGCTGCCGCTTGCGCCCGCACCTGCTCGGGCGCCGTTCCACCGTAACTCTGCCGGCTCGCAACCGAATTGCGAACCCCGAGCACATCAAAGATCTGTTGGGTGATGCCCGGATGCACGGCCTGCATGGTCTCCAGCGGCAGCTCCGGCAGGTCACAGCCCGCGGCCTCGGCCTTGGCCACGATGGCGCCGGTGACATGGTGCGCCTCGCGGAAGGGCAGCCCCAGGACCCGCACCAGCCAGTCTGCGAGGTCGGTTGCGGTGGAAAACCCCGCGCCCGCCGCTTCCTCCAGCGCCTCGGCATTGGCGCTCATGTCCTGCACCATCCCCGTCATGGCCGCGAGCGCCAGCATCAGGCTGTCGGCGGCATCGAAGACCTGCTCCTTGTCCTCCTGCATGTCCTTGGAATAGGCCAGCGGCAGACCTTTCATCACCGTCAGGAGCGCCACTTGTGCGCCAAGGATGCGCCCGATCTTGGCCCGGATCAACTCGGCGGCGTCGGGGTTCTTCTTCTGTGGCATGATCGAGGAGCCGGTGGAAAAGCGGTCGCTCAGCGTCACGAAACGGAACTGCGCCGAGGACCAGATGACGAGCTCTTCGGACAGCCGCGACAGATGCATCGCGCAGATTGCCGCCGCCGACAGGAACTCCAGCGCGAAATCCCGGTCGCTGACCGCGTCGAGCGAATTGGCCATGGGCCGGTCAAAGCCGAGCGCGTGGGCCGTGGCCTCCCGGTCGATGGGAAAGGAGGTCCCCGCCAGCGCAGCCGCCCCGAGCGGGCACTCGTTCATCCGCGCGCGGGTATTCTCAAACCGGGCGCGGTCGCGCGAAAACATCTCCACATAGGCCAGCATATGGTGGCCCCAGGTCACCGGCTGCGCGGTCTGCAGATGGGTGAAGCCCGGCATGACCCATTCCGCGCCCGCCTCGGCCTGGTCGGTCAGCGCGCGCATCAGCAGGGTCAGACCATGGGTCGCCGCGTCGCACTGGTCCCGGACCCAGAGCCGGAAATCCGTCGCCACCTGGTCGTTGCGGGACCGCGCGGTGTGAAGCCGCCCGGCAGGTTCCCCAATGATTTCAGACAGCCGCGCCTCGATATTCATGTGGATGTCTTCGAGCGCCGCGCTGAACGCAAACCGCCCGTCTGCGATCTCGGCGCGCACCTGCGCCAGCCCGTCTCGGATCGCCTCGGCGTCATCAGCGCGCACGATCCCCTGGCGTTCGAGCATCGCGACATGGGCCAGACTGCCGTCGATATCCTGCTCCGCCAGGCGCTTGTCGAACCCAATCGAGGCATTGATCGCCTCCATGATCGCGTCCGGTCCGCTGGCGAACCGCCCGCCCCACATCCGATTGCTCGCCTTGCCGCCCATGGCTGTCTCCACTCGAGTCCCGCAGGGATCGCCGGGGCTTACACCGGCACGCCCCGGCCCGCCAGAGCGATCACGAGTGCGGCAGAACCCGCCGCCACGGGTTGACCCCGGGGCCCGGGGCAGGAAGGTCGGGGCCAGTTTGCGTCCAATCCCGGAGCCCGACCATGCTGCGCCCCGCGCTGTTCCTGCTTGCCACCGTCCTTGTGCCTGCCCTGAGCCTCTCGCCCGCCCTGGCGGACTATGATCGCGCGGCGCTCGAGGCCCTGCGCGAGGGGCATATGAAGAAGCTCGTCTTCACCGACGACCCCCAACCGGTCCCGGACACGGTCTTTGCCGATATCGACGGCAATGAGACCAGCCTTGCCGCCTATGAAGGCAAGATCGTGGTACTGAACTTCTGGGCCACATGGTGTGCGCCCTGCCGCAAGGAGATGCCCTCGCTCGACCGGCTGAATGCGGAGCTCGGCGGCGAGGATTTCGCCGTGGTGACGCTGGCGACGGGGCGCAACAGCCCGCAGGGGATGCGGCGGTTCTTCGAAGAGGAAGAAATCGAAACCCTGCCGCTCTATCAGGATCCCGGCCAGAAGATCGCACGCGACATGGCGGTGCTCGGCCTGCCGATCACGGTGGTGCTGAACCGCGAGGGTCAGGAGATTGCCCGCCTCCGCGGCGATGCCGAATGGGACAGCGACAGCGCCAAGGCGATTCTGTCAGCCCTTGTCGGCGGCGAAAGCTGAGCGTTCCCGGCCGGACCGCTCCGCAGTGAGGCAGAGAGGGCGCTCCCGCCCGTCGTTTGCCCCCTGCCGGGGGCGCCTCCCGTTGGGCCGGGCGCGCCTACGGCGCGCCGGCGGTCTCTTAGGGATGCTGTAAGAAGTGACGCCGGTGCGCACGTGGTAAAGGCCGCCGAAGGCGAAGTGGAACGCGTATGAGCCGCCTTGAGGCGGGGCGCGCCGGCTCTAGATATCACAGACCTGTGAGCGGCAGACCTCCCTCTCAGGTGCTCCTCGGCACCGGCGCATCCAACGGCCTCTACGCCCGACTTTTCCGTTGACATGGATCGCAGGCGAAGCCTGCACGGCCCAACTGGAGGCGTCCGCGATAGCGGGCAACGACGGGCGGGAGTGCCCCCTTTCACTGGCTTGAACGGGTGATCCGAACGCGAACGGCGACGCGCGCAGGCAGCACGCGCCCATGGCATGGAAGCGCGTCCACCACATGGCGCCGCCGGAGCTGCCCGGGCAACGGACCTACGCGCCTAGCCCGCGGGCAAACGCTCCTCGACCATGCCGACCCACCAGGAGCAGCCCGCCGGGATCGCCTCGTCGTTGAAATCGTATTCCGGGTGATGGACCATCGCGCCCTCGCCGTTGCCCACGAGGATATAGGCACCGGGCCTAGCCTCCAGCATATAGGCGAAATCCTCGCCCCCCAGCACGTAGGGCGCCTCCGCACAGGCGCCCGAGACCGCGCGCGCCACATCGGCGGCAAACCCGGTCTCCTGCCCGTGGTTGACCATCACCGGATAGCCGCGCTCATACTCCAGCGTCACCTCCGCCCCGAAGCCCTCGGCCACACCCCGCGCCACCGCGCCGAGCCGCGCCTCGGCCAGATCCCGCACCTCGGGTCTCAGCGACCGCACGGTGCCCTGCAGGAATGTCCGCTGCGGGATCACATTGTGGGTGTCGGTCGCGGTCCGGATGCCCGTCACCGACAGGACGAGCTGGTCCACCGGATCTGCATTGCGCGCCACCACCGATTGCAGCGCCACCACGATCTGGGCCGCCACCAGCGCGCTGTCCACCGTGTCATGGGGCTTGGCCGCATGGCCGCCCCGCCCCTCGACGGTGATCTTGAACTGGTCGGTGGCGGCGAAGAACGCGCCCTCCCGGATGGCGAAACTGCCCACGGGCTGGCCCGGCCAATTGTGCATACCGTAGATCTCCAGCACCCCGAACCGGTCCAGAACGCCCTCATCGACCATCACCTTGGCGCCGCCGCCGCCCTCTTCGGCGGGCTGAAAGATCACCACGACGGTCCCGTCGAAATTGCGCGTCTCGGCCAGATAGCGCGCCGCGCCCAGGAGCATCGCGGTATGCCCGTCATGGCCGCAGGCATGCATCTTGCCCGGATTGCCCGACGCATAGTCGAGCCCCGTCGCCTCCTCGATCGGCAGCGCATCCATGTCGGCCCTGAGCCCGATCACCCGCCCGGCCGTATCGCTGCGCCCGCGGATCACGCCGACCACACCGGTGCGCCCGATCCCCTCATGGATCTCGTCACAGCCGAACGCGCGCAGTTTCCCCGCCACCAGCGCGGCGGTGCGGTGCGTGTCGAACATCAGCTCCGGATTGGCATGGATATCGCGCCGCCATTCGGTGATCTCGGGAAGCCATTCGGCAAAGCGGTTCTTCATGGCCATCATTCCACCTCGTTGCGAATGCGCCTGATCGCGAGCCAGACCCCCAGCACCACCAGCGGCGTGACAAGGGCGGCCTGCTCCACCTTGCTCATTTGCAGCGACTCTGCAAAGGGCGCGAGCACATAGAGCACCAGGTTGACGGCATAATAGCTGATCGCGACGACGCTCAGCCCCTCCACCGTCTTCTGCAGTCTCAGCTGCAGATCGGCGCGCCGGTCCATGCTTTCAAGCAGCGCCTGGTTCACGGCAGAGCGATCGACATCGACCCGGGTACGCAGCAGATTGGCCGCCCGCGTCGCCCGGTCGCTCATGGTCGCGAGCCGCGCCTCGGCCGATGTCACCGTCCGCATCGCGGGATCGAAGCGGCGCATCATGAACTCGGCGAAGGTCTGGCGCCCGTCGAACCGCTCCTCGCGCAGAACCTCGATGCGCTGGTTGACCAGCGTCGCATAGGCCCCGGTCGCGCCCAGGCGGAAGCTCGACTGCGCCGCCAGCCCGGCCAGATCGGCCGCGATCGCCAGGAGGCTGTTCAGCGTCTTTTCCGGCTTGTCCGCCTCGCCCTGCATCGCGTCGACGACCCCGGTCAGGTCCTCCTCGATCTCGTTGATCCGCTTCGACAGCATCCGCGCCACCGGCAGCCCCAGAAGCGACATGGTCTTGTAGGTTTCGATCTCCGCCACCCGCTGGACGATGCGGCCCACCCGCCGCGCGCCCGTTCCCGGCTGCACGAAGACAGCAAAGCGCATATGGCCCTGGGCATCGATGCGGAAATCGCCGGCGATAATGGCGGTCCGGTCGACGACCCAGCTCGCCGCGAGGCTCTCGGGCACCATCCACTGATGGAGCTTCTCAGGCACCTCCGCGGGATCGCCCAACTCCTCGACCCGGATCAGGGCCGAGGTCACGCGTTCGCCCGGGATCGTCTCCAGCCAGTCCGCGGGAAACATCTCGAAGGTGCGCCCGTCAAAGGCCGGATTCGCCACGCCCTCGCCGAAGACCGTGTAGGTGACGAACTCGGTATGGCTCTCCCATTTCAGCATATGCTTGCCGATCTGGCCGAAATAGTGCGTGGCCCCCTCGGGCGGCTCCGTGGCGCCGTGACGTCTGAGCAGCGCCAGCAGATGCTCCCGGTCGGCGCTGCGGTCGCGCGAGGCCGCATCCACCGGCTGCTTGATCGCCAGATAGGCCGCCCGGCAGGGCGCCGCGATGCTCGGGAACGGCCTTGCATGCAGCTCATTGGCCAGCGCATAGCGCTCCGGATTGTCAGTGATCTTCGCCATTCACCTTTGCCATCGTCACAATACCTGTCCTTGCCCGGCCAAGCCTAGACGCTCCGGGGGCGGAGTAAACTGCGGTGCCATGTCCGCCCCGACCGATGGTGTACACTGCCGCCGCGGCCCAAAAGACTGGACCGGGCCGGCACCAGGGGCTAGGCGCTCGTCAAAGGACGATGGCGAGGGGCTGCCATGTATGATCTCACCCGGCGTCTGGCGGCAGAGGCGCTCGGCACCGGCCTTCTGGTCTGCACCGTCGTGGGCTCGGGCATCATGGCCGAAAGGCTGACCCAGGATGTGGCGCTGGCACTTCTGGGCAACACGATCCCCACCGGCGCAATCCTGGTGGTGCTGATCACGATCTTCGGCCCGATCTCGGGGGCGCATTTCAACCCCGCCGTCACCACCGTCTTCGCGCTCCGGGGCGATCTGCCGCGATCCGAGGCCGCGCCCTATATCGCCGCCCAGATCATCGGCGGGCTGCTGGGGAGCCTTCTGGCCCACGCCATGTTCGAGCTGCCGATCCTCCAGGCCTCGACCACCGTCCGCACCGGACCGGCGCAATGGCTGGCCGAGATCGTGGCGACATTCGGGCTCGTCGCCACCATCCTTGCCGGTCTGCGCTTCCGGGCGGCGGCGGTGCCCTGGCTCGTCGGGCTCTACATCACCGCCGCCTACTGGTTCACCGCATCGACAAGCTTCGCCAACCCCGCCGTGGCCATCGCCCGGGGCTTCACCGACACGTTCTCCGGCATCCGGCCCCAGGACGTGCCCTTCTTCGTTCTGGCCCAGCTCGCCGGCGCGGTGCTGGCGCTGATGCTCATGGGCTGGCTGCTGCGCCCGAGCCCCCAGACATCGCCCGAGGCATCGCCAAAGACATCGCCAAAGACATCGCCCGCCGAGGATCCCGCCGAATGACCCGCCCCGTCGCGTGCCACCGCAGGCCCGACTGTGGCACCGCGCGCAATGTGCCGCGGATCATCGGGGCCGTGGGCGACACACCGGTCATCACCGCATATCTGAATTCGGGCCCGGTACGGCCGCACCTGCCGGGGCGTTCCGCCGCCACGTGACCCCGCGCAGGGGGCTCAGCACCGTCCACAGCCCCGCCAAACGGATGGCCCGACGCCGCCCGACGGCCACTTCGCCACTGAGGGCGCCCCCCTGATCCCAGACGCGGCGGGCGCGCGCGCCAACAGAGCGACCCGCGCTACTCCAGCGGGGCCCAGTCCGCGTCCGGCGCGAACAGCGTGATATCGGCCGCGCGGTCCGCCGTCTCGGGGCCCAGATCGGCCTCCAGGATCACACCGTTCTCGGCCACCATGAAACTGTGCACCCCGGTCTCGCCATAGGACGCGGGCACCGCCAGCAGGGCATGGCCCGCCACCATCCGGTCATTGACCAGATAGGACATCGCACCCCCCGGCGCACTGTCGCCCTGCCCCTGCAGGATCCTGAAAACATAGCCGAAATGGGGTTCGGGCTCGTAAAATGCCTCGCCGTCGCTCCAGCCATGGGCGGCCGCCATCGCCAGACGCGCGCCGACCAGGCTGCCATCGCCGGGCCAGAACAGCCCGTCTCGCGCATCGGCCGATGAAATCACCGAGCGGGCAAATTCCATCACCCCGTCGCCATCATGATCGCGCAGCCGAAAGGCCGCCTGCAGATCGCCATAGACATCCATCAGGGCGATCACTTCCAGCTCGTTGAACCCGATCTCGCGCGCCAGCAGTTCCTCCCGGCCCGCCGCCACGTCAAAGCTCCAGCCGGTCTCGCCCTTCACCAGCGGGATCGCAAAGGGCCAGCCATCGGCACCCAGCAGGACCTCGACCACCCCGTCCTCGACCGGCAGGAACCGGTAGCCCTCGCCATAGAGCGCCAGAAACGCCGCCCGATTCTCCTGACGCTCTTCGGGCGTGTCCGCGATCAGGTCCTGTGCCTCGTCGCCCAAGACCGCCAGAAGCGCGCCGGGCTCCCCCGCGACGGCCGCCGCGACCAGCGCATCAAGCGCCTCCTGCGGTCCTGCGAACTCCGCCGCCCCGGCCGACGCCGCCAGAACCATGGCGACGGTCAGTGCTGCACCCGTCCGCATCATCGCCGCC
>JBCDBB010000017.1:0-34697 GCA_039184415.1 Pseudomonadota bacterium
AAGACGTGTTTCAACTGCTCCGACAGATTTCGGCATGTCCGCTCCGTTCCAGGCCAGCCGGTTTTCAGCAGATCTCCGGCTGGGCAATGCTCAACAGGCAACGCCGGGTTACTCGGTATCGATCCGGCAGGCTGCCGCAAGCGCGCCCGGCGTGAAATCGGCCATCAGGCAGAGATCGATCAGCAGCTTGGCGCGCCGTCCCAGGATCGGGTCGAGAATATCGCGCGCCTTCGCCGCGACATCGCCGGGCGTCATTGGATCGTCGGGGGTCCCGTGAACCACGCGCGTGTGGTGCCGACGCGTCGTTCCGTCGGCCATCTCGACGGTGACGATCGCCTGGCGTTCCGGACGGGCGCGCGAGAGCGTACCGTCAGGGACCAGCCGGACCTTGCGGCGCAGCGCGCGGATATGCGGGTCCTCCATCCGGTCGCTGTCGTGCGAGCCTGCGAACCCGACGCGCCCGTCCGTCAGGGCCAGCGCCACAAGATGCTGGCAGCAGACCGCCGGCATCGGACGGTCGTCGATGACATGGATCCGGTTCGCGGGAAGACGCACCTCGACCGACCGGATGGCGTCACCGGGAACGCTGGCTCCGCCAAAGAGCAGTTCAATCGCATCGAGAACGGACTGGATCGGCGAGCCGACCGACCATTTCTTGATACTGGCCTGCCGGATCTCGAAGCGGGTCCCGAGGCCCTGGGAGAGCAGCTCGGGGCGGGGGATCTCCGCAAAGGCCTCCAGATAGGACCGGTCACCGGTCAACGGGGTGTCCGGCGTCGTCATGCCGGCCTTGGCGAGCAGCGCCGCAAACACCCCGTTTCGCGCCGCTTTCGCCCCGAAATCAAAGGATTTCTCCACATGGTCCGGGTCGCGGATCCAGTAGGAGAGGCCCGAGGCCTGCTGAACGGTCAGGGACAGGAGCGCCTCAGCTTCGCTGGCGGACAGTCTGAGGAGCGCGCCGGAGGCGGCCGCGGCTCCGAAAAGCGCCCCGATGGAGTGGGTCGAGAAGACGGTCGTTCGGGGGTTCGAATAGCCAAGCGCCATGGTCGCACGGGCGCCCACATCATAGCCGAGCGCGATGGCCTTCAGCAGCTCCTGAGCGCTGCAGTTTTCGTGTTCGGCCACGGCCAGTGCCGCTGGTACGATGGCGCAGCCGGGGTGAAAGCGGCCGCCGGCATGGCTGTCATCGGTCTCGTCAGCATGGGCAGCCATCGCATTTGCAAAGGCGGCCTGTTCAAGGCCTGCACGGACCGACCCGCCCAGAAGGGTGGCGTCCGCGCCTGAGCGGGCGCTCTCGATAAACCGGTAGCCGAACGCGCCGGCGGGCAGCGACCGGCCAGAGAGAATCGCGACCAGCGTGTCGAGCAGGTGGCATCGGGCGCGGAGCAGAACCTCTTGCGGTACCTCGGCCATGATCGCCTGCGAGATGTAGCGGGCCAGGGTGCTGTCGATCGAGAGGCCGTCGCTGTCTTTCATGGGCGGATCCTTCATTGGAGCGGCAAGGGCAGGTTCACCCAGGATTGCAGCAGTCCGGCGGGGTAGCGCAGCGTCAGTTGATCGGACAGAACGCCCAGGAAGAACACGAACCCGCCCGCGCCGAGCAGCGCCTTGCACGGGGTCACCGCGCCGCGCCGCCACAGGAAGAGAAAGATGAAGCTGGCGATGCCGAGTACGAAACCCACGAGGGCGGAGAGCGCGAGCATGGCCAGCAGCAGACCCAGGAAGTATTCGGCCGATGGCCGGGCGGCTGCGTCCTCGTCCGCTGCGCTCTCGGCATCATAAAAGGTCGGCGCGGGCCGCCGCGTGCGCAGCATGTTCAGGGCGAGCGGCGCCAGGAACACCAGCGCCGATGTCGCGGCCACGGTGGGGTAGAGCCCGGTGAGCTGGTTGTAGCCCTGCGCGTCCCAGAGGATGAAAGCGGCAAAGCCCGCAACGGCGATCAGAAAGACCCATTGAGGCCCGGTCCGCAGATGGCTGAAGGGCGAGCTTTCGGTCAGGTTTCCGGGCGGCGAGCGCTTGAAGAGGATCGCCGCCGCGACCGACAGCAGCGTCAGGACCAGCAGCACGATCACGATGGGGCGCTGCAGGAAGGTGAAGCCGTAGAGCGCGACCGTCTGATAGACTGAGGACTCCACGCGTTCTGCCAGCACGAACCCGATCAGGAGCGCCGGGCGGGGCCAGCCGAACCGTTTCATGTAGACCCCGAGGACGCTCAGCAGAAAGAGCGCGATCAGATCCCCCCAGCTGCGCGTCGCCTGGAAGGCCGCAAAGAAGATGATGCCCAGCATGAAGGGGGCGAGCAGCACGTAGCGGATGGTCGTGAGTTTCGCGATCTGGGGCGAGAGGGCAAAGCAGATCCCGGCGCCCACGATGTTGGCGACCGCGATCGACCAGATGATCAGATAGACCAGATCGAGCTGTTCGGTGACCAGTTCCACGCCCGGGTCGATGCCGATCAGGATCAGCCCGCCGAGCAGGATCGCCATGCTGCCTGACCCGGGGATCCCCAGCAGCAGCGTCGGCACGAGCGCGCCGCCCTCCTTGGCGTTGTTTGCGCTTTCCGGCGCGATCACGCCGCGCACGTCACCGGTGCCGTAGCGCTCGCGGTTCCTGGTGGTCTGGATAGCGTGCCCGTAGGCGATCCAGTCCACCACGCTTCCGCCCAGGCCGGGCAGGGCGCCAATGATGCATCCGATCGCCGAACAGCGCATCGAAAGCCACCAGTTGCGCGCCCAGTCACGTGCGCCCTGCAGCCACCCGCCGCCGAGCTTGCCGCCGTGTGCGATCCGCTCCTGGCGTCGCAACAGATCGATGATCTCGGGCGTGGCGAACATCGCGAGCCCAACGATCACCAGCGGCAAGGGGTCGAGCAGATAGGAGGTGCCGAGCGTGGCGCGCTCTACCCCCGACAGCGGTGCCGCGCCGAGCGCCCCCAGCATCAGCCCCATGGAACAGGCGGCCAGACCCTTCCAGATGTTGATGCCCGTCAGGATACCGACCATCGACAGGGCCAGTACGACCAGCATGAACTGTTCGCCGAAGCCGATGGACAGGATGATCGGCTTTGCGGCGAATACGGCAAAGGACAGAACGACGGCGCCGAAGATGCCGCCGAAGAGCGAGGACACGAAGGCCGCTGACAGCGCCCGGGTGCCCTCGCCGCGCTTGGACATGGGAAAGCCGTCCATGACCGTGGCCTGCGATCCCGAGGTTCCGGGGATCCCCATCAGCACCGAGGGAAAGGTGTCCGAGGTCGTGGTGACCGCTGTGAGCCCGATCATCATCGCGAGCGCCACGCCGGGATCCATGCCGAAGACGAAGGGCAGAAGCAGCGCAAGCCCGGCGGTGCCGCCGAGGCCCGGCAGAATGCCCACCATCAGTCCGACGACGACACCGGCGATCAGCGCCAGGAAAGTCGTCGGATTGCTGAGCTCTGCCAGGGCAAGAAGCGCGGCCTCGAACATCTCCGGTCTCCGCTAGAGGTGCCGGTCGGGCACCCGATGGGGCGGCCCGGCGGGGTGGTCCGGCGCCCGGACGGCGGGCCTGGTCCGGCCCTGCTCAAATTGGCCCGGGCCGATCCGTGAGCCGCCCCATTCTGGCATCAATCGAGCGAAGAGTCGTAGTTCTCCTGCAGGAACTGGTCGGCCCAGGCGCGGACCTCGGGATTCATGGCGGTGCCGCTCGCGATCGCGCGCTGCGTCGCCTCGCCGAAATTGAGCGGCATGGAGCCGACCTCGCGCGGCAGGCCCGCGGCGACCTCCGGATCGGCGACGACCTTCTTCATCGCGTCGATATAGACGTTGCGGATCTCGTCGGGGGTTCCGGGCGGCAGCATGATCGCCTTGGAGAGCATGACCTTGGCGTTCATCAGGTTCTTCTGCAGCTCATAGCCCGGACCGCGCGGCGCCTCGCCGGTCACCGCCTCGTAGAACTCCGGAAAGGTCGGGACGTCGGGCAGATCCGGGTCGCGCTGCAGGCTGCCGTCTTCGGTGATCACGCCATAGCTCCAGACCGGGTTCACCGCCGCGTCTTCGCCGAAATCCTTCAGGTAGGAGCGCGTGTTGTCGGTGTTCAGGTTCATCTCACCGCGCTGGAAAGCAGCTTCGGCGTCGCTGGAGCTGAGCCCGAAGATGACCCGCGCATCGATGTCGAGCAGATCGAGTGCGACGAGGTCGAGCATCTCCGCCGAGATCGGCGTCTCCAACCCGAAGCGGATGTTGGCGTTCTTCAGGGCTTCGTGGTCTGCGGCGGGATCGGTCCCTCCCACGCCGAGCTGCTCTGAGATGCCGAACATCGTGGCACCCCGGGCAAACCCCGCAACCGCCACCCAATCGTTCGGATTGTAATTCGCCACCGACGCGCCCAGAAGCGGCGGCAGCAGTGTCGAGGTCGATGCCATCGTCAGCATGGTGCCGTCCGTCGGCGCATTGGCGTGGAACTCGTTCGACGCGGTGACCGAGCCGCCGCCCGGCTTGTTCAGGACGATGATCTCGGGATTGCCCGGCAGGTGCTCGGAAAGTTTGGCCTGCAGCAGGCGTGTCAGGCGGTCGGTGCCCCCGCCCTCGCGGAACCCGACGATCCAGGTGACCGTTTCGCCGTCGAGTGTGAAGTCGTCGGAAGCCAGCGCTGCCCCCGGGAACAGAGTTGCCGCGGCAGCCATGCCGAACAGCGCGCGCTTGGTAGCTCTCATCATTGCGGGTGTCCTCCCTGAACATGCGTGGCCGGTTGCTCGGTCCTTCGCACGGATCCTTGATGGACTGGATGCTGCCACGGCGCCATAACTGATACAAACTCAAAGAAATCATTGATTAATGATCTTTGAGAACTTATCAGCGACCTATGCTGATCAAGCTCGATGACGTGCAAGCCTTTGTGGTTATTGCGAATATGGGCGGCTTCGCCCGTGCGGCCGAGGAGCTTGGCATAACACAATCGGCCCTGTCGCGGCGCATCAAGAAGCTGGAAGAGGCGCTTGGGGCGCGGCTTCTGGATCGCACGACGCGCCAGGTTTCGGTGTCGCTGGTGGGCGAGGAGTTTCTGCCGGAAGCCGAACGGATCGTGGCGGAATTCAACCAGTCGATCAGCGATATCCGGGAGCTGATCCAGGTCCGTACGGGCACCGTCGCGATGTCCACCAACATGACCGTCGCCGACACGCTTCTGCCCGAGATCATGGCCCAGTTCAAAGCGGCCAACCCGCGGGTCCGGGTGCGGGTCACGGAAAGCTCCAGCCCGGCGGCATTGGAACGCGTGCTGCGCCGCGAATCCGAACTCGCCATTGCGCAGTTCGGGGAAGGCCATCCCGATCTGGAATACGAGCCCCTGTTCGATGACCGTTTCGTACTGGTCTGCCACCGGGATCATCCGCTTGCTCGCGCGGCCGTGCTGCGCTGGAAGGACCTCGAGGCCCACAATTTCATCCGGATGCGCGCCGGCAGTGGCACGACGAATCTACTCCAGCGCAAGCTCGGCGACCGGATGCGTGCGCTGTCGGGCGATCTGGAGGTTGGCCATTTCAACGCGCTGCTGGCGCTGGTCGGGCGGAACCTCGGGGTCTCGGCGATCCCGACGCTCGTTCAGTACAAACGGACCGATCTGGATCTGGTGTCGCGCCCGATCCGGGACCCGGTCATCAGTCGCGATCTGGGGATCATCAAGGAACGCGGTCGGTCACTGTCGCCCGCCGGTGAAGCGCTTCGCAAGGTCTGCCGCAAGGTCCTGTCGCGGTCCGCGGCCTCATCCTTTGATCGTACGGGCCGCTAAGGGAAGGGCGGCTCTTCGGTTGACCCCCGCCTCGTGCAGGAGTGCGGCCAGCCGATAGAATCCGTGGGCCATTTTTGAGTAAGGCGTCAGCAGAAAGAAGGCAAGCACTGTGCCAAGATGGAGCGGCAGAAGCAGGGCGACAGCACCGGTGCCGGTCGCTGCATAGAGAAGGAGCCCGGTCGCGCTGACCGCGAAGAGGAGTAGAACGAAAGCCATCTCGCCGCCCCAGACCAAGGCCGCCGAGAGGTTCCGGTCGGCGCGCGTCTTGAGCCAGGCCAGCCAGACCGTTCCGACACACAGCAGGATGCCGCCGGGCACCCCGAAGAGCTTTGGCAGGCTGAAGAGCCCGTAAGGGGCCTCTGCGCCAAAGCCGTAATGGAGCACCGTCCCGGCAGAAGTGGACGCAAAACACAGCAAGAACCCGTAGAGCGTTGCCTGATGGGCGTAGCGGCGCGCATTGGAATAGCGCTCCCCCTGCTCGAAGTTGCAGCCCTCGCCATGCCCGCCGTCGAGGTTCTTCATCCGCCCTGCCGAAGCGAACGCGGACCGCAGATCCGCGAGGTGGACCTGTCCGCCGCCGATGCTCCGCCAGTAGGACCGCAGCGACAGCGCCATCGCGGCCAGGGGCAGCAGGAAGGCCGGTGCGAAGATCGCCACCATCAGGCCGTGGGACATATAGGCGTAGAACCCCGCGCCATCGGCCGGCCGCATCGCCTGGGTGAGCGCGAAGAGGAGGGCAAAACCCAGCGTGA
Organism: Pseudomonadota bacterium; assembly: GCA_039184415.1. Classification (GTDB taxonomy): domain Bacteria; phylum Pseudomonadota; class Alphaproteobacteria; order Rhodobacterales; family Rhodobacteraceae; genus JANSYP01. Next base: position 6,516 of record JBCDBB010000017.1, read on the forward strand.
GGGCCGCGGCGATGGCCAGACCGGAGCGGTCGAAGAGCGCCGCGAAGCCCTGAGGCCATGCATGAGTCTTCCAGCTCTCCTGGCGGACCTCAGCCAGCACTTGGGGCACGTTCAGCGCGAACGCGTGCGGCTCGGTATATTGGCAGGCGTAGTAACAGCCGCGGCAGTTGTGGCAGAGATTGGCCAGGTGGGTCAGATCGCCATCCGCGAACTGGCGGTTCCGGGTGATCGCGGGGAAAACCGCGCAATAGCCCTCGCAATAGCGGCAGGCATTGCAGATCTCGATCTGACGGCGGGCTTCCTGAAGGATGTCAATGGACATAGGCCGCGGCCTCCCTTCCTGCGATGCGTCCGAAGACGGTGCCGATGGTCATGCCGAACCCGGCGAGATAGCCCTGTCCCAGGATCGAGCCGGCCATGATCTCGCCCGCGGCCCAGAGGTTCTCCACCGGCGCGTCCGGGCCCTGCACCTGGGCCGAGCCGTCCACGCCGAGGCCCAGATAGGTGAAGGTCACACCGGGGCGCAGTTCATAGCCATAGAAGGGCGGCTCGGCGATCGGCCGGGCCCAGTTGGTTTTCGGCGGCGTGAGGCCGGTTGTGGCCAGGCCGTCGAGCTCGGTCGGGTGGAACGCGCCGGGTGTGCAGGCGGCGTTGAACGCGTCGATGGTCTCGCGGACCTTGTGGGTCGGCAAACCCAGACGCTGCGCCAGACCTTCGATCGTTTCGGCCCTTTCCGGAGGGAAAACAGAGGGCATGAAGAGGTCCAGACTGCGGCTGTCGATGATGGCGTAGCCGACCTGATCGGGCTGCGCCGCGACAAGCCGCCCCCAGATCGCGTAGCGTTTGGGCCAGACATCCTCGCCCTCGTCATAGAACCGTTCACCGTCTCGATTGAGGACGACCGAAAAGGGAACGCAATCCAGCCGCGTCACAATCCCGCCGTCATATTGCGGCGCACGCCCATCGATGGCCACGGCATGGCACTGGGTGGGGTCGCCCACGGACTGCACGCCCTGATCCAGCAGATCCTTCAGCACCACGCCGCGATTGTAGGGGGTGCCGCGGATCAGAAAGTTCCGCGCCGCCGGCCCCCAGGCTTCGGCCAGCCAGTCCATGTCGGCCTGAAATCCCCCCGACGCGACGACCACGGCCCGCGGCGAAAATCGCTGCGCGGTGCCGTCGATCTCGGCCGTTACTTGCGTGACCCGCTCGCCGTCGAACTCGACATGGGTGACCGACGCCTCATAGGCGATGTCGACGCCCAACTCCTCGGCGGTGAGATAGTAGGCATTGACCAGCGCCTTGCCGCCGCCGAGGAAAAACGCGTTCGTGCGCGAAAGCGAGAGCGTTCCCGAGAGCGATGGCTGGAACCGGACGCCGCGGGCCTCCATCCAGCCGTAGCAGTCCTGCGAGGCCCCGATCGCCAGCCGGGCCAGCGCCTCGTCGGTCTTGCCCTTGGTCACCTTGAGCAGATCGTCGAAATACTCGTCCTCGCCATAGGCGCCGGTGAGGACGCCGAGCGGGCCGGCATGCATACAGCGGAAATTTCGTGTGTGACGGCTGTTGCCGCCGCGATAGGGGCGTGGCGCGGCCTCGAGGACCAGAACCCGGGCGCCGGTCTCAGCGGCGGTGATGGCGGCGCAAAGGGCGGCGTTGCCCCCGCCGATGACAGCGATATCGTAGGTCTTGGTCATGGTTGCCTGGTGCCTGCGGTCTGACAAAGCGCTAGCGCGCGAGATTTGATTTCACAAATGATCTGTTTCTGATGATTAATGCGCCATGATTATCAATTATGATTTCGCGGATCTCGAAACCTTCCTCGCGGTTATGGACACGGGGTCCTTCCATCTCGCGGCCGAACAGGTCCACCTGTCGCAGCCCGCCGTCACCCGGCGGATCCGGAAGCTCGAGCTGGCGCTCGACTCGCAACTGTTCGAGCGCACCACGCGGCAGGTGAAGCCGACGCTGGCCGCCAAACGGCTCTACGCGCGGGCCGAGGGTCTGCTGGCGGATGCCGAGGAGACCGCGCTGGCCATGCGCGACGAGTCGCTGCGCTACGCACACCAGCGCAACGCCCTTGTGACGGTGGCCGTTGTGCCGACGGTGATCGCCTGCTGGCTGGCCCCGGCGCTGGCCGCGTTCCGTGCGGAGGGCCACCGCGCCCGTGTCCGTCTGCTCGATCTGGCCGCGAACGAGGTTGCCGAGGCCGTCGCAGAGGGCGAGGCCGATTTTGGGCTCTGTGCGATACCGGCACAGGAGCCCGGCACCCGGTTCCGTCCGCTCTTTGACGATCCGCTGATGGCGGTGGTGCCACCAGACCACCCGCTGGCAGAGAGCGCCAGCCTGTCCTGGACTGCGCTGGCCGGGCACGAACTGATCCTGGCGGCGCGGGGTACCGGTAACCGGCTGTTGATCGACGACGCGAGGGCCCGGGCGCGGATGGAGGTCGCCTGGTCCTATGAGGCGCGCCGGACGACCACCGCGCTCGATCTGGTGCGGGGCGGGCTCGGCATCGCGGTGCTGCCGCGCACCGCGCTTGGGCAGGCTGGTCTGGACGGGGTTTGCGTTCGTTCGATCTCGGGGCCGGAGATTCGGCGCCCCATGGGAATCCTCACCCGGACGGGCGTGACGCTGCAGACCTCGGCGGAGCAGCTTCTGGCAAAGCTGGTCTCCGGCGCCGCCAAGGTGGCGCCCGTCGTCACGCGTGGCGGTCCAGAACCTCCTGGTTGATCATGTGGATCGGCGCGCCCCGGTCGAACGCGTTCACCTGGTCGAAGATGTCGGAGAACTGGAGGTCGAACTCGTCCTCCGTGACATAGCCGATATGGGGGGTCGCGATGAGGTTCGGGTGGGACAGCAGCGGGTCCGACGCATCGGTGAGCGGTTCGCTGTCGAACACATCGATCGCGGCACTGCCCGGGCGCCCGGCCTCCAATGCGGCAAGAAGCGCCCCGGGCTGCACGAGGCCCGCGCGCGAGGTGTTCACGAATAGCCCGTCAGGACGCATGGCGGCGAAATCAGCGGGCCCGATGATGCCCCGCGTACCGGGTTTCAGCCGCACATGGACACTGACGATGTCGCAGCCTGCAAAGAATGCCTCGCGGCTCTCGGCGACGGGTTCGCCATCGGCCTCTGCCCGGGCGCGGCCCTCCTCGGAGGCCCACCAGAGCACCTCCATCCCAAAGGCGCGCGCATAGCCGGCAACGGCCTGCGCGATGCGCCCGTATCCATAGAGCCCCAGGCGGCGGCCCCGCAGGGTTCGGCCCACGCCCATCTGCCATTGGCCCGCCTTGAGCGAGGCCATCTGCTGCGGCAGCTGCCGCATGGCCGCGAGGATGAGCGCCCAGGTCAGCTCTGCGGCGGCGTAGGAGGGCGTGCCGGCATGCATATTGGAGCAGAGCAGCACACCGTTGCGCGTGCAGGCATCGACATCGATATGGGGATAGACGCTGCGCTGGCTGACGAGCCGCAGGTTTGGCAGCCGATCCAGAAGCGGGGCGGTGATCGCTGTCCGCTCACGGAAGAGCACCAGAGCTTCGGCCGCCTCAAGGCGCTCCGCGAGGCGCGCGGGATCTGGCTCGTGGTCGGTCCAGACGGTCACGTCATGGGCGGCGAGCCTGGAAAAACAGGGCAGGCCGCGCAGGGTGTCGAACCAGTCGTCGAGAATGTGCACACGCATCAGTGCGACATCAGAACCGGCAGATCGGCGCGGCGCAAGACCTCCGTGGTCGCGCCTCCCATGAGCTCGACCTGAAACTTGCTGTGCTCGTAGGCCCCCAGGACGAGAAGCTCTGGGCGGGTCTCGTCGCAATAGGCGATCAGGGTGTTGGCAATGCTGCCGTCAGCCGGGCGTGTCAGCTGACGCGCGTCGAACCCGTGCCGCGACAGATGGGTCAGAATGACCTCGGACGGGACGCTCGGCACCAGCGGCCCGACGGTCAGGAGCGTCACCTCGCTGCCCGGTGCCAGCAGCGGCAGCGCGTCGGCCAATGCGCGGGCGGCGGCGCGTTTGCCGTCCCAGGCGATGACGGTCCGGGCCGGCGCATGGTTCGGCACCGCGTCTGCCGGGATGATCAGCAGGGGCCGGCCGCTGCGCAACGCAATCTGGTCGGGATGCTGAAGCATCCGGATGTCGGCCTCTCCGGTCGGTCGTGGCGCGACCAGCAGGTCCGACGCCCGCGCCCGGCGCGCAAGCACATCGTCCACCCGTCCGGGAAGCGCCTCGAAGGCGAGACGATCTCCGAGATCGAGTGTTGCGGCCTCGGCCTCGAAGGCGGCTTTCGCCTCACCGACGATCCGGTCGTTCACCTCGCCCAGAATCTGGCGCACCTCGGACGGAATCCAGTTGCCCTGGGCCGCGTAGCTTTCGGTCGAGGCATGGGCAAGCACAGCGGTCACGTAACCCCCGCCCGGCCCCGCCAGCGCCGAGGCATAGCGCAGCGCGGCGCAGGCGCCCTGGGTTCCATCAAAGGCAACGACGATACTCTTCATGGCGCTGCCATCCTTCCTAGCGGCTTTCGACGCCCGCTCCTCGCGCGAGGGTGCGCGGAGTTGGTATGAAATAATCGGTCCCGAGGGCCGAGAGTGCTGCACTGATCTTGCGGTGCTCGCTCAGCAACTGGGTGTAGTGCAGATCGCAGCCGCTTACCGGCGTGGGATAGTCCCGCAATTCCGATGCGAGGACCTGCAGCGCTTTGCGAAGCTCTGAGCGTGCGGTCTGCACCGCGCGTCTGTAGGTGTGATCCATTACGTTGTCTCACTTTCGGTGTGTCTCACTCGGTCGCCAGCACCTCGTCGGGAACGAAGACCAGACCGGATGCCAGCTTGCGGGCGGTCCGGACGATCCCGGCCGAGATGACCTCGACACCGAGATCGGCAGGCGCATAGTCCACGATGACCTCCATCGTGCCAGAGGGATGTTCCAGCGACACGGTGGCGGGGCTGTCCAAGGGGCGTGCTCCTAGCCCGTCGGCGACGGTGCCGGGGGTGAGCGCGCAGGTGGCGAGGCACTGGCCGCCGGTCACGGCCATCGTCGGGTGGCAGGCGCGGGGCATGAAATAACGCGTGGTGATCGTACCGCCGTCGCGGGGCGGGGCGAGGAGCGCGAATTTCGGCGTGACCGAGTCGGACACATCGCCCATCCCCATCCGCGCGCCGGCCTCGCGCCGTAGGGGTTCCATCCGCTCGAAAAAGGCGCGGTTGGCGTCGAGCTCTTCGCGCGTCTCGTAGCCGGTCAGCCCGAAATCGGCCGCGCGGGCGATCACGATGGGCATGGCCACATCCATGCAGGTGACCTCGACCCCGTTGATCTCGTCGCGCAGATTGCCGGTGGGCAAAAGGGCCCCGGTCGAAGAGCCCGCCACGTCCATGAAGGCCAGCTCGATGGCGGAGGCCGCGCCTGGCACGCCGTCGATATGGGCCGCACCCTGATACTCCACCGCGCCGCCCGGCGTGGCGATCCTGGCAATGACCCTGGCGCCGGTGTTCGTGGCGCGGATGCGCACCTCGGTGACGTCGCCCGCGGGCTCCATCAGACCCATTTCGAGGGCAGCAGGTCCCACGCCCGACAGGATGTTGCCGCAGGTCGGGCGGTAGTCCACCTGGCCGTCCTCGACGCTGACCTGGGCAAAGAAATAGTCGATGTCGGCCCAGTTCTCCCCGGATTTGGACAGCATTGCGACCTTCGTCGTCACTGCCGCCCCGCCGCCGATTCCGTCGATGTTCAGCGGATGCCCGGAGCCCAGGACCGATACGAGAAGCCGGGACAGAGCCGCGCGGTCTTCCGGCAGGTCGGCGCGGTTGAAATAGGGCCCGCGCGAGGTGCCACCCCGCATGAAGAGAAAGGGAATGCCGGTCTGGCTCACGGGCGGGCCTCCTCGATCAGGGCGCAAAGCGTGTCGGTGAAGGCGCGCGTGCCCAGCTCTCCGCCGAGGTCGCGGGTGCGGGTCTGGGGGTGCGCCAGGGCGCTGCGGATGGCGGTCTGGATCGCGGCTGCGGGCGCGGGCGCGCCGAGATGGTCCAGCAGCATCGCCGCCGACCCGATCAGCGACACCGGATTCGCGCTGTCCCGGCCTGCGATGTCCGGGGCGGAGCCGTGCTGCGCCTGTGCCACCGCATGGGCCGGGCCGCGGTTCAGCGAGGCCGCGAGGCCGAGACCGCCGGCCAGTTCCGAGCAGAGGTCCGACAGGATGTCCCCGAACATGTTGGTCGTCAGGATCACGTCGAAGCGCGCCGGGTCCCGCACCAGCAAGGCGGCCGCGGCATCAACGAGGATCTCCTCGGTCTCGATATCGTCGAATTCCGCGGCGACGGCGCGGACGCTGTCCAGAAAGAGACCGTCGGAGAGGCGCATAACATTGGCCTTGTGCACCACCGCGACCCGGCGCTTTGGTCGTTGGGCAGCGATCTCGTAGCCCGCACGCGCGATCCGTTCCGAGGCATGGGCGGTGATCTTGCGTGTTGCGAGCGCGACCCCGGGCACCGGCATGACCTCGCCCGGACCGCAATGCATGTTGCGGTCGGCGTAGAAGCCTTCGAGGTTTTCGCGCACCACGACCAGATCGATCGGGCGGCCGGCCGGGCTCGGCACGCCGGGATAGCTGACCGCGGGACGGATATTGGCGAAGAGGTCGAGCGCGCTGCGCAGCCCGCCTGAGGGGTTGCGCCCGCCCTCGGCGACGGGCGGATAGGCATTGTGCGACACCGGGCCGAGGATGACTCCGTCCGCGGCCTCTGCCCGGGTGATGACGGGTGCGGGCAGGGTGGTCCCATCCTGCTCAAGGGCGGCAAAGCCGATCCGGGCCTCCTGGAAATCCACCGCGGTGCCGTGCGCCCCGGCCGCCGCGCCCACGACCGCCCGCGTGGCCGCGGTGATCTCGGGCCCGATCCCGTCGCCGGGCAGGCAGAGGAGCGAAAGGGCAGGGGGCGCCATCATGCTCACCCCAGCGGCCAGGGCAGATCGACCAGCGACTGCAGCAGGCCCGGCGGGAAATCCCGGTTCAGCGTCCCGGCGAGGAAACAGAGAAAGGCGACACCGGCCCCGCCGAGGATCGCGATCCGCGGCCATTCCAGCCCGGCCCGGAGCCGGAGGAAGAGCGCGAAGAAGATTGCCAGCGCAAGGATGAAACCCAGCAGCGCGGACAGCACGAGCAGCAGCGCGAACCAGCCCAATGTCGCCCAGAGCCCGTGCGGCGCATCCGCGTCCTCCCCCTCGGCCTCGCGGTCGGCAAAGACCGCATCGGTTTCGGGACTGCGGATCATCCGGATGAGCAGAAGGAGACAGCAGACCAGAGCGACGAAGGAGATCGTCATCGGAAAGAGCTTGTCGGTGACCATGCTGATCGTCGACGCCTGAAAGAAGCTCACCAGGAAATAGGCGGTAACGGCAATCAGGAAGACCAGCGGCGCACGCTTGGCCCCGGTGGGCACATCGCCTTCGGGCATGATCTGCTTGGATTGCTTGATGCCGAAATAGATCGACAGAACCGTGATCACGAGCAGAACCAGCACGATGGGTGTGAAGATGTATTCGAGCCCTTCGAGCGTGTCCCTGCGGAACCGGCTGGCGGCGATCTGATAGGCCTGGAAGCTGTAGTTCTCCGCCTGGGTCGAGAGCACGAACCCGATCAGGAAGGCCGGGCGCGACCAGTCGAACCGGCGCATCAGGATGCCCAGTACGCCGACGCAGAAGAGTGCGACGAGATCGCCCAGCGACTGCCCGGACTGGAAGGCCGCGAAGGAGATCATCATGAAGAGGAACGGCGCAAGCAGCGTGAAGCGGATCGTGGTCAGCCGTGCGATCCCGCCCGAGAGCAGGATGCAGAGCCCCGCGCCGAAGACATTGGCGAGCGCGAGCGACCAGACGATGGTGTAGGTGATGTCGAGATTGTTGGTGATGAGCTGCGGGCCGGCATCATAGCCCAAAAGCGCCATACCGCCGATGAAGACGGCCATGGAGCCGGACCCCGGAATGCCGAAGATCAGCGTTGGCACCAGCCCGCCGCCCTCCTTGGCGTTGTTGGAGCTCTCCGGCCCGATCACGCCGCGCACGTCGCCCTTGCCGAATTGCGACTTGTCCTTGGCCGTCTGGACGGTGTGGCCATAGGCGATCCAGTCCACCACCGAGCCGCCGAGGCCGGGGATCACGCCTACAAGCACCCCGATGACCGAGCAGCGGATCGACAGGAAGATGTTGCGCGCCCAGTCGCGGATGCCGTCGAACCAGCCCGCGCCAAGCTGCGCGTCCTTTGCGATGGCGCGATCCTGGCGCAAGAGAGAAACGATCTCGGGCACCGCGAAGATGCCCAGGCCCACAATGACCAGCTTCAGACCGTCGGTGATGTAGGGCACGTCATAGGTTGCCATGCGCAGGCTGCCGCCAGCGTCGCCTTCCCCGATGGTGCCGACCATCAGACCGAGCCCCGCCGCCGCCACGCCCTTGAGCGGCAGACGTCCGGCAAGGATGGCCACCATCGACAGCCCGAGTATTGTGATCATCAGCATCTCGGGCAGCCCGAAGGCCAGCACGATGGGGCGCGCGACGAGGATGAAGAAGGTCAGGACGGAAGCCCCCAGAAGCCCGCCGAAAAGCGACGAGACGAAGGCGGCAGAGAGCGCCCGTGCCGCCTGTCCCTTTTTGGCCATCGGAAAGCCGTCGAGCACGGTCGCCTGACTGGCCGAAGATCCCGGGATCCCCATCAGCACGGAAGCGAAAGTGTCCGAGGTCGGGATCACCGCCACCAGCCCGACCATCAGCGCAAGGCCAGAGACGGAGTCCATGCCGAAGACGAAGGGGAGAACGAGGCTCAGGCCCGCGATGCCGCCCAGGCCCGGAAAGACCCCGACCGACAGACCCAGAAGGACACCGGCCAGCAGGAACATGATCTGTTGCGGCTGCAGGATGAGCGCAAAGGCTTCGTTCAGCGCCGGCAGCGCTGTTGCGAGAAGATCCATGCCGATGGCCTTCCGAAATCTGAGGGTGTGTCAGCTGGCGCCGCCTCGCGCCCTGATGCGAGGCGGCGCCGGCTGGATCAGTTGAGCGTGACGCCGTAGCGATCTTGCAGCCAGTTGGTCACGAACGCCGCCGCATCGTCGGAAACGGTCGTTGCGCTTTGCATCGCGCCTTTTGCTTCGTCGCGGGTCATCTGGGGATAGACACCCAGCACCGGGGCCGCGGTCTGGCCGAAATCATCGTCCGACTTGATCGCGTCGAAGGCCGCCGAATAGGCCTCGACGATCTCCGCATCGGTCGAGCCGGGGAGGAACACCATCTTCTGAGCCGGGAAGCCGGCGACGAAGAAGGCCTTCCACGCATCCCAGGCCTCTCCGCTGGTCTCGCAGCCTTCGGTTGCCTCGCAGACCTCCTTGAAGGTCGGGATGTCCGGGAATGTCGGATCGCGCACGATATTGCCGTCAGCGTCCAGCGCGCCCCAGGTCATCATCGGGACGGCCTTGCCATCGTCGACCAGCGGCGTGACCCCCGACAGGAAGGACGACGAGGTCTGGTAGTCGATATTGGCCTCACCGCGCTCGAACATCAGGCGCCCGTCGCCGCGGCCCTTGATGCCGAAGACCGGCTCGACATTCAGGCCCAGCATCTCCCAGGCCAGAAGCGGCACCAGATCCAGCCGTGTCGCGCCCTGGGAGCCGTAGATGAAATCAACATCTGCGAGGTTCGCGACATTGCCGTCGTATTGGGCGGCGAGGTCGGGCGGCAGGTAAGCAACGCCGCCGGTGCCCGATGCCAGGACGACCTGCCAGTCGTTGTACTCGTAGCGCACGCGCGGATCGCCCAGCAGGTAGGGGAACTGCGTCGAACCGGAGGTTCCGAAGATCACCGTGCCGTCGTCGGTGCGGTTGTTCTGAAACCAGTTGGCGCCCTTGGTGGAGCCTGCGCCCGGCATGAACTTCACGACAACAGTCGGCTCGCCCGGTAGCGCCTTTGACAGCAGCGGCGCGTAGAAGTTGGCCCATTTGGCCGACCCGCCGGATTCCGAGAAGGGGATCACGAACTCGATCGTTTCCCCGGAGAAATCGGCCTCGGCCTCTGCCTGCATCGGCAAGATAGAGGCGGATGCCAGTAGCCCGAACGCGACAGCGCCCGGGAGCATTTTAGTGCCCATAACGTCTCTCTCCCTTCGGTGGTGCGGAGATCCCGCCCGACCCGTGTCTGATTGGTAGCCGCAGCTTTCGCGCCACGGTTGCGTTTGACAGGGTGTTCCGGCAACCTTGCATGAAGCTTGCGGGGTTTGGGAAAAGTTGCGCATCGCGCTCATCGAAGACAATGAAGCCTTGGCAAAAGGGATCGCATACCGGCTGCGGGACCAGGGGCATGCGGTCGATATTCTGCCAGACGGGATGTCCGCCGACAGCTACCTGCGGCAGGACGGGGCCGATCTTGTCATCCTCGATATCTCTTTACCCGAACTCGACGGGCTGTCGGTTCTGAAATCCCTGCGCGCCCGCGGCGACGGCACGCCGGTGCTGCTCTTGACGGCGCGCACGGCGATGCCCGACCGGGTCAAGGGGCTCGATGCCGGTGCGGACGACTATCTGGGAAAACCGTTCGAGATGGAGGAACTGGAGGCGCGCGTGCGCGCGCTGGCCCGCCGCAGGCCCGAAACCCTGCGCGAGGTGGAAAGCCTGGGCGATCTGAGCTTCGACCATAGCGCGCGGCAGGTCATCAGCGATGGCGCGCCGCTGGAACTGCCCCGGCGCGAGCTTGCCGTCTTCGAATGCCTGCTGGAATCGAGGGGCCGCATCGTCACCAAATCCGCGCTGCTCGACCGGGTCTATGGCGTCGGATCGGAGACCGAGGACCGCGTGATCGAGGTCTATATCTCGCGCCTGCGCAAGAAGCTGTCGGGCCATGATGTCACGATCCGCACCGCGCGCGGGCTGGGCTACATGTTGGACGCGCCGTAGCCGGCATGACCGTTCCCAGTCTTCGAAAACGGCTGACCCTCATCATCCTGCTGCCCCTGATCGCGATCTCGCTGCTCGCGGGCTACTGGCGCTACAATGTCGCCCAGGAAACCGCGGAAACGCTCTATGACCGGTCGCTGCTTGCCGTGGCGCTGGCGATCTCGCGGGATGTGGCGGTCTCGGGGGGTGACGCCCTGTCGCTGGTGACGCGCGATCTGATGCGCAACGCGGCCGAGGGCGAAGTCTTCTACCATGTGCACGGACCCGACGGGGTCTACGTCACCGGCTACGCGACGCCGCCGATCCCGCCCTCCGATCTGTCCAGCAGCCTTGGCGTTCCGACACTCTTCAGTGCCGTCTACCGGGACGAGGACGTCCGGGTGGTGCAGCTCCGGGAACCAGCCCAGCTCGACGGGCTGACCGGGCTCGCCACGGTGACCGTGTGGCAGACGCTCGACAACCGCGAGAGGCTGGCAACGCAGCTCGCCCTGCGATCGCTCATCCTGATCGGGGTGCTCATCGTTACCGTTGCCGCGGTCGTCTGGTTCGGGGTCGCGACGGGCCTGCGTCCCCTGACCGACTTGCAGCGGGCCGTATCGCAACGCAGCTCCCACGATCTTCGTCCGATCAAGCGGCCTCTTCCTGAAGAGCTGTCAGGGCTGGTCGGCACGTTGAACACGCTCTTCGGGCGGGTTCAGGACTCCATGCGCTCAAAGGACGTGTTCATTTCCAACGCGGCGCATCAGCTGCGCAATCCGGTGGCGGGCATCTTGTCTCTCGCGCAGTCCCTGCAATCGGCTCCGGTCGAGACTGACCGAAACGCACGCGCCGCGGATCTGGTCACAGCGGCCCGGAACGCAAGCCGGCTGACCACGCAATTGCTGTCCTACGAGCGTGCGCAGGCTGCGGAAGACACAGAAACCAGGCTCGATGCCGTGGCCATTGTCCGCCACGTAGTGGACAATGCGGCCCCTGCCGTATTGCGCCGTGGGCTGGAACTGAGCTTCGATGCAGAGGTCGAGAGCGCGCATATCGAGGCCGATGAAGTGCTTTTCGCCGAGGCGATCGACAATCTGATCGACAATGCCGTCCAGCATGGCGGGCCGAACTTGACCAGGGTTCAGGTGAGCGTGGCGTGCATCGGGCCCGAGGTCTCTATCGCGGTCTGCGATGACGGCAAGGGCATTGCCGAAAAGGACCGGAGCCGGGCGCTGTCGCGGTTCGTTCAGATCGGTCCCAGCAAGGGCAGTGGCCTGGGCCTTCCGATCTGCGCCAGTGTCGTGCGCGCGGCGCGGGGTCGGATTGAGCTGGCCGACGCCGGTCCGGGCCTCTGCGTGCGCTTGTATCTGCCGCGGGTGGCGGTTTAGCGCTCCCCGGCCGCGCCAGCGCTGGACCGTGTAGCCGCAGGAGGCACTAGGGCGTACCGTCCGCGGGCTTGGGCAGTGCGGCGTGATGCGTCACGAATTCTGCCAGGGCGGTCGAGATCTCCTCTTCGGGCGGGCAGGACCGACGCGTTGCGAGATCGACATGGAGGAGCACCGTCTCCACCGTCGCGGCGATGGTGTCGCCACGACGGATACGGTGGAACAGGTGCATCTTCTTGCCTGCGCCCGCCAGGACCTGGGTCGTGACATGGATCTGATCGCCGGCTTTCAGTTCGCGCAGAAAGCGCAGGTGGCTCTCGACGGTGAAGTAGGACTTGCCGGCCGCGACATAGTCCGGTCCGGCGCCGATCATCTCCATGAACCGGTCCGTGGCCTGGGCGCCCAGCTCGCTGTAATGCGCCTCATTCATATGGCCATTGTAGTCGGTCCAGCTCTGGGGAACGGCGCGCCGTACGGTCTCGACCGGCTCGGTGCCCGGCTCGGTGCCTGGCTCTGCGGCGTGGCGCGCGGGCAGCTTCGCCTCATGCGCCGCGATCACGGCGCCGGCCCCGGATCCTGCTTTGCGCAGCGCGCGCAGGAGCGCCACCAGATTATCGTCGCGCAACCGTTCGAGCGCACGGACCGACAGGTGGCCCGATTGCGCGTCCGACTGTGCGGCGATCAGGTCGACAAGCTCAGGCGTGAACTCCGGAACGTCGGTCAGCTTGGTCCAGGGCCATGCGAGCGCCGGTCCGAACTGGGCCATGAAATGGGTCATCCCCGCCTCGCCGCCGGCGATGCGGTAGGTCTCAAAGAGGCCCATCTGCGCCCATCGTAGACCGAAGCCCATGCGGATCGCGTCATCGATCTCGGCCGTGGTGGCGATGCCGTCGGTGACAAGCCACAGAGCCTCGCGCCAGACCGCCTCCAGGAGCCGGTCCGCGATGTGGGCGTCGATCTCCTGGCGCACGCGTAACGGGTGCATGCCGATTTCGCGCAGGATCGCGTCGGCCCGGGCGCAGATGGCCTCGTCGCCGACGAGCTCGACAAGCGGCAGGAGATAGACCGGGTTGAACGGGTGCGCGACGATCGCGCGGGCGCCTTGCGCGGTCAGTTCGGACGGTTTGAAGCCCGAGGTCGAGGAGCCCACCACCGCCTCGGACGGGGCCACCCGGTCGACCGCCGCCAGCACGCTGTGCTTGAGCTCCAACCGCTCCGACACGCTCTCCTGCACCCAGGTCGCCCCATCGACGGCATCCTCCAGCGCAACGTGAAACGTCAGCCGGCCCTCCGGCGGCAGGGCGCGGTCATAGAGCGCGGGGAGCGCGCGCCGCGCGCCCTGAAGCACCTCACCGATCTTGCGGGCGGCGTCCGGGTCAGGGTCATGGATGGCGACATCCCAGCCGTTCAGCAGGAACCGTGCGGCCCAGCCGCCGCCGATTACGCCGCCGCCGATCACCGCGGCCTTGCGGGTCATGCGAGAGGCCTCTTGGTCAGGCCTAGTTTCTCGCGCACAGCAGCCGGGCCGATCACGGTTGCCCCCAGCCCTTCGATCAGACCGACCGCGCGTTCCACAAGTTGCGCGTTCGTGGCCAACTGGCCAGGCCCGAGCATCAGATTGTCCTCCAGCCCGACCCGCACATTGCCGCCCGCCAGGACCGAGGCCGCTACGAAGGGCATCTGGTGGCGGCCGAGCGCAAAAGCCGACCAGTTCCAGTCCGTCGGAACGTTCTGGACCATGGCGAGGAAGGTCGTCAGATCGTCGGGCGCCCCCCAGGGCACGCCCATGCAAAGCTGGACCAGCGCGTCCGGCGCGAGCACGCCCTCCTTCACCAGCTCCTTGGCAAACCACAGATGACCGCTGTCGAAGGCTTCGATTTCGGGCTTCACGCCCATCTCGGTCATCATGGCGCCCATCGCGCGCAGCATCCCGGGCGTGTTGGTCATCACATAGTCGGCCTCGGCGAAATTCATCGTGCCGCAATCGAGGGTGCAGAGCTCGGGCCGGCAGTCCGCGATGTGGGCGACGCGCTCCTCGGCGCCGGCCATGTCGGTGGCCCGGGCGTCAAGCGGCAGGGGCGCACCGGGGGGACCAAAGACCATGTCGCCGCCCATTCCCGCGGTCAGGTTCAGGACGACGTCGATTTCGGCTGCGCGGATGCGCTCGGTCACCTCGCGGTAGAGCTCCGGGCGACGCGACGGGGCTCCGGTCTCGGGATCCCGCACATGGCAATGGACGATGGCGGCACCGGCCCGGGCGGCCTCTACCGCGCTTGCGGCGATCTCGGCGGGGGCGCGCGGCACATGGGGACTGCGGTCCTGTGTGGCGCCCGAGCCGGTGACGGCGCAGGTGATGAAGACCTCCCGGTTCATGGCGAGCGGCATGTCAGCGTCCTTTCCAGACGGGGTTGCGTTTCTCGGCAAAGGCGCGGGCGCCTTCGATCTGATCCTCCGACCGGTAAAGACGCTCCACCGTTTCGAACTGGGAGTTTGTGATCCGGTTCATGGCGTCCTGAAATCCCATGGCTTCGGCCTCCCGGGCGATCTCCTTGATCGCGGCGAACACCAGCGGCGGTCCTGCGGCCAACTGATCGGCCAGGGTGCGGGCCTCGTCCATCAGCTCCGCGGCGGGCAGCACGCGATTGACGAGGCCCCAGCGGGCGGCCTCGGAACTGTCCATCCAGCGGCCGGTGAAGAGCATCTCCATCGCGATATGGTAGGGGATGCGGCGCGGCAGCTTGAGTGTCGCGGCATCGGCCACGGTGCCGGAACGGATCTCGGGCAGCGCAAAGCGCGCATGCTCGGCGGCCAGGATGAGATCGGTCGAGAGCGCCAGCTCGAGCCCGCCGCCGCAGGCGATGCCGTTGACCGCCGCAATGACCGGCTTGTTGAGTCCGCGCAGCTCCTGCAGTCCGCCGAAACCGCCCACGCCATAATCGCCATCGACCGCATCGCCTCCGGCTGCGGCCTTCAGGTCCCAGCCAGGGCAGAAGAACTTCTCGCCCGCCCCCGTCAGCAGAGCGACGCGCAGATCGGGATCGTCGCGGAACGCCATGAAGACCTCGCCCATGATCCGGCTGGTCGCCAGATCGATGGCGTTGGCGTTGGGCCGGTCCAGCGTCACTTCCAGCACATGATCCCGCCGTGTGGTGCGGATCGGGCCGTCTGTCCGGTCGGATAGGGTCATGGTGTTCCCTCCATGGAAATCAGCGCGTCGGCGCCAACGGCGTCGGTGGCGCGGCAGATCAGCGGGTTGACCTCGACCTCGGCCACTTGCCCGTGATGGGCAATGACGAAGGCCTGCAGCGCCATAACAGCATCCAGGATCGCCGCGCGCGAGGCCGGCGGCGCGCCGCGCCACCCGTCGAGCAGGCGCGCCACGCGAAGCTCCGAGAGTGCGGCATCGACCTCGGCCCGCGTCACCGGCAAGAGCAGAGACCGACGGTCGCGCATGAGCTCTGTCAGGGTGCCGCCCGCGGCGAGGGTGAGCACGTAACCATGGGCCGGGTCGAGCAGGATGCCGACCAGCAGCTCGGCGAGCCCCCCTTCGATCATTTCCTCGACCAGGTAACGCTCGGTCGGAAAGCTCTCTGCCGCGTCGCGCACGGCCGCCGGAGTGTCGAGATCCAGGCGCACCGCGCCAGCCTCGGTCTTGTGGGCGATGCCCAGACCCTTGAGGGCGACGGGCCAGCCGATCGCGCCGGCCACGTGCGCGGCCTTTTCCGGCCCGTCCGCCGTGGCAGAACGCGGAACGCGCAGGCCCTCTCTGGACAATAGGGCCTTTGCCTTGGCCTCGCTGAGTGTGACCGCATCGGCGGGCGAGCGCGGGGGGAGCACCGGCGCCGGCGCGGGATTCGGCGGACAAACCTGAGTGGCCGCGGCAATGGCATCGAGACCCTCTTCGAGCCCGCAGAGCGGGATGAGCCCCCGCGATGCGATCCGCTCTGCCATCCTCTCCCCGAGCGTGTCGGTCAG
Source organism: Pseudomonadota bacterium (assembly GCA_039184415.1). GTDB lineage: Bacteria > Pseudomonadota > Alphaproteobacteria > Rhodobacterales > Rhodobacteraceae > JANSYP01. The sequence goes on from JBCDBB010000017.1 coordinate 22,778, forward strand.
GCTCGACAGTATGGCAATCGGTTTTCCGGTTCGATCGCGCGCATCCGCGGCCGCGTCGACGACCACGTCCCAGAGCGGTGCCTCGCAACGGTCCGTCCGGGGAAAATCCAGAATGACGGTGCCGATGGAGACGTCGCCGGCGATCATCGTGGCGAAGGTGTCGGCCATTGCGGCGCGGTCGCCCCAGATCCGCGTGTGATAGTCGAGCGGATTGGTCGGGCGCGTGTCCGGGCCGAGTACGGCCTGCAGCGCGCTTTGCTGGTCAGCCGAGAGATCGGGGAACACCAGCCCCCGTGCCGCGGCAGCATCTGCCACAAGACCCGCCTCGCCGCCCGAGCAGGACATCGACGCGATGCGGCGGGTGGCGAGCGCACCGGTATGGTGCAACAGCTTCAGCGCTTCCAGAAAGGCCGACAGCGACGTGACCTGGGCGATCCCCAGACGCGCGAAGAGCGCATCGGAGCCCGCCCTGCTGCCAGCCAAGGAGGCTGTGTGCGAGAGGGTCGCGGCGCGCGCTTCCGTCGACCGGCCAAGCTTGATCGCGACGATGGGTTTGCCGCAGCTCCGTGCGACCTGCGCCAGCGCCTCCAGCCCACCGGGGCCATCGATCCCCTCGATATGGAGCCCGAGCGCCGTCACCCGGTCGTCGGCCAGGAGTGCCGCACCGATCTCCGCCAGACCGGTTTGCGCCTGGTTCCCGGCGGTCACCACAAAGGCCAGCGGCAGCCCCCGGCGCTGCATCGTCAGGTTGATCGCGATGTTCGAGGACTGCGTGACGATGGCCACGCCCTGCGGAACCCGGACGGCCCCATGGTGGTCGGGCCAAAGGGCCGCGCCATCGAGCAGGTTCAAAAGGCCGTAGCAGTTCGGGCCCAGGATCGGCATCGGCCCCGCCGCGCGGACCAGAGCATCCTGGTGCTGCGCCCCGTCGCCATGTTCCGCAAAGCCGGAGGCGAAGCAGACCGCCCCGCCAGCGCCCTGCGCCGCGAGATCTGCAACGACATCGACGGAGGCGGCGCGGTTCACGCCGACAAACGCTGCGTCGGGCGCGTCGGGCAGATCGGTGACGCATGCCTTGGCCAGAAGCCCGCCGACCTCGGATCGGCGCGGATGCACGGGCCAGAGCGCGCCGTCGAAGCCGATGCGCCGGCATTCTGCGATCACGTTTTCGCACCAGACCCCGCCGCCCACCACCGCGATACGCCGCGGGCTCAGCAGGCGCGACAGGTCGCGCATTGCTCAGGCACCCAGGGGGCGGAAGAGTTCGCGCCCTATGATGTGCCGCTGCACCTCGCTGGTGCCGTCCCAGATCCGTTCGACCCGCGCATCGCGCCAGAAGCGCTCGATGGGAAAGTCGTCCATGAGCCCCATGCCGCCAAAGATCTGCAGCGTCCGATCCGTAACCCGCCCGAGCATCTCGGTGGCGTAGAGTTTGGCCGAGGCGATCTCCCGGTTGGCCGGCAGCCCCTGGTCCAGCCGCCAGGCTGCCGAGAGCGTCAAAAGGTCAGCGGCGTCGATCTCCGTTGCCATGTCGGCCACTTGAAAGCTGACGCCCTGAAACTTCGCGATGGGCTGTCCGAACTGCCGACGCTGCGCGGCGTAGTCCACCGCATAGTCGAAACAGCGCCGGGCGCGGCCCACGGCCATGGCCGCAACCGTCAGCCGGGTGCCATAGAGCCAGTCTGTCATCACCGCAAAGCCGCCATCGACCTCGCCCAGCACGGCCCCGTTCGGCAGGCGGCAATCGTCGAAATCGAGGATCTGGTTCTTGTAGCCCCGGTGGCTGACCGACGCGTAGCCGTCGCGCACGGTGAAACCGGGATGGTCGCGATCCACCAGAAAGCAGGTGATCCGTTTCTTCGGGCCGTGGGGCGTTTCATCGACCCCCGTGGCGACAAACACGATGAAGAAATCCGCATGGTCCGCGCCCGAGATGAAATGCTTGGTGCCGTTGACGACCCAATCGCCGCCCGACCGCGTCGCGGAGCAGGTCATGCCGCGAACGTCCGATCCGGCATCGGGTTCGGTCATGGCCAGCGCGTCCATGCGTTCGCCGCGGACCGCGGGGAAAAGGTAACGCTCCCGCTGTTCGCCCCGGCAGGCCATCAGGATCCCTTGGGGGCGACCGAAAAAATGCGTCAGCGCCATGGAACCGCGGCCCAGCTCGCGCTCCACCAGCGTCAGGTCGAGATGCGACAGTCCCGCGCCGCCGACCTCTTCGGGGAAGTTGCAGGCATAGAACCCCAGATCAATCGCCTTGCGCTTGATCCCGTCGGCCAGCGCGTCCGAAACCTCGCCGCTGCGATCGACCTCGGCCTCGTGCGGAAAGATCTCCTCTTCGACGAACCGGCGCACAGTGGCGACGATCATCTCCTGCTCTTCCGTCAGTCCGAAGTCCATGTCCCGCGCCTCCCTCCCGCGCGAGTCTACGCAGGTTGACCTGCAGCAGTATGCAGGTTTAGCAGTTTTTCATGCAGGATTTGCCAAAAGCACCGATCGAGGTCAGCGTTCTGCTCTTCGAGCGCTTCTCCAACCATTGTCTGGCCAACGCGGTCGAACCGCTGCGGGCCGCCAATATGCTTGCGGGGGTGGAGCATTACCGCTGGCGGTTCCTGACACCGGACGGGGCGGCTGTCTGTTCCTCCAGCGGTCTGCCCGTGCAACCGTTCGACCGGCTCGGGCGCGAGGCGGGCGGGGACTATCTGCTCCTTCTGCCAAGTTATGGGTTCCGCGCCGAGGACCGGCCCGACATGCGCCGGGCGCTGCGGGCCGCCGCGGGGCGCCATGCCACACTCGTCGGACTCGATACCGGCGCGTGGCTGATGGCCTCGGCCGGGCTGCTCGACGGTCGCCCGGCCACGATCCACTGGGACGAACACACCGCCTTCGCCGAGAGCTTCCCCTACGTCGAGGCGCGGCCCGAGCGGTTCGTGATCGATGGCGACCGGATCACCTGCGGCGGCGCCAGCGCAACGTTTGAGTTGATGACCCTGTTGATCCGCCGCCATCTCGGGGCCGCACTGGCGCTGCAGGTCTCGACGCTCTTCCTGCAGGGTGACTGGCAGCGTCCGCGTGTGCCGACGGGGCCGGGGCGGGCGGGACGTGCTGTCGCCTTGATGCGACGCAATCTGGAAAGCCCTCTGAGCGTCCCCCGCCTTGCGCAGATCGTTGGGATGTCGCAACGGGCGCTGACAGCGCAAATGCGCGCGCAGTTCGGAATGACGCCGCGCGAGATCTACCAGGCGCTCAGGCTCGAAGCCGCACGGCGGTACCTCACCGGCAGTGACATGGCCGTTGCCGAGATCGCCGCGCGCTGCGGCTGGACCGATCAGTCCGCCTTTGCCCGTGCCTTTCGGCGTCATTTTGCGGCCACGCCCGTCTCTGTTCGTGGGCACCCCAGGTCCCGGACGGGCTAGGGGGTGCGTCGGCGCACCGCTCGCGCAGATGTGCTTTCCCGGCATCAGGCGGCAGCGATTGCGCGTCCGAGCTCCGGTTTTCTCGGGCGCGCGGCCCTGCCGACCGGCCTGCCAGCAGAGTTGTTTACCCCGACCAGCGCTCGTGTCGGGATCCGCGCGCGCAGCGGTTGCGGGCCGGGAACGCCGGGCAAAGCGTGGCGATCTGTCTGCGGCTTTCCGGTTCCTCTCTGCGGGGCTTGCCCCTATGCCTGCTGGGTGACGTTGCAGAAAGGAGCCGCCGATGACGCGGGCATTGGACTCGAAACACCGCCCGGCGGTGTCAGGCACGACGCGGTCACTGCTCGTCTTCCTGCATGGCTATGGCGCGGACGGCGCAGATCTGCTGGGGCTGGCCGACCCGCTGGGTCCGCACCTGCCGGAAACGGCTTTCGTGGCGCCCGACGCCCCGGAGCGTTCGACGATGAATCCCATGGGTTTTCAGTGGTTTCCGATCCCGTGGATCGATGGATCGAGCCAGGAGACCGCCGAAGCCGGAATGATCGCCGCGGCCGGAGACCTCAATGCGTTTCTCGATAAACTGCTGGACGATGAGGGCCTGACGTCCGCTCAACTGGTGCTTTTCGGCTTCAGTCAGGGTACGATGATGGCGCTGCAGGTCGCGCCGCGCCGCGCCGAACCGGTGGCCGGGATCGTGGGATTCTCGGGCCGTCTGATGATCCCCGATGCGCTAGAGGATGAAGCGCGCGTGCGTCCGCCGGTGCTGCTGGTCCATGGCGATGCCGATGAGGTCGTGCCGCCGCAATCGCTGCCGGACGCGGCCAATGCGCTCACCGGTGCGGGCTTCGAGGTCTACGCCCATGTGATGAAGGGGACCGGCCACGGCATCGCGCCCGACGGGCTGAGCGTGGCACTGGCTTTCATGCGTGACAAACTGGGCTACGATCAGACGGAGTGACGTCATACTTGCGTCACAGTGGACAGGTAGGGGCTTGTGCGACCACCGTATATAGCGGGGGTTGCCGGGCGCGCCCCGCCATATATAGTTTAGCGCACGGGTTGACCCAACCAATGCCCGCCCGTGGCAGGAGAGTGAGGACAACGCAGCTTATGGATGGCGATTTCAGGACGGCTTTCGTTCGAGACCCCAACAACCTGAGACATCATCCGGCGCTTGTGCTGAACGCCGACTACCGTCCGCTGTCCTATTACCCGCTGTCGCTCTGGCCCTGGCAGGAGGCCGTCAAGGCCGCCTTCCTGGACCGGGTGAACATCCTCGCGGAGTATGACCAGGTCGTGCGAAGTCCCACGACCGAGATCCGAATACCGTCGGTCGTGGTCCTCAAAGACTATGTGAAACCCCAAAAGCGCGTGGCCTTCACGCGCTTTAATTTGTTTCTGAGGGACGAATTCTCCTGCCAGTATTGCGGCGCGCGCGGCGATCTGACCTTCGACCATGTGATCCCGCGGGCCCGGGGCGGGGTGACGAGCTGGGAAAATGTCGTCGCGGCCTGCGGCAGGTGCAACCTGCGCAAAGGGTCCAAGAGTCTCAAGCAGGTTGGCATGAGCGTGCGCAAGGCGCCGCGCCAGCCCTCGTCCGAGGAACTGCGCAACATGGGCCGGAAGTTCCCGCCGAACTATCTGCACGAAAGCTGGCTCGATTTCCTCTATTGGGATGCCGAACTGGACGCATAGTCCGGCGTGGGCCGTCGCCTGGCCAACTGGGCGACGACGCGTGTGCCCGGGGCATCCAGCCAGGTTGCCCCAAGCGGAACCGCATCGGCCCCGGAGCCCAGCTTGAAGCGCGCGAGCCCTGGCGCACCTTCGGTGTCCAGCGATCCAAGCTCCAGCAGGCAATGACCCTTCCGCGCGAGCCAGTCCGATGCCTGCCAGAGCAGAAGGTTATGGGCGTTGAGGCGACGACCCTCCGCGCCGCACCAGCCGATGTGATAGCTGGCCATGTCCCCGTGGCGCAGAAACAGCATCGCGGCCACAGGCGCGCCGCCGGCATGGGCCGTGAAAAGCCGTGTGGCATCGCGGCCCCCGAGTGCTGCCCAGGCATGGGTGAAGGCGCGGGGCAAACGGCGATAGCCGCGGGCGCGGGCCTGTGCGGCCTCTTCCAGCAACAGCCAGTGGTCTGCGTCCTGGGGCAATGGCGCCTGTCTAACGGTCATCCCGGCGGCTTCGGCGCGGACCAGGCGATTGCGCCATTTGCCATGCAGCCGCGCGCGCCGGTCGTCGCGCGAGGCGCTGAGGTCGAGCTGCGCGATATGCCCGGGCGTCACCATGGGCAGCAGGTCGCTGCCGTCCAGAGGGTCCGGTCGCCCGTTCCGGTCGGGGGTGCAGATCACACCGCGCAGTCCGCCACGGAGCTGACGGATCAGTGCCTTTGTGCCCGCGGCCCGCGTGTCTGCAGACACACCCCCCGCCCAGACCGGGCCGCGCGACAGCAACGCAATATCGCCGACGAGCGGCCATCGCCGGACCAGAACCAGCGCGGTCCCGGCGAGATCGCCGCCGAGCCTCAGCTGGAAATGCCGCACACCGGTTCCAAGTGACGCGCAGGCCAGGCCATAGAGCCCATGCTGCTGCAGGGGCACGGCGCAGCCTTGGGGCGCCAGGGCGCGGTCGGTCTCAATCCACTTCATCACCCCGGTTAACCGCAGCTTCAGTGAAGCCGTGGTTAATCGCCGGTAATGATCCGGATGAGTCGAAAACCCGCGCCCGTGCTCGGCGTCACCGCTCCTCCTGCGAAACCGACCGTCGCGGGGGGATTGTGGCTGGCGAGCATCGCGACCCTGCCGGTCGCGCTGTTGGTCGGCGCCGCCTATCTGCTCGTCTGGCTGATCTAGTCGGCCAATGTCACCAGTGCGTGGCGCTTCTTGCCGGCGCTGAGCTTGACGGGCGCGGCGAAATCCGCGGGATGGAGCAGCTGAACTTCGGCGATGACCTCGTCATTCATGCGCGCCGCGCCGTCATTGATCAACCTGCGGGCTTCCTTGCCCGATTTCGCGAGACCGGCCTCGACAAAGAGCGCGGTGTTCGCGATGCCATGCTCAATCTCGGCACGCTCCAGCACCACGGTGGGCAGATCGTCGCCGACGCCGCCCTTTTCGAACACCTCGCGGGCGGTCGCCTCGGCGGCTGCTGCGGCCTCCGCCCCGTGCAACAGCGTGGTCACCTCGTTGGCCAGACGGATCTTGGCTGCATTGATCTCAGACCCCGCCAGCGCCCCGAGCCGATCGCACTCGTCCAGCGGCAGCTCTGTGTAGAGCTTCAGGAACCGGCCGGTGTCGGCATCGGTCGTGTTGCGCCAGAACTGCCAGAACTCGTAGGGGCTCAGCATCGCGGGATCGAGCCAGATCGCGCCGGCCGCCGATTTGCCCATCTTCTTGCCATCCGAGGTCGTCAGCAACGGCGAGGTCAGCCCGTAGATCTCGCTCTCCAGAACGCGGCGCGTCAGGTCGATGCCGTTGACGATGTTGCCCCACTGGTCCGACCCGCCCATCTGCAGCCGGCAGCCATAGCGGCGGTTGAGCTCCAGAAAGTCATAAGCCTGCAGGATCATGTAGTTGAACTCGAGAAAGCTCAGGCTCTGTTCGCGGTCCAGCCGCGACTTGACGCTTTCGAAGCTCAGCATCCGGTTCACGCTGAAATGCCGCCCGATATCGCGCAGGAAATCCAGATAGTTCAGCCCATCGAGCCATTCGGCGTTGTTGAGCATCAGCGCGTCAGTGGCCCCCTCGCCGAAGCGCACATAGGCCGAAAACACTTCGCGGATGCCTGCGACATTCGCGTCGATCTCGGACGGGCCCAAGAGCGGGCGTTCCTCGGCCCGAAAACTCGGATCGCCCACCTTGGTCGTGCCGCCCCCCATCAGGACGATCGGCTTGTGGCCCGTCTTTTGCAGCCAGCGGAACATCATGATCTGGATGAGCGAGCCGACATGGAGCGACCGGGCCGTGGCGTCAAAGCCGATATAGGCCGGGACCACGCCGGCGCGCAGCGCCTCGTCGAGCCCTTGCAGGTCGGTGCAATCGGCAAGAAAACCGCGCGCGATCATCACGTCGAGGAAATCGGATTTCGGCTGGTAGGTCATCGGCGTCCGGTCCAGTTTGGGCCCGCGCTGTATAGGAGGCGGATAGGTGAAGGAAAAGGGGCCGCTGCGCGCGGTGGGTTGCATGTCGGGCACCTCGCTGGACGGGGTCGATGCGGCACTGATCGAAACCGACGGAGAGCGGGTCACGGGGCTCGGGCCCACAGCGTACCGCGCCTATAGCGATGCCGAACGCGCCGTCCTTCGTGCGGCTCTGGGCCGCTGGCCCGGCGAGGCGGGGGTGAGAGAGGCCGAAGCCGTGGTTGAGGCCGCCCATATCGATCTGCTGGCCGAGATGCCCCCGGCCGATCTGGTGGGATTTCACGGCCAGACGCTGGCCCATGAGCCCGCCGGGCGCGGTACGCACCAGGCCGGCAGCGGCGCGCGGCTGGCCGCGGCAACCGGACGATGCGTCGTCTGGGACATGCGCAGCGCCGATGTCGCCGCGGGCGGGCAGGGCGCACCGCTCGCGCCGGCCTATCATTTCGCCTGCGCCCGACGGTTCGGTGCGGACAAGCCGCTGGCGTTCCTCAATCTCGGCGGGGTCGGCAACCTCACCTGGCTCGATCCGCGCGCCGGGGATCCGTTTGCACCGGACGCAATGCTCGCCTTCGACACCGGCCCGGCAAATGCGCCGCTCGACGATCTGATGCAGGCGCGGCGGGGCGTGCCGCGGGACGAGGACGGCGCCCTGGCGCGCCAGGGCAGGGCGCAGCTTGACCGGCTCGCCGACTATCGGACAGCGCCCTATTTCGACGCGCCACCGCCCAAAAGTCTCGACAGGGAGGATTTCGCGATGCTGGCCGAGGCCGTGGCGCCGCTCTCCGACGCGGATGCCGCCGCCACCCTGGTGGCGGCGATGGTCGAGGGTGTCGCGCGCGGGCTGAACTGGTGTCCACCCCCGCCCGTGGCGGTGCTCGGGACCGGCGGGGGGCGGCGCAATCCGGCCGTGTTGGCGGCGCTCGCCGCCGCGCTCCCCTGCCCGATGGCCCCGGTGGAGGATCGCGGGCTCGATGGCGACATGATCGAGGCGCAGGCCTTCGGCTTTCTCGCCGTGCGCGCGCTCCGCGGGATGGCGATCACGGGTCCCGGTACAACCGGCTGTCCCGCGCCGATGTCGGGCGGCTGCGTCTCGGAGGTCTGAGCGCCAAAATACTGGCGAAACGCCCGGTTTTGGGATAAGCAATCAGACAGACCCGGAAAACGGGCAGAGCAGATGCAGGCAGTTTTATGACGGAAATGGCCCATGGCACGGTCCCGCGGCGGGGTGCGGACCCGCTTTTGCCGCGCTGGTGGCGCACGGTGGACCGTTGGAGTCTGTCCTGTGCGGTGATGCTGTTCGGGATCGGGCTCCTGCTGGGCTTTGCCGCGTCGCCGCCGCTGGCCGAGCGCAACGGGCTCGACGCATTCCACTATGTCGAACGGCAAGCGCTTTTCGGCATGATCGCGCTGGTGGTGATGGTGATCTGCTCAATGCTGTCGCCCACCGCGGTGCGGCGGATCGGTGTGATCGGGTTCCTGATCGCGGCCGTGGCGCTCGCCTTTCTGCCCGTCTTCGGGACGAATTTCGGCAAGGGCGCGGTGCGCTGGTACTCTATCGGGTTCGGCAGTGTGCAGCCTTCGGAGTTCCTCAAGCCGATGTTCGTGGTGCTCTGCGGCTGGCTGATGGCGGCGGGGCTTCAGATCGGCGGTCCTCCGGGCCGGGTGCTGTCCTTCATCGTCTGCGTGGTCATCGTGGGCATGCTCGCGCTCCAGCCCGATTTCGGCCAGGCCTGCCTGATCGTGTTTGCCTGGTGCGTGATGTACTTTGTGGCCGGCGCGCCGGTAATCCTGCTGGGACTGGTGGCCGGGCTGGTGATTGCGGCGGGCGTCTTCACCTATGGCGCGTCGGAGCATTTCGCGCGTCGGATCGACGGGTATCTTTCGACCGAAATCGATCCCACAACCCAGATCGGCTATGCCGCGAATGCCATCCGCGAGGGCGGGATCTTCGGCGTGGGGCTGGGCGAGGGCGAGGTGAAGCAGAACCTCCCCGACGCCCATACCGATTTCATCATCGCAGTGGCGGCCGAGGAATACGGGCTGATTCTGGTGCTCTGCATTCTGGCGCTCTATGCGACCATTGCGGTGAATGCGCTGGTCCGGCTCCTCCGGGAGCGTGATCCCTTCGTGCGCTATGCCGGGACCGGCCTCGTGGCGATCCTGGCCATGCAGGCGCTGATCAATATCGGGGTCGCCGCACGGCTCTTGCCGACCAAGGGGATGACGCTGCCCTTCGTCTCCTATGGCGGGTCGTCGGTCATCGCCGCCGGGATCACCGTGGGCATGCTCCTGGCGCTGACGCGGGCCCGGCCCCAGGGACGGATGGCCGACTACCTCGCACGGGCGCGGGGCTGAGGTGACCGAGGGGCCCCGCCTGGTTCTCGCCGCGGGCGGCACGGGCGGGCATATGTTTCCTGCCCAGGCGCTGGCCGAGGCGATGCTGGCCCGGGGCTGGCAGGTGACGCTCTCCACCGATGCCCGCGGCGCGCGATACACCGGTGGCTTCCCCGATGCCGTCGATATCGAGATCCTGCCCTCGGCGACCTTTGCGCGGGGCGGAGTTCTGGCCAAGGCGCAGGTGCCCTTTACCGTTCTGGGCGGGGTCAGGCGCGCCGCTGCTGCGTTCCGCAAGCTCAAACCCTCCGTCATCGTCGGCTTCGGCGGCTACCCCTCCATCCCGGCGCTCGGGGCCGCCTGGGCGCTCGGCCTGCCGCGGATGATCCATGAACAAAACGGCGTGCTGGGCCGGGTCAACAAGCTGTTTGCGCCCCGCGTCGATCTGGTCGCCTGCGGGACCTGGCCCACCCTGCTGCCCAAGGGTGTGGAGGGCGAGTTTACCGGCAATCCGGTGCGCGCCGCGATTCTGGAGCGCGAGGGCGCCCCCTACATTCCCCCCGGCGACTACCCGATGAGCCTCCTGGTGATCGGGGGCAGCCAGGGCGCGCGGATCCTGTCGGACACCGTGCCCGAGGCGCTGGCCGCGCTCCCGGAGGATCTTCGCCTGCGCCTGCGTGTCTCCCACCAGGCCCGCGAAGAGGACGTGGCTCGCGTCAGTGGCGCCTACCGCGCGGCCAGCATGCATGCCGAGGTCAAGACGTTCTTCACCGATGTTCCGTCAAGATTGGCGGATGCGCAGCTTGTCATCTCCCGTGCCGGGGCGTCTTCCATCGCCGATCTCGCCGTGATCGGGCGGCCTTCGATTCTGATCCCCTATGCCGCGGCCACCGCGGATCATCAGACCGCCAATGCCCGCGGGCTGGTGGAGGCCGAGGCCGCCGTGCGCATCCCCGAAGCCGCGCTGACCGCCGAGGCCCTGACCGACACCGTGAGCGCCATCCTCACCCAGCCCGACGCGGCGGTGAAGATGGCCCACAACGCGCTGGCCCATGGCCGCCCGGACGCGACCGAGCGGCTCGTGGACATCACATTGCAAATCGCCAACAAGGACAGAACGTCATGAAGCACTGGGAAGCCCCGATGAACGCCGCCACGAAACTGCCGATGACCCTGGGTGCGATCCATTTCGTCGGCATTGGCGGGATCGGCATGTCCGGCATTGCCGAAGTGCTTCTTGACCATGGCTACACGGTGCAGGGTTCGGACCTGAAACAGAGCAAGATCACCGACCGGCTGGAGGAGCTGGGCGCGAGGGTCTTTATCGGCCAGGCGGCCGGGAACCTCCAGGACGCGCAGGTGGTGGTGATCTCGTCGGCGATCAAGCCGGGCAATGCGGAACTGGATGAGGCCCGAACGCGCGGCCTGCCGGTGGTTCGCCGGGCGGAGATGCTGGCCGAGCTGATGCGGTTGAAATCCAACGTTGCGGTTGCCGGAACCCACGGAAAAACAACGACAACCACGATGGTGGCGACGCTGCTCGACGCTGGCGGAGTCGACCCGACGGTGATCAATGGCGGGATCATCCACGCCTATGGCTCCAACGCGCGGATGGGCAAGGGCGAGTGGATGGTGGTGGAGGCCGATGAGAGCGACGGCACCTTCACCCGGCTCCCCGCGACCGTGGCGATCGTGACCAATATCGACCCCGAACATATGGAGCATTGGGGAGATTTCGACCGGCTTCGCGAGGGATTTCAAGAGTTTGTCAGCAACATTCCCTTCTACGGACTGGCGGTCTGTTGCACCGATCACCCCGAGGTGCAGGCGTTGGTGGGCAGGATCACCGACCGGCGAGTGGTCACCTATGGGTTCAACGCGCAGGCCGATGTCCGTGCGGTGGACCTGCGCTATGAGGCGGGCGTGGCGCATTTCGATATCGCGCTGCAGTCGGAAGATATGCTGATCGAGGGCTGCAGCCTGCCGATGCCCGGGGATCACAATGTTTCCAATGCGTTAGCAGCCGTTGCGGTGG
>JBCDBB010000018.1:0-34414 GCA_039184415.1 Pseudomonadota bacterium
CACTTGCTTCCTTGGCGCGATCGACGACGTGGTACTTGTCGTCGACGGCCCTGGCCCTCGCGACTCCGTCGCGTGCCGCGTTTCGAGCGGTCGAGACGATGCCGTACTTGTCGTCGGCCGCCCTCGCCGACTCGATCGCGCTCGACGTCGCCGCCGCCACGCGGTCCGTGGCGTGGTGCTTCCTGTTGAAGTCGGCCGCCCCTTTCGCGGCCCCGGCCACGCGCCCCATCAGCCCGATGTCGCCCGCGCCATAGACGAGGCGGCACCCCGCTTCGGCGATCAAACGTCCCAAGTCCTCTGCGGCCGTAGCAAAGGCCGGGTCGGTCCCGTCGCGTGCGCCGCAATAGACGCAAATACTGTAATCTCCCGATTTCATGGTGTTTTTTGTCCCGTTTTTGACCGTTTGGGTGCGTCCTGCTATAAACTCGCATCGGGCGACAGGTCCAGAGACCAGCGGAGGCACGTGTGGGCACACTCAAGGTGAGCCTTCTCATTCTGACCGGACTGGCTGTCCTTGGTGGCGGCGCAGCATTGCTGCGCGATGGCGGTTTCGACCGCCTGCCCGAACTGGTCGATATCGCTCAGCCGCCCGCGCCGGCAGAGGCGCCGGTCCCGGCCGAACCGGTGGCTTCGGAGCAGGTCGCGCCGGTCGCCGAGAGCGCTGCAACAGACGAAGCCGCGGCCGGTTCCGCGGCACCGGCGATCGACGTTGTGCGGTTTCAGCCCGACGGCGCGACGCTCGTTAGCGGCACGGGCACCCCGGGCGCTACGGTCGAGATTCTGGTGGACGGCAGCCCCGTCTGGTCCGGCGCGGCCGATCCCAGCGGGGAGTTTGTCGCCTTTGTCGATTTGCCGGCAAGCGCGGATGCGCGAACCGTCTGGCTGCGGAGCGATGACGGAAGTGGAGCTCTGCAATCGTCCGAGGCCAGCGTTGTGCTTGCCCCATCTCCTGAGACCCCAACGGCGGTGTTGGCGGACGGATCTGAAAGCAGCGAACCCGAGGTCGCCTTGGGCCAAACCGCGTCCGAAGACAGCGCTGTTCTGCAAGCCCCGGCGTTGGAGAGCGATCCGGAGGGTGTGCGCCCGCTTGCTCCGGCCCCCGTCGACCCCGATCAGGGGCTTGCGCTGGACACCGTCCGGTACGGTGCGGACGGCGAGGTGATCCTGGCGGGTCGGTCCGATGCCGCCGAGAGCGACCTTTCGATCTATCTCGACGGACAGATCGCGGCGCGGGCGCGGACAACCGGACAAGGCGACTGGCAGGCTGTCCTTGCCGATGTGCCAAGCGGCCTTTACCGGCTGCGCGCGGATCTGACCGACAGGCAGGGCCGGGTGGCGGGCCGGGTGGATCTGCCATTTCGCCGCGAGTCTCCGGCAGTGGTCGAGGCCGCTCGGGTCGCAGCCAGCGATGCCGATCAGTCCGCGGCGCTCCTCACCGTGCAGCCGGGCTATTCGCTCTGGGCGATCGCGCGGGACCGGTATGGCGACGGATTTCAGTATGTCGCGGTCTATGAAGCCAATGCCGATGCGATTGCGGATCCCGACTTGATCTACCCCGGACAGGTCCTTACCTTGCCTGCCGGACCCGCAACTCCTACCGATTGATACACGAAGACTGCCACTGGCCGCGCCGCCGTGACAGGGCGGGGCGGCGTGCTATGTGACGAAGGCGCCATCTGAAAGGCTTCCATGGTCGCCCAGGACATTCCCCAGGATCGCTCGGCCGGACCCCGCCGGCCGCCCACGGCTGTACCGGGCGAGGCGCCGGCGCTTTCGATCATACGCCGCGTTGCGCCCTATCTCTGGCCCGCAGGCAGCGTCGAGATGCGCGTACGCGTTGTCGCCGCCATCGCCGTTCTGGTGGTGGCCAAGCTGATCGCGGTGGCCACCCCCTATTTCTACAAGGGTGCGGTCGACGCACTGTCGGGCGAGGCCGCGAAAGACCCGACGTGGATGCTGGCGGCGGGCGCGGTCGGTTTGACGGTAGCTTACGGCGGGGCCCGAGTGCTCAATGTCGGTTTTCAGCAGCTTCGCGATGTGATCTTTGCCAAGGTCGGCCAGCGCGCGCTGCGGTCCGTGGCGCTGGACACCTTCACCCATATCCACCGCATGTCACTGCGATACCATATCACGCGCAAAACGGGCGGACTCAGCCGGATCATGGAACGCGGCGTCAAGGGCGTATCCTTTCTGCTGCGGTTCCTTCTCTTTTCCATCGGCCCGCTGCTGCTGGAGCTGATCTTGATCGCGGCGGTGCTGACGACGCTTTTCGACGTCTGGTATCTTGTGATGGTCGTCGTCACCATCGCCGCCTACGTGACATTCACCTTCAAGGTCACCGAGTGGCGCGTCGGATTCCGGCGCGAGATGAATGCCCAGGATACCGAGGCCAACCAGAAGGCCATCGACAGCCTTCTGAATTTCGAGACGGTGAAGTATTTCGGTGCGGAGACGCGCGAGGCTTCCAGCTATGACCTCTCCATGGCAGGATATGAGAGCGCGGCGCTCCGGACCTCCTATTCGCTCTCGGCGCTGAATTTCGGCCAGAGCCTCATCATCACCGCCGGACTTGTGATTGTTATGGTCATGGCGGCCTACGGCGTCCAACGGGGCGACATGACCGTGGGCGATTTCGTGATGGTGAACGCCTATATGATCCAAATCACCATGCCGCTGAATTTCCTCGGCACAGTCTATCGCGAGATCCGCCAGGCGCTGGTCGATATGGCCGAGATGTTCGATCTGCTCGATCAGCCGGTGGAGATCGCCGACCGTCCAGGCGCGCCCGATCTGAATGTCTCCGGAGGACGTGTGAGTTTTCGCGATGTGTCCTTCGGGTATGATCCGGCGCGGCCGATCCTCAAGGGCGTGAGTTTCGAGGTGCCGCCCGGCGGCTCGCTCGCCATCGTCGGGCCATCGGGCGCGGGGAAGTCGACCATCGGGCGACTGCTATTTCGCTTCTATGACGTCACCGGCGGCGCTGTGGAGATCGATGGTCAGGATGTCCGCGACATCACGCAGGACAGTCTGCATGAGGCCATCGGTATCGTTCCCCAGGACACGGTGCTCTTCAATGACAGCCTTCACTACAATATCGCGTATGGGCGTCCCGACGCGACCCAGGCCGAGATCGAGGCCGCGGCGCGTGCCGCACAGCTCCACACCTTCGTTTCGCATTTGCCCGAAGGCTATGACACGCAAGTTGGTGAGCGCGGACTGAAGCTGTCGGGGGGCGAGAAACAGCGCGTCGGCATCGCGCGGACGCTTCTCAAGAACCCGCCGATTGTTCTGTTGGATGAGGCGACCAGCGCCCTCGACAGCGAGACAGAGCGCGAGATCCAGGGTGCGCTCAGGGCGATGGGGCGGGGGCGCAGCGTGCTGATGATTGCCCACCGCCTGTCGACCATCGTTGATGCCGACCGTATCATCGTTCTCGAGGCCGGCCGGATCGCGGAAAGCGGAACGCATGAGGAACTGCTGGCCGCAGGCGGGCGCTACACCGAGCTCTGGCGCGCACAGGCAGCGGGTGCAAACTCGACGGATCTCGATCCCTTCGGTTAACCGCTCCCCAACCCTTGTCGTGACGGTCGTTGTGTGCCGCGTCGGCCGGACCTGTTTCGGGTATTGCGACTGACAGGGAGTTGTCACACCGACACAGGTTTCGGCGCTATTGCATCACTCGACTGAGGTGCACCTATTGCTCGGAACTCCGAAGCTCAGGTGACGCCGGAAGATCTGACCGCGTCTAGCTTGGCGATCGGTTCGATGCCCATGGCGGCGTCGGGGCGACGATGTTCGGTTCGTCGGCGCAGACCAGTGGCTACGGGCACTGCGATGCCCATCCGGACACGTAGCATGTGTTCCCGCCAGTTTTCTGGACGCCCGACACATACACAGCCGGACCATGTCTACGGTCTGATGCGGACCGGGCGTGCCTATTCCGCCGCTTGCAAGGGGGCCGGCCGTTTGGAGCCCGCCGGTGCGTCGTCCCAGATGATCTCGGGCGCGCGCAGTTTCCGGGCCTGCCTGCGCAGCACCCAGTCCTTCGCGGCGCGCGACGACCGTCCCGCCGTCACCCGGGCAAAGAGCTGTCCCAAAGCGACCACATAGGTCGCAGCCCAGGCGCGCAGCGCCAGCATCGAGGGCGTAAAGATCAGCGTCAGCATCGTCGCGATCCCCAGTCCGAACACCACCGCCGTTGCGAGCTGCTTCCACCAGAGAGCTGTCGGACTGTCGATGCTCGCTCCGCCGCCGATGAAATCAAGGCTCAGCCCGAACATCATCGGGGTAAGGCCTGCCATGGTCGTCAGCGATGTCAGCAGAACGGGGCGGATCCGGGCCTCCGCGGTGCGGGTGATCGCCTCAATCCGCGGCATGTAGCGACTGTATTCCTGGTAGGTGTCGATCAGCACGATATTGTTGTTCACCACGATCCCCGCCAGCGCGACGATCCCGGTACCGGTCATGATGATGGAAAACGGCTGGTTCATCACCAGCATCCCGATCAGGACGCCAGTCGTCGACAGCACCACCGCCAGCAGCACCAGCGTGGCGTTGTAGAAGCTGTTGAACTGCGCCAAGAGGATGATGAACATCAGGCCGAGCGCGCCCGCAAAGGCCGACGACAGGAATGCCTGGCTCTCAGCCTGATCCTCCTGATCCCCGGTCCATTGCCAGTCGACGCCCATGGGCAGAGGCTGCTCGGCCTCAAGCCAGTCAGTGAGCAGCGTGATCCGCTCGGTCGGGGTCATCGGGGCACCGGCGTCATTGCGTAGACCCGGTGTCACATCGGCCTTCACGTCGAAGAACCGGCTTTGATCGATACGGTCAATCTGGCCCAGTTTCGGCACCGGCCGAAGCGAGATGAAGTTCGACATCGGCACCAGACCGTCGCGCGTGCGTACCTTGAGCGTGTTCAGTGTTGCCAGTACGCGGTCCTCGGGCGGGAAGCGGACCCGGATGTCGATCTCTTCGTCAGAGCTGTCGACGCGCATCGTGTCGAGCAGGATCCCGCGGGTCACAAGCTGCACCATGGCGCCCACGGTGGCCACGTCCGCGCCGTAGCGCCCGGCGCGCTCGACATCGACATCGATCTGGAAATCGATCCCGGGCAGCGGCAGCGTGTCCTCGATGTCGATCAGCCCGTCGGTTCCCTCGAACCTCTCGCGTACGATCTCGACGCCTTCGCGCAGGGCCTCGAAATCGTCCCCCTTCAGGCGCAGCTGGACCGGTTTTCCTTCGCCCGGACCGCCCGCAAGATTGAGGGTTTCAGTGAAAATCCCCGGGATCAGGTCCAGCTTTTCCTGCAGACGGGCGAGCACGGCGTCTCCGTCATAGTAGGGATCGACGACTTCGTGCAGAAACAGCGTTTCCCAAAACCCGCCTTCGTTCGGGACGCGAGGCCGGTCGCGCCAGGGAGTCGTTTCGATCTGAACCTGGCCTATGGTATCGACCGGGCTTCC
This sequence comes from Pseudomonadota bacterium, assembly GCA_039184415.1. Taxonomy (GTDB): domain Bacteria; phylum Pseudomonadota; class Alphaproteobacteria; order Rhodobacterales; family Rhodobacteraceae; genus JANSYP01. Next base: position 5,463 of record JBCDBB010000018.1, read on the forward strand.
CCCTCCGCCCATGTCGGAGTTCAGGCCGCCCACGCCGGCAAAGGCAAAAGCGCTCGAGATGCCATCGGTCGACAGGACAGCGTCCTCGACCTGTTTGACGAGCGCGTCCTTGTCATCGAGCGACAGGTTGCCCTTGGCGCGGACATAGATGATCGCCTGTTCCGGTTCGTTCTCGACGAAAAACTCCACACCGTTGTTGTTCTGCGCGTAGACCATGAAAGTCGCCACCACGAGGCCTGCCACAAGCCCGATAGCGACGATGGGCATGAGCGGGTTGCCGGTGATGAAGGCGATGAAATGGCCGAACGGGGTGCGGCGGTACCCTGCGCGGATGCGGCGTGGGCGCGGTTTGCCTCGCAGCGACCCCACGGCGATGGATGTCGCGAAAGAGGCCAGAACAAAGAGGATCGCGCCTGGCCAGGCTGGTCGGCCCGACAGTCCCCAGCCCAGAGTCGTCACGGCCGCAAAGAACAGCACCGCAAGCGCGGCGGCGGCCAGGCCCAGACGCACCGGCAGGGCCATTTCGCGCAAGGCTGCAGAGGTGTTGTCAAAGCTGCGCGCCATGCGCCCCGTGACCCCGCCCATGACCGGCAGGTAGATCAGGGCCACAATGAGCGAGGCCGAGAGAACGAAAATGAGCGTGACCGGCAGCATCCCCATGAACTGTCCGGGAATGCCGGGCCAGAAGAGCATGGGCAGGAAGGCGCAGAGCGTCGTCGCCGTCGAAGAGATGATCGGCCAGAACATACGTTTGGCCGCTTCGCGATAGGCGCTCATCGGGCCCGAGCCTTCGCGGATGCGCCGATCGGCATACTCGACGACGACAATGGCGCCATCCACCAGCATGCCCACCGACAGGATCAGCCCGAACATCACGATGTTGGAGATCGACACTCCCATTACGGCGAGAAACGCGAAACAGAGCAGGAAGGACGTCGGGATCGCAAACCCGACCAGCAGCGAAGGCCGAATGCCGAGCGAGGCCAGAACCACGATCATCACCAGGGCGATGGCGGTCAGAACCGACGACTCGAGCTGGCTGACCATGCTCTGGACGTTGAAGGACTGGTCATTGCTGGTCCCGACATGCACGGCATATTGTACATCCGACGGCCAGCTTGCGGCCTCGGACTGGACGACCTCGCGCACCCGTTCCGCGGTATCGATCAGGTTGAAGCCCTTGCGTTTGACGACCTGCATTGCGACGGTCGGTTCTCCGTCGAACCGCGCAGTTCCCTGGCGATCCTCGAAGGTCAGCCGGATATCGGCCAGATCGTTCAGCGTCACGACGCGGTCGCCGTTGGCTTTCACCGGCAGCGTGAAGATGTCGGAGGTCACGGTGAAGGATGCCGGGATCTTGACCGAAAACGCCCCCGAGGGGCTTTCCACCTCACCCGCGGCGATCAGCTGGTTGTTGTTGACGACCGCGTCGATCAGCTCGCTCGCCGTGATGTTGTAGGCTTCGAGCCGCAGAGGGTCGATCGTCACTTCGACCATTTCGTCGCGGTGACCTGCCAGGGGCGCTTCAAGCACCGCATCGATGTTCTCAATATCGTCCTGCAGGTCCTTGGCGATCCGGATAAGTGTCCGCTCCGGGACATTGCCCGACATGTTCACGATGATGATCGGAAATTCCGAGAAGTTGATCTCGTTGATCGAGTACTTTTCGAAGCCGCTCGGAAAATTGCTTTCGGCGGTATTCATGGCGTCCCGGACATCGGCCATGATGCGGGTCTTGTCCCAGCCGAACTCGAACTCCAGCGCCACGCCCGCATAGCCTTCGGCAGCTGTCGCCTGCATGGATTTCAGTCCGTCGAGATCGGAAAGCTCCGTCTCCATCGGTTTGACGAGCAGTTTCTCGCTGTCTTCTGCGGAAATACCGGGAAAGGGCACCGACACGAAAAGCGCCGGGATCTCGATATCCGGCTCGCCTTCCTTCGGAAGCTGCGTGTAGGCGACCCCGCCCACGATCAGCGAGAGCATGATGAAGGCGATGATCATGCGCGACCGTTCGGTCGCCCAATCCACCAGACCGGTCATTCAATCGGCTCCCGAAGCGTGACCTGAACCGGAACACCGTTGATTACATATTCCTGCCCGGTGGTGATGATCGTTGCTTTCTCCGGCAGGCCCGTGACCCAAATGCCCGTCGTCGTGTCCCGAACGATATCAATGGCCTGGAAGCCGACCTTCGCGCCGTCCACGACCGTGCGAAGCCCCATTGTACCCGCATTGTCGAGTGTCAGGGCAGACTGCGGAACAAGGTGCGCCAGAACTCCGGTGGAGGAGATCGCGATATCCGCCGATTGCCCGTCCCGGATCGACAGGTCGGGGTTGGGAACCTCGATCTCGACCTGGAAAGTACGGGTGTTGGGATCCGCCGAACGCGACAGGAAAGTCACCACACCCTCTACAGTGCGGCCTGTGGCCAATCGGCCTTGGGCAGTCGCGCCCAATTCGACCGCGCCGACCGAGGTCTCCGGCAAGAAACCGACGATCTTGATCGGGTCGAGTTGGATGATTGTCGCGCAGTGATCCCCGGGCTGCAGCAGACTGCCCAGCTCTGCGCTGTCGGATTCCAGCAGGCCGTCGAACGGAGCAGTAATCCGCAACCGCTCGATCTCGGTATTAGCAACGTCGACGAGTGCTTCTGCCGCCTGCAGCGCGGCACGTGCGGCAACCTTGCGGGTTTCCGAACCAAATCCCCCTTCCGCGAGGCGGTCTGCCGCGGTGTCTTCGATCCGCGCTTCGGCCAGCCGTGCCTCGGCTTCGGCCAGGGCTGCAGGCCGGGTGCCGGGTTCGATTTCGCACATGACGTCGCCTCGGGTGACGAAGGCTCCCTTGCGCAACGGCTCGGAAACCACCAGCCCAGAGATCTGCGACTTAACCTCGACCTGACGCGCGGCTTCGGTTTGTCCGCGCACGATCACGGCATTTTCAACCGGCCGTGCCGCAGACTCCATCGCAACCACGGAAATCGCGGCGAGCTCGGTATCGTCGGCCTCCGGTGTCGGCTGGTCTGATACAACCGCCGTTTCGCCATCGCGCGAGCCGTTGAGCGCCGTCGCAATCCTGTCGCGCTCGAAGACCAGCGCGTAAAGCAGCGCTGCCACAGCCAAGGCCATGAGGATTGGTATTGGTTTCATCTTGTGCCGCTCGCAGTGTCTTGGCGTTGTCCAGCGGTCTGGCCGCCTAATTTGGTGAACCGCCCGGTTCAGAATAAGATGTCCAAGCGTCATCTTCAAGCGCGGCTATGGGCCAGAGACTGCCGATGGACCATCTGTCTCAACGGCGGGTGGCCTTGGCAAACAATCCGGCTTCAAGCTAAGAGAGCGCGACGTGCAGGGAGTCCCTCGTGAGCAATACAGACAATTTCATCAACGAGGTCACCGAAGAGGTTCGCAAGGACCGGGTCAACGCGCTGGTACGACGCTATGGCTGGATCGCGGTCGTCGTTGTCCTGGCCATTGTCGGATCGGCGGCCGCTTGGGAGTGGCGTGCCTCTCAGGCGCGGTCCCAGGCGCAGTCTTTTGGCGACGGGCTTCTGGCGGCTCTGAATTCCGAAGATCCCGGCGCGCGACTGGCCGCGCTTGAAAGCGTACCTGCCACCGGTGACGCCTTTGCTCTGCGGCAGTTGATTGCGGCTGCGGAGATCGCCAATGAGGATCCCGCCGCCGCCGAAGGCTTTCTGCGCGCGGTGATGACCGATGACAGCGTGTCGCAGCGCTACCGGGATCTCGCAACCATTCGCCTTGTCATGGTGCCCGATGTTCCGGTCCTGTCGTCGGACCGGGTCGCGCTGCTCGAACCGCTGACCGTCCCGGGTGCACCGTTTCGACTGACAGCACTGGAGCAGAAGGCCCTGGTTCATGTCGAACGAGGAGAGACCGCACTGGCCTTGGCGGATTTGGTCATATTGCGCGATGATGTCGGCGCGTCCGCAGCGATGCGTGACCGTGCCTCCCAATTGATCGTGGCCCTGGGCGGGCTGCCTGACGAATCGTGACCTCAATGCAATTCCGTCGAAAATCCATATGGGCTCTGACAGTTCTGGCTGCTGCGGCGATCCTTGCCGGCTGCCAGGAGCGCGAGGTTATTCTTGACGGTGATCGTTTCGATCCTCGCGAAACTGCGGCGGCGAGCCAATCAGCGGCTGCAGCTGCCGAGGCGGGCCGGCCTCCGACCCCGGGCAGCCAACAGCCGCGCCGTATTCCGCTGCGGGACTACGCGGTGCGGGGCGAGGCGCGCGGCATCTCGCTGCCGGCGTCGCGTGTGAACTCGGACTGGACCCACCGCCATGGTACACCGTCCCATTCGATCTCACATCCGGCACTGGGCAGTTCGCTCACCCAGATCTGGAGCCGTCCGATCGGGAGGGCAGGGGTGCGCAGGGTCCGCATCACGGCAGACCCGGTGGTTTCCGGCGGCCGCATCTTTACGATGGATGCTATCGGCGAGGTCAGGGCTCACTCGACCTCAGGGGCGCTGCTCTGGTCGACGTCCCTCGTACCTGCGAATGAGCGGGCCGGAGAAGGCTCCGGCGGCGGTCTGGCCGTCGCTGGGCAAACACTTTTTGTGACGACAGGTTACGGAAATCTTCACGCGCTCGATACCAACACCGGCGGCCAACGGTGGATTCAGGATCTCGGCGCCATCGCGGCAGGGGCGCCGACGGTTTCGGGGGATTTGGTCTATCTGACCACGCGCAACGGGTTCGGTTGGGCGATCGAGACCGGAAACGGCCGCGTGCGCTGGCAGATCGAAGGAACACCGACGGTCACCGTGACCCTGCCCGGTGCGGCCCCGGCGATCGGAGGGCGGTCGGTGTTCTTCCCCTTCGGCTCGGGTGAGATCTCCGCGGTTCTGCGTCAGGGGGGCGTGCGGCTCTGGTCGACGACGGTGTCGGGCCGGCGCGTCGGGCGCGTTTATGCGACCGTGGCCGACATTTCCGCCGACCCGGTTGTACAGGGCGATACGGTCTATGTCGGCAATCCGGCGGGCCGAACCGTCGCGCTCGATGCGGTGTCCGGGGACCGGATCTGGACGGCACAGGAAGGCGCCACGGGCGCTGTTCTGCCTGTCGGTGGATCGGTTTTCCTGGTGTCCGACCAAAAGGAACTGATGCGGCTCGATGCGCGTACCGGTGAGACGATCTGGGCAGGGACGCTTCCGTTTTTCCAGAACGAACGGATCACACGGCGCAAGGCGGTCTATGCGCACTACGGTCCGATCCTCGCCGGAGGGCGGCTGATCGTAGCCTCCACCGACAAGACACTGCGCGAATTCGACCCGGCAAGCGGGCGTCTGTTGCGCACGACCGAGATCGGCAGCGCGGCGGCAGTGAACCCGGTTGTTGCCGGGGGCACGCTTTACATCGTGACCGAAGACGGGCAGTTGCGGGCCTTTCGCTGAGCGGGCCTCAACGGGCCTTTCGGACCGGAGTGCGCCATGAGCTTCACCCTTGCCATCGTGGGCCGACCGAATGTCGGCAAGTCGACGCTGTTCAACCGGCTGGTCGGCAAACGGCTGGCTCTGGTCGACGATCAGCCCGGCGTGACGCGCGATCTGCGCGAGGGGGCAGGCCGGCTCGGCGATCTGCGCTTCACTGTGATCGATACCGCGGGACTGGAGGATGCCAGCGACGACAGTCTGCCGGCGCGGATGCGGCGTATGACCGAGCGCGCGGTTGACGCCGCCGATATCTGTCTTTTCGTCGTTGATGCACGAACCGGTGTGCTCCCCGATGATGAGGTTTTCGCCGATATCCTGCGCCGCCGCTCGGCCCATGTAATCCTGGCTGCCAACAAGGCCGAAGGACAGGCAGGAGAGGCCGGTGCGCTGGAGGCCTACGGGCTTGGTCTGGGCGAGCCGCTTCGGATCTCCGCGGAGCATGGCGAAGGCATGGCGGATCTGCACGCCGCGCTCATGCCACTGGCCGATGCATTTGCCGCAAAGGCAGCAGAAGGTGACGCCCCGCTTACGGATCTGGACGTCGATGAGGAGGGTGAGGCGGCACCGGTCCCTGAACGGCCTTTGCAGGTCGCGGTGGTCGGTCGACCCAACGCCGGCAAATCCACGCTGATCAATGCCATTCTCGGTGATGAGCGGCTGCTCACCGGTCCTGAGGCCGGCATCACACGGGATGCGATCTCGGTCACGGCGGACTGGGACGGACGCGAGATGCGCATTTTCGATACCGCCGGAATGCGCAAGAAAGCCAAGGTTCAGGACAAGCTCGAAAAGCTGTCGGTGTCAGACGGTCTGCGCGCGGTCAGCTTTGCCGAAGTTGTCGTGGTCCTGCTCGACGCGGCGATTCCGTTCGAACAGCAGGACTTGCGGATCGCCGATCTGGCGGAACGCGAGGGACGTGCGGTGGTCGTCGCTGTCAACAAGTGGGACCTCGAGACGGACCGGCAGGGCAAGTTGCGCGATCTGAAGGAACAATTCGAACGTCTACTGCCGCAACTACGCGGCGCACCACTGGTGACTGTTTCGGCCAAAACCGGTCGGGGTCTCGACCGCCTTCGCGGTGCGATCCTGTCCGCATACGACGTCTGGAATCGCAGGATCACGACGGCGCAGCTCAACCGTTGGCTCAGCGGCATGCTGGAGGCGCATCCGCCCCCGGCACCGGGAGGACGGCGGATCAAGCTGCGTTATGTGACCCAGGTCAAGACGCGCCCGCCAGCTTTCGTGGCCATGTGTTCCCATCCCGACAAGCTGCCGGAAAGCTACAAGCGCTATATGATCAATGGGTTGCGGGAGGACTTTGACATGCCGGGAACGCCGATCCGGCTGACGTTCCGGAGCCAGTCGGACCAGAATCCTTACAGGAACCGCAAGAAATCCACACCGTCACGCTTGCGCAAGCATCTAGGCAAGGCGCCGCTCAAACGGGACTGAGCCCTGAGGGACGCGCCGTTCTGTCCTAGAGCGGCACAGCTTCTTCGACCAATATACCGACACAGCGGTTTAGCGGTTCCGAAACCCCGTCGTTGGTGGAGATCGGCAGCATGTAGTGGGTTTCGCCCATGCCCACGACTTCGATCACCCTGCGCGACAGGCCCGACTGCACGAAAATGTCGGCGACTGCCTCGGCCCGCGCTTGGGAAAGCGCCTTGTTGTAGACGTCTGGGCCCGAACGGTCCGTCAGTCCGACGATGCGGATCTTGGACACCTTCATCTTCGAGACCCTTTCGGCGGCTTGTTGGGCGCGGAGCTGACCGCCGGGCGTCAGTTTGGCGCTGTTGAGCTCGAAATGAACCTCCGCGATCGGACCGTCTGAAAAGGTCCTGAGTTTGGGTGGCTTGGTGTCGCCGACCGCGGCAGTAACGGTTTCGACTGCGTCGGGCCCATCGGTCTCGCCGCTGGCCGAAAGCGTTTGCGCGTCGCCGACGTTTGATTGGGACACCTCAACTGTTTCTGGCGCGGAAGAGTCGCCGGGCAAGCTTTGCTCGGGAGTCGCTGCTGTCGAGAGGCGGTGCGCGAGTTCTTCCTCGCGGGCGTCCAGATCGGCTTCGCGCGACTCGACGACTGTCTGACGTTCGTTCAGAGCATCGGTCTTTTCGGTCAGCGCCTCGGTCTGGTCCTGCAGCGCCTGCTGCATCGCGACCAGCTGCGCCTCTTGCTCTTCGAGACGCTGCCGCTCGGCGGTGAGGTCTGCCTCGCGTGCGTTGGCCTCTTCCAACCGCGCCGCAAGCTCCGCGCTCTGTTGCGAGTCCACTATGTTCTCTTCGATGTGCTGAGGTGAGCTCTCGGCTTCCGTTTCTGCGGGTGTGACTGGCGCCGTCACATCACTGTCGATTTGCGCGACCTCGAGGACCGGAGTTTCCAGAGCGGTAACTTCGGGGCTTTCCTTCTGCGCAAATGGATCGGGCAAGTACCCGGTTCCTGCCGCAAGGCTCACAGCCGCGACACCAGTGACGACTCCAGCCAGGATTGCATATTTTCGACTCATGGGGCAGGTTCCGCGATTGGCGACGATTAACAATACGTTAACATGACTGTCTCCTTTTTGCGAATGTTGAGTGTCGTAAGGTCAGGTTTACGTCCCTTTTCACGCGGGATTTCTCGAATCTGTCGGTTTTTCGCGCGAATCCTTTCCCTTAACGGGCTGGCGAGCGGGCTCGCGTCGGATTGCAGAGATCCGGGCTGAGTTGCCGTTACCGATTCGCTTCGGCAACAGGCTGGACGCGCCCCGGGCTGCGCCTGTCGATTCAAAGTGTCCAGTAATGGGCTTGGGCGGACTACCGAATTGGCGCGAAAGCAGCGTCGTCCAGTTGGCAGTCACGTACGACGTCTGCACCGCAGTTGCGGGGGACGAGAGCTTTCGAGAGACAGACCCGCACTTCCGCGATCTGGCCGTCGCGGCAGGTCACGGTCAGCATGTCCGGTCTCATTGCCGGGTTGGCCTCCAGAAACGCTTCTTCGATCACGGAGGCAGGCAGGGTAACGTCCTGATCCAGACGGCGCAAAACCGGGGGGCGTGTGACGCTCTCATAGGCGTCGCGGCTGAGGTCCAGATATTCCGCACCATCGAGACCAGAGCAGCGGCCATGCTTGCGCCATTGGTGGCGGGCCAAACCGGCGCTGCCCATGATATCCACCATCGCTTCGCGTGCGCGGCGGGACGGGCCCGGGGTCTGGGTTGCACACTCCTGGGGATAGCCGCGTTCGTATTGCGGCCACAGCCCATGCAGCGTCCAGCCGAAATCCTGCCTCGGATCGCACTGTTCCGACCCGCGGGCATCGCCTTCGCGCAGGCACCAGTTTGGCGTCCAGGAAAGCGCGAGAACATAGTAATCAAACCGTCCTGCGACGTCCTCAGCACGCAAAGGGGCCGCCAAAAGCGCTGCACACGCCGCCAAAACCGCCCAGTGCGTTCGCATCTTTCGCTTTCCTCCGATTGACGCTGCGCTTATATGTGGAACAACTCTTCCGCAAAACGAAGATATGCGCCGCCCCGGCGCGGCCGATTCCACGGCGCAGGCTACGTCCGTTCCGCCGAAAGACGAACAGGAGACAAGAACATGCAAGGCAAGCCTCTTATGGCGAAAGCGACCGCCGTCTGGCTGGTCGATAACACAACGCTCAGTTTCAAGCAGATCGCGGATTTCTGCGGACTACATGAGTTGGAAGTGCAGGGGATCGCCGACGGCGACGTGGCCGCTGGCGTCAAGGGGTTCGATCCGATCGCCAACACCCAGCTCGAACAGTCCGAGATCGAGCAGGGCGAGAAGAACCCGCTCTACAAGCTGAAGCTGAAATACAACCCGGCCTCCGCGGGCGAGGAAAAGCGGCGTGGTCCGCGCTACACCCCGCTCAGCAAGCGGCAGGACCGGCCCGCGGCCATTCTGTGGCTGGTAAAGTTTCACCCGGAGCTCGCCGACGCGCAGATCGCCAAGCTGATCGGCACAACGAAGCCCACCATCCAAACGATCCGCGATCGGAGCCACTGGAACATCAACACCATTCAGCCGATCGATCCCGTGGCGCTCGGCCTCTGCAAGCAGACAGAACTTGACGCCGCGGTGCGGAAGGCTGCCGACAAGAAGGCGCGCGAGGGTGCGGTCATGTCCGACGATGAGCGCCGTAAACTGGTCTCGACGGAACAGTCCCTGAGCATGGAGACCGAACCGCGTGTGCCGACGGCCATCTCGGGGCTTGAGACCTTTTCGCTGAGCGATGACGACAAGGAGGAGGAAGAGAGCACGCTGGTGGATGCCGACAGCCTCTTCAACCTGCCGAAGTCCGACGAGGATGACGACAAGAACTGAAGCACTCCTCGCGGCGGCGTTGTGCGCCGCGGGGCTGGTCCTTGCGGGGTGCAAAGTGCCCGCGCCACCCGACTGCACCCTGTCCGACTGGGAGGCGGTCGGTTTTGCCGATGGCGCCAAGGCCACCGGCGCGGGGCCGGCGAATGGCTACGCGCAGTGCGAAGGGTTCGACCGCGCGCTGTGGGAACAGGGCTACCTTGCCGGGCTTGCGAACTACTGTACGGATGCGCGCATCTATCGGCAGGCGCGGGCGGGTTTGTCCTTTCCCGCAGTCTGCGCGCCGCGCGAGGCGGAGCTTTCCCGCGCCTATGACCACGGGCGCAAATACTGGGAACTGGACCAGGAGATGTGGCGCCTGCGCCGGCGGTCGCGCGATGATCTGTTCTTTGGCCAGAGATTGTCGCGAAGCGCGCAGTACGACGCGTTGCGCCGGGAACGCGCGCTCTATTCGCGCTGGCCGCCATAGTCGGCCTCAGCTGAACGGTAGACACGCCTTTCGGTCTTGGCGCCGGTGCCTGTCGCTAGACACCGAACGCTATACCGACTTGCGCGCCTTCAGTGCGGCGGAAATCGTTCCATCATCAAGATAGTCGAGTTCGCCGCCCACAGGGACGCCCTGGGCCAGCGACGTGACCGTAACCCTGTCTTCCAGCATGTCCGCGATGTAGTGGGCAGTTGTCTGGCCGTCGACGGTGGCATTGAGGGCCAGGATCACCTCGCTCACTTGTTCGGTAACGATCCGCTCTGTCAGCCGCGACAGTCCAAGGTCCTCGGGTCCGCGATCTTCCAGCGCCGAAAGCGTGCCGCCCAGCACCTGGTACCGCCCCTTGAAGGCACCGGCCCGCTCCATCGCCCAGAGATCGCCGACCTCTTCCACCACGCAGAGTGTCCCGTTCTGCCGCCTGTCGTCGCTGCAGATCGCGCAAAGATCGCCGGTCGCGATATTGCCGCAATTCACACATGTGCGCGCCGTGCGGGCGACCTCGGACAACGCATCGGCGAGGGGGATCAGCAGCAGCGCGCGTTTGCGGATCATATGCAGCACGGCGCGGCGGGCAGAGCGTGGGCCCAGCCCGGGCAGCTTTGCCATCAGGGCGATCAGATGATCGATGGCGCCGTCGGGCCCGGCCACAGCGGCGTGCCCGAGCTCAGAAAGGCAGTTTCATGTCGGCGGGCAGCCCCATCCCTTCGGTCAGCTTGCGCATCTCGTCCTGGGTCTTTTCCTGCGCTTTGGTCTGGGCGTCCTTGATCGCGGCAAGGATCAGATCCTCGACCATTTCCTTATCGTCGCCATTGAAAATCGACGGGTCGATATCGAGCCCGGTCAATTCGCCTTTGGCCGTCGCGCGCGCCTTGACGAGCCCGGCACCGCTCTCTCCCAGAACGACGGTCCGGGCAAGCTCTTCCTGCAGCTCGGCCATCTTGCCCTGCATCTCCTGAGCGGCCTTCATCATCTTGCCCATGTCGCCCAGGCCACCAAGTCCCTTCAGCATCGTGTTCGTCCTTTTGCTATTCGTCCTCGAACGGGTCCCACCCGTCATCCTGTTCGTCTTGCGCGTCAAGCGCCGCGGTCTGAGCAGCGGCCCGCGCTTCGGCCGCGATTTCGTCCGGTGTCCGCAGTCCCGAAACCTCGGCCCCCGGGAACGCGGCCATCGCGGCTGCGACAAGAGGGTGGGCTGCGGCTTTCGCATGGCGCGCGGCGGTTTCGCGCGCCTGGGTCTCGGACAGCGTTTCGGTATTGCTCGGCGCCGACGCGATGCTGACAGCCCAGCGGGCGGCGGTCCAGCCCTCCAGCCGCGCGCGCAAGCGCTGCGCAAGATCTGAGGGAGCTTGCGCACCGGCGTGAAACTCTATTCGGCCCGGGGTGTAGGACACCAGACGCACATGGTCTTCGACATCGATCACAAGTTTCATGTCGCGACGCGCACGGATCAGTTCAACCACGGAGGCGAAATCAGGATAGGCCGCCAGCGGGTCGGCAGGTTGCGCCGCAAGGGTCGGGCCACCTGTGCCGGAGGCCGCGAGCCTCAATCCCGCGTCAGGCGGTGATGCGCGCGACGCCACTGCCGTTGGCCCGGAGCCACCATTCGGTGAAGGAGAGGTGGGAGGCGTCGCGGAGTTGGGAGCCTCCGCCTCGAGCTTGCGCACCAGATCCTCGGGCGTCGGCAGGTCGGCCACATGGGTCAGTCGAATCACGGCCATTTCGGCGGCCATCATGGCGTTGGGCGCGGCGGCAACTTCCTCGAGCGCTTTCAGCATCATCTGCCAGGCGCGGGACAACACCCGCATGCCGAGCTTGTCGGCGAGTTGCTGCCCGCGCGCGCGGGTCTCGGTCGCAAGGGTCGGGTCATCCAGCGCCTCGGGTCCGATCTTGGCGACCGACAACCAATGCGTGATCTCGGCCAGATCGCGCATCACGGCCATCGGGTCCGCGCCATCGGCATATTGCCGGCCGAGCTCCGCCAGCGCGCCCGTGGCATCGCCGCCCATGATCATCTCGAACAGATCCAGGACCCGCCCTCGATCTGCGAGGCCCAGCATTGCGCGGACCTCTTCCGCTGTGGTCTCGCCGGTGCCATGCCCGATCGACTGGTCGAGCAGCGAGGTCGCGTCGCGGGCCGATCCTTCGGCGGCGCGGGTGATGAGTGCAAGGGCTCCATCGTCGATCTGCGCGTTCTCGGCGTCTGCGATCCGGCGCAGCATCTCCATCATCACTTCCGGCTCGATCCGGCGCAGGTCGAAGCGCTGGCAGCGCGACAGCACGGTCACGGGCACCTTTCGGATTTCGGTCGTGGCGAAGATGAATTTCACATGGGCTGGCGGTTCCTCGAGCGTCTTGAGCAGCGCGTTGAAGGCGCTGGTCGAGAGCATGTGGACCTCGTCGATGATATAGATCTTGTAGCGCGCCGAGGCGGCCCTGTAGCGGACGCTGTCGATGATCTCGCGGATATCGCCGACGCCGGTATGACTCGCCGCATCCATCTCGAGCACATCGACATGGCGGCCTTCGGCGATGGCGCGGCAGGGCTCGCACATGCCGCAAGGCTCGGTCGTCGGCCCGCCGGTGCCATCGGGCCCGATACAGTTCATCCCCTTCGCGATGATGCGTGCCGTCGTCGTCTTGCCGGTGCCGCGGATGCCGGTCAGAATGAAGGCCTGAGCGATACGGTCGGCGGCAAAGGCGTTCTGAAGCGTACGGACCATGGCGTCCTGACCCACGAGATCGGCGAAGGTCGCGGGACGATACTTCCGCGCCAGGACCTTGTAGCCTTCGCCCTCGTCGCCTTGCATTTCGCCCCCGCGCGATCCCGCGCCTGTCCTCGAATCTCGCACCGACCCTAGGCTCCGGCTTGTCCGGCGTCCAGCGACCGGTTAGTCTGGCTTCGAGCCGTTCAGCACCGGCCGCCTCATCCGCGGAAAGCGCCTCGCGCAGTGCTTCGAGATATCGAAAACCCTTCGGTTGATCTCTGGCCCGAATGGCGGATGGACGGGCAGTGACGGGGATGACCGATATGACTTCACTGGACAACCTGCGCCGTCAGGCGCGTTCGCTGCGGCGCGCATGGGACGCTGGCGATGGAGATGCGCGGGCCCGCGTTGCGGCAGTCCTGCCCGCCGTGCAAGCGCTCAAACATGCCGATGCGTTGCATGTTCTCGCCCGCGAGCAGGGATATGACAGCTGGCCGAAACTGAAATTCGCCACAGAGGCGGCCACGCTTGACCGGGCTGCCAAGGCCGAGCGGCTGAAACATGCGCTCTATCTCGGTCAGCCATGGATCGTTTCGGCCCTGTTGGACGACAGCCCCGACCTTGGAGAGGCGGATTTCGGTCTCCAATGCGCGCTCTACGATCTGCCTGGGGTGAGGGCCCGGCTGGCGAAGGATCCAGTTGCGGCAACACGCATCGTGGGTGTTCGCTCTCCTCTTTTGCATCTGGCGTTTTCCCAGCATCTCCACGGTGGCGGAGATCCCGAGGCGATGATGGCCGTGGCCGAAGCGCTCCTTTCTGCCGGGGCCGATGTGAATGATGGCTATCCGTTTGAACCTGGGGCCGAGCATCACCTGTCGGCCCTCTATGGCGCGCTTTGTCATGGGCGAAACATGCGGCTTGGAGAGTGGCTGTTGGCGAACGGAGCCGACCCCAACGACAATGAGTCGCTCTATCACGCAACGGAACTGGGCCATCTGGACGCTTTGCGGCTGCTGTTGAGCCACGGGGCGCGGACCGAGGGGACAAACGCGCTTCTTCGCGCCCTCGATTTCGACAATCCCGAGATGGTGCGACTGTTGCTCGAGGCCGGCGCCGATCCCAATGAAGGCGTCGCGCCCCATCCGTCCGGCGAGACCCCGCAATCGATCCCGGCCCTGCATCAGGCGGCACGGCGGCTCTGTTCGGCCGAAATTGTTGACCTTCTCCTCGCTCACGGGGCTGATCCGGAGCTTCGCTTCGACGGGCACTCCGCCTATGCGATGGCCCGGATCTGCGGCAATGGCGCGATGGTCGCGGCGATGGAGAAAGCCGGCAGCAACGCCGCGCTCGACCCGATCGAGGCGCAACTCGCGCGCGCGGCGGATGGAACCTCGAGCGAGGGCGACTGGATCGACATGGCCCGTCTTTCACCGGAGCTGCAGCGGTTGCTCACACGGCTCGTCTGGCGACCGGGCAGCCTGCCGCATATCAAACGCCTGGTCGCTCTGGGTTTTGATCCCAACGTCCCGGACGAAATGGGCGCGCCGCCGCTGCACCTTGCCGGGTGGGAGGGGTCTGCCGGAGAAAATGGCCTACTTCCTGTCGCTCAGTCCGGATCTGTCCCATGTGAATGGCTACGGCGGTACGCTCTTTTCGACCATCCTCCACGGGTCCGAAAACTGCCCTCAACGAGCTGAACGGGACCATATCGCCTGCATGCGCCTTGCGCTGGAGCATGGTGTCGCCCTTCCGCGGGGGGCGCTGAGTGCCATCGGCGAGGAAGACATGATCGCCTTTCTCGCGGACTGGGCGGATGCGCGACCGGGGCAGGTCGTGGCCGACGGCGTCTATTGAATGGGTGAGGTGAGAGGCTGGACAACGACCCAAGCGGGGCTCGTTACGGCTGCTTCCTTCCGGATCTGACCGGGTTGGCGAGGCGCCTGCCCGCGCCAACCTCTCACCTCCTAGATACGAAGCCGTCCGAGCGGATGCAAGGCGCGGATTCAGGCATCGCGTTGGTCAGAGCCGCTGAAGGAGTTCCCCCTTCTTGGCGGAGAACTCGTCTTCGGTCAGCGCCCCGGCATCGCGCAGGGCGGCGAGCCGTTCGATGGTTCGGAGGATTTCGTCCGCCGAGGTCTGCATCGCGAGCGCCGTCGGAGCAGTGGCTGGAGCTTCTGGGGAGATGGACTGTGTAGGGGCCGCTTCCGCCGGGTCGCCAGGCTGTGGCGCAACGGGCGCGTCGGGCTCAGGCGCTGTCGCCGCCCCAGGCGGAGGCGTGGTGGCGACGGGGTCCAGGCTCTCCGCATTGCGTGTGGCTCCGACGCGCCGCAGCGAGGACAAAAGAAACTGCCCGTGCTGGCTGGAAAAGCTGATCCCCAAGAAAGGATCGCCAGCCCCGGCTTGCTGCTGGCTCCAGCCGCCGATCCGGTGATCGCCTGTGTCGAGCAGGACGAGCGGTGCGCCATTTCCGGGATCGAAAGCGATGCGCGAAGCCTCGGGGAAATACGCATAGCGAGTGCTGTTCTGCCCTCCGACCGAGGCCGGCGTCCCCAGTTCATCCGGCCACCAGGCCGCGCCCGCGAGCGTTTGCGGTTTCGTGAATATCGCGCTTTGCGACATTTCGCCGGCCAGCTCACCGCAAAGCGCATCCACCCGCGCTTTGAGCGAGTGGTCGAACATATCGCCGACCATAGTCATGCCGCCCGCCATCCACTGGCCGGACCCGCCAAGTTCGGGGATATTGAACTGTGCCATGGTCCCACCGCCGCGCGCGACCGCATGGGCCATGGCTTCGACGGCTTCCTGGGATAGCCTATATCTCTGGGCCAGATCGGCCAGGGTGCGGCGCCCGTGATCGGTCAGCTGTGACATTGGGATCCTGCCATGGAATCGAACTGCGCCTGCCCATCGCATATCGCGCTGGCTTTGGCGACTGCCGGATCGCACAATAACTGCCGCCTGCGGCGGTGCTTGCGTTGAGGTGCGATTTCAGTTCGGCGCACGCTCCGCCCAGCCGGCAAAAATCTTCTCCAGCACCACAACCACGTAATAAAGCGCAATCCCCAATACCGCGAGCGCGATCAGCACCGCAAACATCAGCGGATAGTCGGCGCTGATCTTTCCGCTGTCGAAAAGCGCGCCGAGACCTTTGCCGTGCGGCGACACGATTTCCATCAGGTTGGTGCCGATGAACGCAAGCGTGACGGACACTTTTAGCGCGCCGAAGAATTCAGGGAGCGTCTTGGGCAGCGCAATCTTCCAGAACACCGTCATCTGGCTGGCGCCCAGCGAGCGCAGGATGTCGCGATATTCCGGCTCAAGCGTCGAGAGACCGATCGAGACTGACACGGCAATGGGAAAGAACGAGATCATGAAGGCGATCAGGACAGTATTCAGATCGTGCTGACCCACCAGGATCAGGGCCAGGATCGGCACGACGGTGGCCTTCGGGACGGCATTGAAGCCCACCAGTAACGGATAGAGGCCGTCACGCACCGTGCGTGAAAAGCCCATGACCATACCGATTGCCACACCGACGATGATCGCGAGCCCGAGTCCCGCGACGGTGCGCCAGAGCGTCTGCCAGCCATACTCTAGAAACAGCCAGCGGAACTTCCAGAAGGCCGGCCACAGATCACTGGGCGAGGCCATCTTGTAGTTCGGCATGTCGTTGACCCAGACCAGCCACTCCCAGAGCGCCAGGAACCCGGCCATGAAAAGCACCGGAACCGCAATCTTGCGCGCTATGCCCATAGGCCGGCCTTCTGTACTGGTTCCGCGCCGGTGAGCGCTGGCCGGATCGCGCAGCGGCAAGGGGTGCAGATGCGTGGGCTGCCGAGTCCGGTCTTGTTCATTGTGCCGCCTCTGTTGCCGGGACCCGGCCCTGGGCGATCTGGATCTGGTGACGCAGGGTCGCCAGCATTTCTGCGGCCTGCGGCGTATAGAGATGCTCCAGGGTGCGGTCGCCCGGCAGGGTGTTTTTCAGGATGTACTGCGTCGTCGCGGGGCGGCCCGACAGCACCACGATCTCGTCGGCCAGAAACACGCTTTCGCGCAAATCATGGGTGATCAAAACGGCCGTGAACTCTTCTTCGCCGCGCAGCCGGTGCATGGTCTGCCAGAGGTCCTCTCTCGTGAAGGCGTCGAGTGCACCAAAGGGCTCGTCCAGCACCAGAACCTCTGGACGGTGCACCAGTGCCCGGCAGAGAGAGGCCCGCTGGCGCATACCGCCCGACAGCTCCGACGGTTTCTTTTCCTCGAACCCCTCCAGCCCTACGAGGGCGAGAAGTTCCCGTGCCCTGTCGTCGCGAGCCCGCGAGCCGAGGTTGTTCGGCACGATCTCGAGCGGCAGCGTTACGTTTTTCAGGATCGTACGCCATTCCAGCAAAACGGGATTCTGAAACGCCATGCCCACCGTCGCCCTTGGTCCGTGCACCAGTTCTCCGCCCAGCCAGACCTGGCCTTCGTCCGGCAGCATCAGACCTGCGATCAGCCGCGTGAGGGTCGACTTTCCGCAGCCCGATGGTCCCACCACGGCGGTGAAGCTGCCCTTCGACATGCGGATGTTGAGATTGTCGAGCACGGGTAAGGGGCCCGTGGCGGTTTGGTAAGCGTGCGTGATTTCGCGCAGCTCGATATGAGCGGGGGGAAAGTCAGACATGACAGGGCGGGGCCGGACGGGTTGCGCCCGGCCCGCGTCGCTTACTGAACGGCAAATCCGCCCTCGGGCAGAAAGGCATCGGTAAAATAGAGCGATGCATCCGGCGCGCTCTGGAACTCGTAGGTTTCTGCAATCTGATCGAGCGATCGTGCGAACCGGTCTGGGTCGATATTGCCCATTCCGTTTGCCCGGGTGTAGTCGGTGACGACATTGGCATCGATCGCCAGTTGAAGCCGCCGGGTTTCCAACTCCGGGTCTCCGGCGGGGTTGCGTGCGATGACTGCTGCCGCTCCGGCAGACGGATCGGCGATGGCATCGGCCCAACCCTTTGCAACCGCTGCGACAAATCCCGACACGAGATCGGGGTTCTCTTCCGCGAAATTCGTGTTCACGATCAGTGCGTTGCCATAGAGGTCCAACCCGTGATCAGCCATCAGCAGGGTCGTGATATCCTCTTCCGGCACGCCGAGCCTGGCAAGGTTCAGATAGGACGAGAAGTTGAAACCCGTCACCGCATCGACTTTACCCTCCGCCAGCATCGGCTCGCGCGTGGGAAATCCGACCGGCTCCACGGTGATGGCTCCCATGTCAAGATCATTGGCCGCGGCGAAGGGCGGGAACTGTGCCCAGGCTCCGTCTGGCGGCGGCGCGCCGAGGATCTTGCCTTCGAGATCCTTGGGTGTCTCAATGCCGAGCGATTTACGTCCGACCACGGCAAAGGGCGGTTTGTCATAGGTCATCATCACTGCGATGACAGGCGCCCCCGGGTTCTGGTCGAGAAACTTTATGAGGCTGTTGATGTCGGCAAAGCCCAGCGGAAAGGCCCCGGTGGCGACTTTGGGGATCGCATCGAGCGATCCCTGACCGGCCGTCACCTCGACGGCGAGGCCGGCATCGGCAAAGTGGCCGTTGTCGATGGCCAGGAAATAGGGCGCTGAGGGGCCCTCGAACTTCCAGTCGAGCGCGAAGTCGATGGCGGTTTCGGCGAGGGCAGAGTACGGGGCGGTCGCAAAAAGGGCCGCAGAGGCGGCGGCGGTGACGGCGCGCATGAACACGGGTCGGGATCTCCCTTGGTTGGATCTCTCAGAACGGCGCAACGATGGCCGTTTGCTCTGGGAAGTGGCAGGCACGCAGCGAAGTTGGGCAGGTCGGCCGGCACCTGTCAATCAAGTCTTGCCGCTTTTCTGTGCGGCTTGCCCAAGCGGAAGGCAGTCTGCGGGCGCGCAACACCTCTAGGACAGGCGAAGCCGGTAGCGATCGAACCCCTCCGCATTCTGTCCCAGTGGTTCCAGATAGGGCACGCCATCGGCACCTAGATGGCGCGCAGCCCCGGGACCGGTCACCACGATCGCGCTCGCACCCTCGACAGGGTCAAACTCGAAGACGGATCCGGATCCATTCATGCGATAGGGTCCGCGGTCTGCCAGAAATCCTTCGAGCGCTTCCTGAGCTGTGATCCTGGGTTCGGCGACGACGGCTTGCGGGGTGCAACCAGGAAAGCCGCCCCCGCCATTTGCGCGGTACTCGTTCGTGACCAGAAGGAACCTGCTCCCGTCGGTTATCGGACGACCGTGATGGCGGATTTCGCTGATGCGTGAGCGGCCGTCCCGTCCACTCGGACGCGGCGCGACCGTCAGGTCGATCCTGTAGTGCACACCAACGACGACGTCGAAATTGTGCGCCAACCAGTCCTCGATCAGCAATGGTCGGTCTCCGGCGCCTGGTGTGATCTGCGTGAACTGTGCCATCGCGTGATCGAGCCAGTCGCGCAAGGCTCTGCCGTCGATCACAAGGGCGCGCAACTCGTTGGGAAAAGGAAAGAGCATCGCCGCCGCGGCCCGGGTCAGCGGACCGGCCGGAATGTCCACGTAACCGCTCGGTCCCGCGCGACCGCCACTTCGAAATGGCGACACCGCGGACAGAACTGGAAGCGCTTGCAGATCAGGATCGTCGACATGTTGCATCAGACCCCATAGCTGCGCCTGGGCCATCAGATCACAAGCGGCTCCGCTATGGACCGGTGTGAAATAGCTATGGAGTGGTGTCAGGCTCTGTCCGAAGGGCTGAGCGCCCCAAGCCCGGGCGCTCTCGTGCGCTGCCAAAGCGCGTCGGGGGAATGAGCAGGTACGCCTTTTGCCGGTTTCCGGTGTGGTCGTCGGGGTGTGCAAGCGAACATTCTGGACCGTAGCTGACCAGCCCTGCGTCTCGTGGTGGCGCAGTGCCAGGTCAATCTGTCCGAGGTGGGATCCCCAACAGCCGGGCATAACCGCCGGCGTGTCCGCCAGCGTGCCGGCGCTACTATCGACGCCGAGGATCCCGTCATGGTCCGGTCCAGGGAAGAGCTTGTGCGTATGTCCGGCGACAATCGCATCGATGCCCGGAACCTCGGCAAGACGGAGGCTGGCGTTTTCGTCGCTTGCGGGGTGGTCCAGCGCGACGATGCCGGAGTGGGAGAGCGCGACCACCAGATCGGCTCCGGCATTGCGCAGCTGGGTCACCGCTTTTGTCGACGCTTCGACGATCCCGGAGACGGTCGCGTGACCCTGCATCACGCGCCGGTTCCAATTCATGGTCTGCGGCGGCATCACGCCGAAGACACCGATTCGAAGCGGTGTGGGAACCCCTTCTGCATTCGGCGCCATGCGATCAATCAGGACCCATGGCCGCACCGTTTCCAAGGGCACTGAACTGCCGTTAGGTCTATGGAGATTCGCAGAGACGATCGGAAACGCCGCGTGCCGGCATACGGCGCTCAGATAGTCGAGCCCATAGTCAAACTCATGATTTCCCAGGGTGACAGCGTCATAGCCGAGCTCTTCCATCGCGGTGGTCATCGGGTGCGACGGAGCCCTTCCGCGTCGCCACTCGGTCACGTGCCAGTCGCCAAGTAGTGTCCCTTGCAGAAAGTCACCATTGTCGACCAGCAGAGTCGCCGCCGCATCCGCTTTCACGGCCGCGATCCGCTCGGACAATCCATCGAGCCCCACGCCCTTTTCAATCCGGTCGTTGGGGTAATCCCAACCCAGAAGGTGCATGTGCAGGTCACTGGTGGCCAGAATGCGCAGCACAGGACCGCGAGGTGCTGCGTTGCCGCGCGGCATCGCTGCTTGGTTCAGGATGTCTGTCCCCCAAATCTTGTACTTGGCCCAGGTGCGGGGCGGTATTGTCAGCGGACAACTAACAATCACTCCGGCGCCACCGCAAGAGCTGCTCACCCAACCGAGTGCGATTTGCAAGTGGGCAAATGCTGTGCAATGCCGCGGGCGCAGGCGAAGAAAGGACCGAGCGGATATGCTGGCGACCGAAGTGACTTTCGGTGCGGGAGTGTTGGACCGCGCGGCTCACTTGCGCACGGACGCGGCCCGCCTCGACGCATTGTGGGCCCGAAGCGATGCAGGCTGTGTAGTGTTGTGGCGGGGCAAACCGCTTTGCGTGCCTGCGGATAAGGAAAACGGAACGCTGACTCTCTGCCTGTTGCCATCGTCGGACCCGCTCGCGGACGGCGCGCGACATGAGGCGATCTTTCTGGGATTGAGTGCTGGAGCGCCACGCTTTGCGCTGGATCTTTCCGGTCTTGCCCCTGCTGAGAGCGCCGCGCTAAGCCTCGGCGCCTTTTCCGACCCGTCCGTCCAAACGCACCCAGACCTGCCTGAAGGGAGTGGGTTCGTGGAGTTGCGTGGCGCGATGACCCGATTGTCCCCGGAGGACGCAGAGCTTGCGGCGACGGCCCGCGCGCTGGTGATGTGGCACGAGATTCACGGTTTTTGTGCGCGGTGCGGCGCCAAAAGCCGAATTGCTGCCGCGGGTTGGCAACGCGACTGCCCGGCCTGCGAGGCGAGCCATTATCCGCGGACAGATCCGGTGGTTATCGTGTTGGCTCTGTCGGGCAATCGTGTGCTCATGGGGCGCTCGCCGGGATGGCCAGAGGGGATGTATTCGCTCTTGGCGGGCTTCGTGGAACCGGGCGAGACGATCGAGGCTGCGGCCAGACGCGAGGTTGCCGAGGAGTCAGGTGTCCAGCTGGGCCCGGTGCGCGTGATCACGAGTCAGCCCTGGCCATTTCCGGCTTCCCTCATGATTGCCTGCGCCGCAGAGGCAGAAACCGACGCCATCCAGATCGATCCCATTGAAATCGAAGATGCAGTCTGGGTGTCGCGCGAGGACATGGTGGATGTGGTTGCCGGACGGCACCCATCCATGAAACCGGCGCGACGCGGAGCTATCGCGCGTCATCTGATCGATCTCTGGCTTGCCGGGCAGTTGCGCTGATGGCACTGCATCTGACTGCACGCACGGCGATACCCGCGCCGCTGGAGATGTGCTGGGACAGGCTCGTCGATGTCGATACCGTTCTGGAGACTGTTCCCCACAAACGCGTCGATATCGTGCGATCGGCGGGGACCGGTCCGGCAAGCGTTGGCTCAGTCTGGCAGGTGGCATTGCATTTCGCCGGTCGCGATCACCTTGGGCAGTTGACAATCACGGAGTTACGGCATGGTCAGCACTGCCGGCTGGACGGCGGCACAGAAAGCATCGGCCTTGCTCTCGGTATCGACCTGTTTTCCCTTGCCGCGGACCGGACATCTTTGGTCGTCACCGCAGATGGTACACCGCTGAGCCTGTCGGGACGTCTGTTGCTGAAACCACTTCAGATCATCAAACCGGCAATTGAGGCAAAGTTTCAGGATCGCGTCGAATGGGTCGTGGCCCGGATGATGGATACGGCGTGAACCGGCTGCCTATTCGTGACGGCGCATGTCGGCTGGGTAGACCCCGAGAATGCGCAGCTCAGTTGTGAAATAGGCGAGCTCTTCGAGGGCGCGCGCGACCGGCGGATCCTCCGGGTGCCCTTCGATATCGGCGAAGAACTGCGTCGCGGTGAACGAGCCGTTGACCATGTAACTCTCAAGCTTTGTCATGTTCACGCCGTTTGTCGCGAAACCGCCCATGGCCTTGTAGAGCGCCGCAGGAATGTTGCGCACTCGGAAGACAAAGGACGTCATCATGCCCGCCTCGCCGCCGCGTCGGGCGTGGTCGGCCTCCTGCGTCATCAGCAGGAAGCGCGTCGTGTTGCGGTTATGGTCCTCGATATGGCGGGCCAAAATATCGAGCCCATAGATCTCTGCGGCGAGGTCCGACGCCAGAGCCGCGCGCGCCATGTCGCCAGCGGCAGCCACTTCGCGTGCCGATCCCGCGGTATCAGCCCCGGTCACCGGCGCGATCCTGTGCTGCCCCAAAAACTTGCGACATTGGCCGAGCAACACGGTGTGACTCATCGCTTCGCGGATCTCCGACAGTTCGGTACCGGGCAGTGCCATAAGGTTGATATGCACCCGCACGAACGCCTCATCGACGATATGCAACCCGCTGTCGGGCAGGAGCCGGTGAATGTCGGCCACCCGCCCGTAGGTGGAGTTTTCCACCGGCAACATGGCAATCTCCGCGGCGCCCTCGCGCACGGT
The DNA here is from genome assembly GCA_039184415.1 of Pseudomonadota bacterium. GTDB lineage: Bacteria > Pseudomonadota > Alphaproteobacteria > Rhodobacterales > Rhodobacteraceae > JANSYP01. The sequence continues at coordinate 28,550 of JBCDBB010000018.1, forward strand.
TTCGATCACGTCTTCGAATGTGCGGCAGGGCACCGCCTCATGGCCCGGACGCGCCTCGTTGCAGGCCTGATGCGAATAGGCTCCCGGTTCGCCCTGGAATGCGATGCGGCTCATCTGCCCCGTCCCCGTCTGCTGCCCAGATTTCGGGCGTTTGGTCGCGCCAAGTACACCTTGAAGGTGGTAAGGGGAACCCGCTAGATGTCGTGGACTTCCGACACTCAGGGACGGACAACATGTTCGACACGATGACCTTTACCAAAGTGCTCGGCGCCTTTTGCGGGGCCCTGCTGATCTACCTCCTTGGCGCATGGGCGGCGGAGGAACTCTATCATGTCGGCGGGCACGCCGAGCAGGCCTACCTGATCGAAACCGACGCAGACGAAGAAGCCACTGAAGAGCTCGAGGAAGAGCTCGATTTCGCCGAGATGGTCGCCGCCGCCGACTCCAGTGCCGGCGAAAGAGTCTGGGGCAAATGCCGGGCCTGCCACGCCCTCGATGGCAGCGACGGGGTCGGGCCGCACCTTGACGGGGTTGTCGACCGGGCCAAGGCATCGATTGCCGGCTATTCCTATTCCGACGCGCTGGCGGCGATGTCCGATCAGGTTTGGGACATCGACGCGCTCAACGGCTTTCTTGAAAACCCGCGTGGCTACGCGCCCGGGACCGCCATGAGCTTTTCTGGGTTAAGAAAACCTGACGAACGCGCTGATCTGGTTGCCTATCTGCTGACGACCGGCAGCTAAGCACCGCCCCGTGAGCCTGAAGAGCAAGGTCGTCCTCTATAGGGCGGCCTTTTTTGTTGACGTCACAAGGGCTCACAGAGCTGCAAGATCGGCTTGCATCCTCGACATGCAGCGCTCTAGCTTATCTTGTCGACAATGACGCTTTCCAAAGACTGACCGGAGCAGCAGATGACGTCACCCCGCCACGCGCCCGCCGCCGCTCGTGTCCATCCTGGTCCGCGTCCAGGTCCCGAGTTGCGATCCAGGCCGCTGCTGGGAGTCTTGAGCGCCGCTATGGTCATTGCCGCCGGCGCATCCCACGGCATTGAAGCGGGTGCGGACTGGATCGAGAGCCATGGCATCTCGACTTTCGGGGACCTGAAGTATCCTGCTGATTTCGCTCATCTTGACTATGTGAATCCCGACGCACCGAAGGGCGGCGAAATGTCGATCTGGGCGTTCGGGTCCTTCGACAGCATGAACCCCTACACCACCAAGGGGCGCGCGGCAGCAGCCTCCTCGATTTTCTTTGAATCGATGCTGACGGGAACCGCTGATGAAATCGGGGCGTCTTACTGCCTGTTGTGCGAGAGTATCGCCTATCCCGAAGATCGCAGCGAGGCGATCTTCACGCTTCATCCCGACATCTCCTTTTCCGACGGCACGCCGCTGACCGCCCAGGACGTTGTGTTCTCATTCAACATTCTGCTGGAGAAGGGGTTGCCGAGTTTCCGTGCACAGCTCTCCCAGAAGGTCGCGTCGGTCGAGGCACTGGACGATCGTCGGGTTCACTTTGTCTTCAAGGATGACATCCCCACGCGGGACCTGATTTCCGATGTCGGTGGTTTGCCGGTGTTCTCCAAGGCGGACTACGAGGCCAACGACCGGGACTTCGAGGAAAGCTCATTGGAACCGCTGCTCGGCTCTGGTCCATACATCCTGGGCCGGATGGATGTCGGCCAGACCATCGTCTATGAGCGCAATCCGGACTATTGGGGAGCGGACCTGCCGATCAATATCGGGCGGAACAATTTCGACGATCTGCGGATCGAGTATTATGCGGACTACAATGCCGCCTTCGAGGGCTTCAAGGCAGGCACCTACACGTTCCGGAACGAAGCGAGCTCCATCCTCTGGGCGACCGGGTACGATTTTCCCGCGCTCCAGCGGGGCCATGTGGTCAAGGAGGAATTCGCGAACGGCAACAAGGCGACGAACCAGGCCTGGGCTTTCAATCTGCGCCGAGAGAGATTTCAGGACCCTCGCGTCCGCGAAGCCATCGCGATGATGTTCAACTTCGAGTGGTCGAACGAGACGCTGTTCTACGGGATCTATGACCGTGTCGAGAGCTTTTGGGACAATTCCTATCTGGAGCCCGAAGGACCACCGAGCGAAGACGAGATCGCGATCCTTCAGCCTCTGGTCGATGAGGGTCTGCTCGATGCATCCATCCTGACCGATCCGCCTTTCAGCCTCCCGGTCAGCGGATCGCGCCAACTTGACCGGGGCAACCTGCGCCAGGCGTCCGATTTGCTGGACGAGGCCGGCTGGCCGGTCGGCGATGACGGTCTGCGCCGCAACGCGCAAGGCGAGGTTCTCCGGATCGAGATCCTCAATGACAGCCAGACTTTTGACAGGGTGATCAACCCCTTCGTCGAAAACCTCAAGCGTCTCGGTGTGGATGCGCGCCATACTCGCGTCGACAATGCCCAGATGACCGCCCGCGAGCGTCCGCCGCAATATGACTATGATGTGGCACAGACCTTCCTGTCGACGGCTTACATCCCGGGCACGGAACTGCGGCAGTTCTTCGGCTCCGAGACCGCCGACACCTCGACATTCAACAAGATGGGCCTGAAGGACCCGGCCGTCGACCGGCTCATCGATGTGGTGCTGGAAGCCAAGAGCAAGGAAGAGACGATCACAGCGGTCAAGGCGCTCGACCGCGTGTTGCGGGCCAAGAAGCTCTGGATTCCGCAATGGAACAAGAACACCCACACCGTTGCGTTCTACGACATCTACGGACATCCCGACCCGCTGCCCCCCTACAGCCTCGGCCAGGTAGATTTCTGGTGGTGGGACGCGGAAAAAGCGGCGCGCCTGCAGGCCGAAGGGGCGCTCTGAGTGGGAAACTACATCCTCCGCCGTCTCGGGCTGATCATCCCGACCCTCATCGGGATCATGCTGATCAACTTTGCCATGGTGCAGTTCGTGCCCGGCGGCCCGATCGAACAGATCATCGCCAATCTCGAAGGGCAGGGGGACGTGTTCGAGACCGTCGGCGGCGGTGGCGATGCGGGGGGCGGTGGCGGCGCAGAGACTTTCGGCGGCAACGACCAGTATCTGGGCGCGCGGGGTCTTCCGCCGGAGTTCATCGCAGAGCTCGAGGCACAGTTCGGCTTCGACAAACCCGCCTGGCAGCGCTTCCTGCAAATGATGTGGGACTATGCACGCTTCGATTTCGGTGAGAGCTATTTCCGCTCCATCAGTGTCACCGACCTGGTGATCGAAAAAATGCCGGTCTCAATCTCGCTCGGCCTCTGGTCAACCCTGATCGCCTATCTCGTGTCGATCCCGCTGGGTATCCGCAAGGCGGTCAACGACGGATCCAAATTCGATACATGGACGTCCGGCGCGATCATTGTCGCCTATGCGATCCCCGGGTTTCTGTTTGCGATCCTGTTGCTGGTGGTCTTCGCCGGTGGCAGCTATCTGCAATGGTTCCCGCTCAGGGGGCTCGGGTCCGACAACTGGAATGAGCTCAGCCTCTGGGGCAAGATTGTCGACTATTTCTGGCACATTACCTTGCCGGTGCTCGCCTCGACCATCGCGGCCTTCGCGACGCTGACGCTCCTGACAAAGAACAGCTTTCTCGACGAGATCAAGAAACAGTATGTGATGACCGCCAAGGCCAAGGGCCTTACGGAGTCCCGCGTGCTTTACGGCCACGTGTTCCGCAACGCGATGCTGATTGTCATCGCCGGGTTCCCGGCGGTTTTCGTGAGCGTATTTTTCGGCGGTTCACTGATCATCGAGACGATTTTCAGCCTCGACGGTCTTGGACGCCTCGGCTTCGAGGCCGCCGTCAGCCGCGACTATCCGGTGATTTTCGGAACGCTCTATGTCTTTGGTCTGATCGGACTGCTGATGGGGCTGGTCTCGGATCTGATGTATGTCTGGATCGACCCTCGCATTGACTTCGAAACGCGGGAGACCTGAACATGGCTGTCGCAGAAGACATCGAGATCAAGCTCGCGCCAAAGACCACTGGTCTGTCACCCCTCAACCGCCGGCGCTGGCGCAACTTTCGCGCCAATGGCCGGGCCTACTGGTCCCTGATCATCTTTTCGATCCTGTTCGGCCTGACGCTCTTTGCGGAGTTCATCGCCAACGATAAGCCGATCCTCGTCAGCTACCAGGGCGAGCTCTACACGCCGATCTTCAATTTCTACCCCGAAACGCAGTTCGGAGGCGACTTCCGGACCGAGGCCGTCTACCGCGATGTCGAGGTGCAATGTCTGATCATCTCCGGCGGGCTAGAGGATTGCTGGGACGACCCCGAAAAGGTGATCGCCGATGTGCGCGACAGCGGGCTCGTCAACGGGCAGGAGGTCGACTGTGGCTGGCTGCTTTGGCCGCTGATCCCTTACAGCTACAACACCGTCAATGACATCCAGGGCACGGCACCAAGCCCGCCGGACGCCAAGCACTGGCTGGGCACGGACGACACGGCGCGGGATGTGCTGGCGCGGGTGATCTACGGTTTCCGATTGTCGGTCTGTTTCGCGCTGGTGGTCACGGCGCTCTGCGCCGTGATCGGCATTACTGCCGGTGCGGTACAAGGCTATTTCGGCGGCTGGACGGACCTGATCTTTCAGCGGGTGATCGAGATCTGGGGGGCGACGCCTAGCCTCTACATCATCATCATTCTGGCGGCGATCTTCCAGATGAACTTCTGGTTGCTGGTGTTCCTGATGGTGCTCTTCGGCTGGACCGCGCTTGTCGGGGTGGTGCGGGCGGAGTTCCTGCGGGCGCGCAATTTTGAGTATGTGCGGGCCGCCCGCGCGCTCGGTGTCGGCAATGGCGTCATCATGTTTCGCCATGTCCTGCCCAACGCCATGGTGGAAACGCTCACCATGCTGCCGTTTGTGATCACAGGCACGCTGGGGAGCCTCGCCGCGCTCGATTTCCTCGGTTTCGGGCTGCCGTCTTCTGCCCCGTCGCTGGGCGAACTGACGCTCCAGGCCAAACAGAACCTTCAGGCGCCGTGGCTCGGGTTCACCGCCTTCTTCACCTTCGCGATCATGCTGTCGCTGATGGTGTTCATCTTCGAGGGCGTGCGCGATGCGTTCGATCCGCGAAAGACGTTTGCATGAGGTCGGGCGTATGAGCGACACGGTTCTTTCGGTGTCCGACCTCTCGGTCACCTTCCGGCAGGACGGCAAGGACATCCCGGCAGTGCGCGGCGTATCCTTCAGTGTTGGGCGCGGCGAGACCGTGGCGCTTGTGGGGGAAAGCGGCTCGGGCAAGTCGGTCACAGCGCTCTCGACCGTGCAGCTTCTGGCAGACAGCGCGACGGTCACCGGGTCGGTCCGGTACCAGGGACGTGAGATGGTCGACGCGTCGGAACCCGAGCTGCGCAAAATCCGCGGCAACGATATCAGCTTCATCTTCCAGGAGCCGATGACGTCGCTCAATCCGCTCCATCCGTTGGAAAAGCAGATCGCGGAGAGCCTCGCACTCCACCAGGGGCTGACCGGCGACAAGGCGCGCGCCCGTATCATCGAGCTGTTGCAGCGGGTTGGAATCCAGGATGCCGAGAGCCGCCTGGGGGCCTATCCACACCAGCTTTCCGGCGGGCAGCGACAGCGCGTGATGATCGCCATGGCACTGGCCAACGGCCCCGACCTGCTCGTCGCGGACGAACCGACCACGGCGCTCGACGTGACGATCCAGGCGCAAATCCTCGATCTGCTGGCAGAGTTGAAAGAGACTGAGGGCATGAGCCTGCTCTTCATCACCCATGACCTCGGGATCGTGCGCAAGATCGCAGATCGGGTGTGCGTGATGAAGGACGGAGAGATCGTCGAGGCCGGGCCAACCGCCGAGATCTTCGGAGATCCGCAGCATCCTTACACGCAAA
>JBCDBB010000019.1:0-34338 GCA_039184415.1 Pseudomonadota bacterium
CGTAATGGCCGTTCTCGGCACCGCCGCCGATCCACTGGCTGTCACCGATCAGCAGGTCGCAGAGCTGGCCGCCGGAGTTGAGTTCGTTCAGCATCCGGTCGGCAAAATTGGGCCAGGGGACGAACTCGAAATTCATGGTGTGGCCGGATTGTTCCTCGAACTCTTTGGAAAGCTCGACAAGCGCGTTGGCCGGGTCCCAGGCAGCCCAGCAGAGCGTGAGCTCCTCGGCGCCGGCAGCCGGGGCGGTTAGCGACGCCACCGCGGTCAGGGCGGTCGCGCCGAGCAGTGTCTTGGTCGTGGTCATGGATATCCTCCCTAAAACGGCCGGTCTTTCGCCGGGTTCGTGCGGAGTGTAGCTGAGGTACGCCCCTCAAGGGAAGCCGAATTCCTGAGGGGCGTACATCTTTTTCCTTGAAGTTCGTTGAGCAGCATTACGGCAATCAATTGAAACAGCGCTTTACGCGGCGTTCTTCATTTATAGGCTTTGGGCGGTCGCAAGATCCGGCGACCTCTCCGCGCCATCGGCGGCGCGGGGCTGTCCTTTCGGGCTATCTGCTACACTGCAGCCCTGTTCCACAGGGCGAAAAACCTGCCCCTGCAGTCACTTGTAGGCGATGGCAGCGCTGGACGGGCCATCGAGCGGCAGAATCTCGAAGCGACGGAACCCCGCTTCACGGCACCAGGAGATGAACTCCGCCCCCGTAAAATCGAACGCATCGCCGAACTCGAGCAGCATTGTGAGCGACATGAAGAGCCCGAAGGTGTTTTCGCGCCGCGCGTCGTCGATCAGCGCCTCGATAACGATGAAGGCGCCCCCCTCCGGCAGCGCGTCGAAGGCCTTGCGCACCAGCGCTTTCTTCCGCTCCAGGTTCCAGTCATGGAGGATCATGCCCATCGTGATGACATCGGCCGAGGGCAGCGGCACGGCGAAGAAGTCAGCCGACGCCGTGGCGATCCGGTCCGAGAGCCCTGCTTCGGCGATCCTGCGCGCAGCGATTTCGGTCACCTCGGGCAGATCGAGCGTCGTGATCGCGATCTCGCCGTGACGTGCCGCCACCTCCCGGGCAAGCAGCCCGTCGGCACCGCCGACATCTACGAGGCGGCCATAGCGTGAAAAGGGAAACGCCTCGGCCAGCGTGCGGAAATTGCGGATCGAAGAGCCCCTCATGGCATTCATGAATGCCTCCAGCCGCTGAGGGTCAGAATAGAGCGTCTCAAAAAAGGGCGCGCCGCCATCCTTGGTCTCGTTTTGCGCGCGGCCGGTCTGCATCGCCTCGGTCAAGTCGTTCCAGAAGCCGAAGTTCCGCTTGGCCCAGAGCTCGATGATCCCGCCGATATATTCGGGCTGCGATCGGTCGAGGAAAGCAGCTGTGTCGGGCGTGTTCAGGTAGCGCGCCGCCGCCCCGTCGCCGGTCCGTGCCAAAAGCCCGCCCGAGACCAGAAGGTCGAGGAAATCCACCCCGGGCCGCTGGAGAAAACCGTATTCGGTACAGATTTCCCCTGCGGTCATTGGACCCTGTGCGAGCCGCGAGTAGAGCCCAAGATCCACGGCCGAGAGCAACGCGCGGCTGAGCCCATAGCCGCTTGCCGCCGCCATGATATGTGCCGGTGTCGCCATCGCTGTCCCTTTCAGAGCTTTGCGCCCTTTGGGACTGATGATGGCCTGACCACCGCCACGGCGCCAGATTTTTCTAGGAGGCCAGCGTGACCCAGGCGCCATCCTCGGCCGATGACCGTACGCAGGCATCAACAAAAGCGACCCCCTGAACCCCGTCCCGGATGTCGGGGCAGAGCACGTGGGCAGGACGCGGCTGCCCCACCTGATGCGCGCGGATGGCATCGGCGGCGTCGGCATAGATCGTGGCGAATCCCTCCAGATAGCCCTCGGGATGGCCGAAGGGCACGCGGCTGACCGCATTGGCGGGATCGGTCGCACCGGCGCCGCTGCGGGTCAGGAGGCGCTTGGGTTCGCCCAGCGGCGTGTACCACAAATAGTTGGGATCCTCCTGCGCCCATTCCAGTGCGCCTTCACTGCCGAAGACGCGCAGCTTGAGCGCATTCTCGCAACCCGGTGCGACCTGACTGGCCCAGAGCATGCCGCGTGCGCCGCCGACATAGCGCAGCATCACATTTGCATTGTCATCGACGCGGCGGCCGGGAACGAAGCTCTGCAGATCCGCGCTGATCCGGTCGGTCTCGAGGCCCGTCACGAAGCCTGCGAGATGGAAGGCGTGGGTGCCGATATCGCCGATGCAGCCGCCGACGCCGGAGCGCGCCGGGTCGGTGCGCCAGGCGGCCTGTTTATGGTCCTCCTGCTCCAGCGCCGTGGCAAGCCAGCCCTGCGGGTACTCGACCTGGACCACCCGGAGCTCGCCCAGTTCGCCCGCCGCGACCATGGCGCGCGCCTGGCGGATCATCGGATAACCGGAGTAGTTGTGGGTCAGCACGAAGACCGCATCGCTCTCCGCGACCAACGCCGCGAAAGCCTGCGCCTCGTCGAGCGTCGCGGTCAGCGGCTTGTCGCAGATCACATGGATGCCCAGCGGCAGGAACGCCTCGGCGACGGCTAGATGCATGTGGTTGGGCGTGACGATCGCCACGGCCTCGATTCCGTCGGGGCGTTCGGCCTCGCGCCCTGCCATCTCGGAAAAGCTGCCATGGACGCGCGCGGGGTCGAGCCCCAGGTCCTCGCCGGAGGCCTTCGATTTTTCCACGGTGGAGGAAAAACAGCCCGCGACCAGCTCGAACCGATCGTCGAGCCGGGCCGCGATCCGGTGCACGCCGCCGATGAAGGCATCGCGCCCGCCGCCCACCATGCCGAGCCTGATCCTCGGCGTTCCCCTGCGCTCCATAACTGTCTCCTCCCGTTCTCGATCTTGCAATTCGCGGCCCTCTGCGCGATGTGCAGGGCATCGGGCCAACACGGCCGCCCGGTACCGCCCGGCTTTCCATGCTTCGGGCCAAGCGCCGTTTCACTCCCGCTTGCGGAGGAAACGATGTCTTGTGGAAACGCAACCTGCGCCTCTTTGTCTGTTCATCCTGCCAGGGTCCCGACCGGGCCGCGGCTCTGGGCCTTGCTCGGCCTGTGGCGGGCGCGGGCCCGCCAACGCCGCCGGCTCGCCGTGCTCCCGCCGCATCTGCTGGCCGATATCGGCCTCGACCGCGCGCTGGCGGATCGCGAGGCGGCCAAGCCCTTCTGGCGTTCGTAACGGTCCTCTGCCGGGCGCCGGGGTCATTCCAGCCCGAGCATCGCGCGGTTTGCCGCCTCGTCGGTGCCCGCACCGGCAAAATCGTCAAAGGCGGTTTCGGTCACGCGGATGATATGGTCGCGCACGAAGGCCGCGCCCTCGCGGGCGCCGTCTTCGGGATGTTTCATCGCGCACTCCCATTCCACCACTGCCCAGCCGTCGAAATCATACTGGGTGAGCTTGGAGAAGACCGCGCCGAAATCGACCTGCCCGTCACCGAGGCTCCGAAACCGGCCCGCGCGGTCGACCCAGGACTGGTAGCCGCCATAGACGCCCTGGCGGCCCGTTGGGTTCAATTCCGCGTCCTTGACATGGAACATGCCGATCCGGTCGTGATAGATGTCGATATTTTCGAGATAGTCGAGCGCCTGCAGCACATAGTGGCTGGGATCGTAGAGCATCTTGGCGCGGCCATGCCCGCCCACGCGGTCCAGAAACATCTCGTAGGTCACGCCGTCATGGAGGTCCTCTCCGGGATGGATCTCGTAGCAGACATCCACGCCCATCTCGTCGGCATGGTCGAGGATCGGACGCCAGCGGGCGGCGAGTTCGTCGAAGGCGGTCTCGATCAAACCTGCAGGACGCTGCGGCCAGGGATAGACATAGGGCCAGGCCAGCGCGCCGGAGAAGGTCGCATGCGCCGTGATCCCGAGCTTGCGCGAGGCGGTCAGCGCCATCTTGACCTGATCCACCGCCCAGGCTTGCCGCGCCGCGGGATCGCCGCGCACTTCGGGCGCCGCGAACCCGTCGAAGGCTGTGTCATAGGCGGGGTGCACGGCGACCAGCTGGCCCTGGAGATGGGTGGAGAGCTCCGTGACCGTCAGACCGGCCTCGCCGGCGATGCCCGCGAACTCGTCGCAGTAATCCTGGCTCTCGGCGGCGCGGGCCAGATCGAAAAGACGCGCGTCCCAGCTCGGCACCTGGACGCCGGCATAACCGCACTCGGCGGCCCAGTGGCAGATCGACGGCCAGCTGTCGAAGGGCGCGTCATCGCCCGCGAATTGCGCCAAAAACAGCGCGGGGCCCTTGATGGTCTTCATGGTTTTCCTCCCGATGGGGGCCCGCGGCCCGCCCCGGTCTGATGCCGGTGTGATGGCGTTTTCTAGTGTGCGGGCAGGTTTTCCTTCAGCACGATGTCGATTCTGATCTGTTCCTGGCTTTCGATGATCTCCCGCCCGTCGCAGCGCGCGCGCAGCACCCGGACTGCGCTGCGCGCCAGATGGCCGACATTCTGAGTGATCACCGCGTCGATGGTGCCATCCAGCAGCGCGGTGCGGGTGTGGGCTGTCAGTTCATGGCCGATCACCGTAAGCCTGTCCGTCAATCCCAGATCGCTCAGCGCCTGGGTTACGCCGCGTGTGCCCGCACCGGCGCAATAGAGGCCGGTCACGTCGGGATTGGCGGCCAGACAGGTCGCGGTGACCTGTGCGGTCTGGGCGTGATCGTCGTGGCCCTCGACAGAGGGCAGGGCGGAGAGATGGGGAAAATCGTGCGCCAGGACCGCGTCGAAGCCCAGCCGCCGTTCGACCATGTCGCGGGCCAGCATGGTGTTGACCACGACCGCGATGCGCGCCGGGGTGTTGGGCAGGAACCGGCCCATCAGCGTCGCGGCGGTCCGCCCGGCGGCGATATTGTCGATGCCGACGAAATGGGCCCTTGGCGCGTCGGTCTGGTCTGTCACGAGGCTGACCACGGCGGTACCGGCCGCATCGAGCCGCCCGATCAGATCGCGCACCATGGGGGTCTCATTGGCCATGATCGCCACTCCGTCGACGGGTGCGTCGAGCAGGGCGGCCATTTCGCGGCTGGCTGTGATAGGGTTGTCGAGGTCGACGCGCAGGACGCTCAGCTCGCACCGCTCCGCGCGCAATTGCTGTCCGGCTTCCTCGATGGCGGCGCTCAGCCCGGCGAGGAACTGGCTCTGGACCGCGGGCAGCAGGAAGCGGAACCGGTAGAGCCGCCCGCGGGCGAGATTGGCGGCTCCCAGATCCCGCACATAGCCCAGATCGGCGATCGCGGCCTGCACCCGCGCCACGGTTGCGGGCCGCACACCGGGGCGTTCGTTGATGACCCTGTCCACCGTCGCGAGGCTGACCTCGGCGGTGCGGGCGATGTCGTGAACCGTTGGCCGTCCCATGCTCCGTCCCTTGCCCGGGCAGAGTGACGGCCGCTTTGAGGTACGTCAATCACAACTGTGCCCCGGGGGGAGGCCGGATCAGCCGGGCTTGCGCAGCACCGCGGTGAATTCGAGCTGGCCGGGACGGGTCGCGCAGACCAGTTCGGGGGCCAGATCGGTGAAATCGAGCTGATGCAGCGCGGTGATGATCTCGCAGAATCGCCCCGGCGTGAACCGCCAGGCATGGATGTCGATATAGGCGCCGTTCGCGGCCTGATACTCCGCGATCGCGTGGCGGGCGGTGTACTGGACATGGCCCGCGGTCGGGTAGTCGCCATGGTCCGCCGTCCAGTGCCGGAGCTTCTGATTGTGCGTCACCAGGGTCCGTGCGTCGATCAAGTTGGCCAGCGAATGGATGCGCCGGTCCTCCAGATGCGCCTCGATCACACCGCCCAGAGTCGAGAGCGGCAGGTAATGGTCAAAGCAGAATCGTTTGTCCGGCGCGATGAGGTAGTAGCGCCCGCCGGGTTCCAGAAGCGCGCTCACCTGCCTCAGATGCCGCACGAGCGAGGGCTGATGCTCAATGCAGTGCGAGCTGAAGACGGCGGCAAAGCGGCGGTCGATACCCGAGAGATCACCCTTGGGATCGGCAAAGTCGATGAACGGCACGCGATCGGTGGGCAGACCATATTCGGCGACCCGGGCGATCAGGTCCGGCTGAAGCTGGAGATCGAAGTAAGCGACATTGGCACCTTTCAGCGACGGGTTGTGAAAGGGGCCGATCTCCAGCGCCGACGGGGCGTCCTGTGCTGCGGTCACCAAGGCGTCGCGGCGCCCCAGCTTGTGGTCCTGGCTGACCGCGGCTGCAGCGTCGGGGTCGTCTTGCGGCGGTACCGCACCCAGACCCAACGCGTGGCCCAGCCTGGCGGCGGCGCGGCCGGCGGCGGTGCGGACGGTTTCGGTGACGGCGCGAACCATGGGACACTCCTTTGCGCGGTCCCGACAGGTCCGCGGGGCGGATCAAGCACATTCCGGGCCGGGACAAAACCCCACCCATGGCCGGAGACCATCAAAGCATCGACACTGAGCCTTGCACCTCCCCGGCGGCCAAGCGGACCCCACGGAAACCGACGAGGTGTCTTTTGCATTTTGCAAAGCTGTGAAACACTCTGGCTGTCGGTCGCGCAATGTGTCCCCTGCGAGTGGCGCAAGACGATCTGAGCCGGACGGGGACACGGGGCGCGGCCGCATTTCGAGTGCGGATCGCACAATGCGGCCGCAAGGGAAAAATCAGGGGGACTATCAAATGTTTAAACCGACGATACTCGGAGCCGGGCTCTTGATGTGCGTTGCCAGTGTTGCTGCGGCGGATGGCCATGTCTTCGGACAGGAAGCCGGTTGGAACATCATCAACAGCGAAGCACTTGGCGGCTGCCTCATGGAGCAGACCCAGGACAGTGGCATCCAGGTGCAGTTCGGGATCAACGGCAAGCGGGAGCTGGGCTATGTCGCGCTTTTCGCGCGGGAGGATCTCGGTCTGCCTGACGGAGAGACCAGGATCGCCAATTTCAACATCGACGGAGCCCTGTTCGAAGGAGAGGGCCAGACCGTGGTGACCGACGGGTTCGAAGGCGGCTTTCTCTACTTCAACAACCCCAACTTCATCAATGACATCATCAATGGCCAGGAAATGGTGATCACGACCGAAGCGGGCACCGAGGTCACCGTCGACCTGACAGGAACCAAGGCTGCCGGTGACGCCGTCCTGGCCTGCGAGGCCGCAAATTACGGCTGATCGATAGCGCGAGGGGTCGCGGGTTCCGCACCCGCGACCCCTTCCACGACCCTTTGGGCCGCAAGTCCCGCGCGCGTCAGAGCTTGGGGTAGATCGGAAACTTGCCGCACAGGTCGAGCACCTTCGCCTTGACCGCGGCTTCGGCGGCGCCGTTGCCGTCGGGCCCGTTCGCGGCGAGCCCGTCGACCACCTCAACGATCAGATCGCCGATCTGGCGGAACTCGGTCTCGGCAAAGCCGCGGGTCGTGCCCGCGGGAGATCCGAGCCGGACGCCCGAGGTGATCGTCGGCTTTTCGGTGTCGAACGGAATACCGTTCTTGTTACAGGTGATATGGGCCCGGCCGAGCGCCTCTTCCGTGGCCTTGCCGGTCACGCCCTTGGGCCGCAGATCCACGAGCAGCACATGGGTGTCGGTCCCGCCGGTGACGATGTCCAGCCCGCCCGTGATCAACTGATCGGAAAGCGCCTGGGCGTTGCTGATCACCTGGCTGGCATAGGTCTTGAACTCGGGCCGGAGCGCTTCGCCGAAGGCCACGGCCTTGCCAGCGATCACATGCATCAGCGGGCCGCCCTGAATGCCGGGGAAGATGGCGGAGTTGAACTTCTTGGCCAGCGCCTCGTCGTCGGTGAGGATCATGCCGCCGCGGGGGCCGCGCAGCGTCTTGTGCGTGGTCGTCGTCGCGACATGGGCGTAGGGGAAGGGCGAGGGATGCGCACCGCCCGCCACGAGCCCCGCGAAATGGGCCATGTCGACGAGCAGATAGGCCCCCACACTGTCGGCGATCTCGCGCATGCGGGCGAAATCCACCTGCCGCGGGATGGCCGAGCCGCCGGCGATCAGCAGTTTCGGCTGATGTTCCTTGGCGAGGGCTGCAACCTGATCGTAGTCGATCAGATGGGTGTCGCGGTCCACGCCGTAATGCACCGCGTTGAACCATTTGCCGGACTGGTTCGGCCTGGCGCCGTGAGTCAGGTGGCCACCCGCATCCAGGCTCATGCCGAGGATCGTATCGCCGGGCTTGATCAGCGCCAGAAACACCGCCTGGTTCGCCTGGCTGCCGGAATTTGGCTGGACATTGGCGAACCCCACTTTGAAGAGCGCGCAGGCCCGCGCGATCGCCAATTCCTCGGCGATATCGACATACTGGCAGCCGCCATAGTAGCGACGCCCGGGGTATCCCTCGGCATACTTGTTGGTTAGGACCGACCCTTGGGCCTCCATCACCGCCTGGCTGACGATGTTTTCCGAGGCGATCAGTTCGATCTCGTCGCGCTGACGTCCCAGTTCCTGCCGGATCGCACCGAAGAGCTCTGGATCTCGGTCCTCTAGGGACTCCGTGAAAAAGCCGCTGTCGCGATGGGGTGCGTTCATCGAAATATCTCCCTTTGAGGCCGGGCTGACGCGGCGATCACGGGGCAGTGTTACAGGCTGGCGACTGCAAAAAAAACCCCTTCAAGGCCGCAATCGGGCCTTTCTGAAAGTGCGCATTCGTATACATTTCAAGCACGTGCCGGCCTGTGACAAGTTGATGTTGTTGCGGTTGGGCCGCGCCTTCACGCTTGAGTTCGCCCGACCCGCACGCCACAACGGAGGCGTCAAACGGAGGGCAGTGATGGCCACGGATATGGACATTGCCTTCATGGCCAGTACGGCTCCCGCCGCCCAGGCCGCATTGAGGGAACTTTCGGGCCTTTACGGGTCCGTGGCACCTGAAAAAGCGGACGTGATCGTGGCGCTCGGCGGCGACGGTATGATGCTCACGACGCTTACCGACACCCGCGACCTGGGCAAGCCGGTCTACGGGATGCATCGCGGCTCCATCGGGTTTCTGATGAACGAGTATTCGGTCGCCGGCCTGCCGACGCGGCTGCGCTCGGCCGAGCAGGCGGTGATCAACCCGCTGAGAATGTCGGCAACACAGCGCGACGGGACCGCGCGCGAGGCGCTGGCCATCAATGAGGTGTCGCTGCTCAGGGCAGGGCCCCAGGCGGCAAAGCTCAGGATCTCCGTCGACGGCAAGGTGCGGATGGACGAGCTGGTCTGCGACGGCGCGCTGCTCTGCACGCCCGCGGGCTCGACCGCCTACAACTACTCCGCCCACGGCCCGATCCTGCCCATCGGGGCCGAGGTGCTGGCGCTGACGGCGATGGCGGCCTTTCGACCGCGCCGCTGGCGGGGCGCGCTGCTGCCCAAGACCGCACGGGTGCGCTTCGATGTGCTGGAGCCCGACAAGCGGCCGGTGATGGCCGACGCGGACAGCCGGTCCGTTCCCTACGTGACCTGCGTGGAGATCTGCAGCGAGCCGTCCGTGTCGCACCGAATTCTCTTTGATCCCGGCCACGGGCTGGAGGAACGGCTGCTGCGCGAGCAGTTTTCCTGACCCATGGACGCGCTCGATATTCCCATTGCCGGTGCCGGAGAGGACACACTTGAGCGCAAGTGTTTCGCCGAGAGCATCTCCCGCGCCCTGATCGAGGAGGATGGATCGCCCCGGGGCGTTGTGCTGGGGCTCACAGGGTCCTGGGGTGCGGGCAAAAGCTCCGTGCTGAATCTGGTGGACGAAGCGGTGCAGAAACTGGAACTGGAGACGACGGTTGTGGTCCGCTTCGACCCCTGGATCTTCTCCAGCCGAGACGATCTGGTGGCGCGCTTTTTCGAGGAGCTCCTTGCGGCGCTGGCCGAAAAGGCCAAGACAACACCCTCCTTGGAGGACAAGGCCAAGGGGCTGGGCGCGCAGATCTGGCGCTATTCCAAGGACACGATGGTCGCGGGCGCGAGTTTCGCGGCGAATGTTTTTGTGGCGCCGGGCGCGGGAAAAATGGTCGATGCGGCGGGAAAGAAGTTGCCCGATGGCCAGAGGCAGGAGGCGCCGCGCTCTCTGCATGGTCAGCGTGAGGCGTTGCGCCAAGCGCTGAATGAGACCGACCTGGCGATCATCGTGCTGATCGACGAGCTTGACCGGGTCGAGAACGCCGATGTGCGTGCCGTCGCACAACTGGTGAAATCGGTCGCGGATTTCGACAGCATCTCCTACCTGATCGCCTATGACAGGGCCCGGGTAATCGAGGCGCTCGGCGACGGGGACGCGCAACGGGGCGCGGCCTATCTCGAAAAGATCGTGCAGTATGAGATCGCCCTGCCGCCGGCAACGATCGAGGATCTGGTGCGCATGGTGCGCGCGCTCCTGGGCCGACTGTCGGAGGCAGGGCTGGTCGCGCTGCCGGCGGATTGGGAGGACAGCGCGGGGCGGCTGGAGGCCCTGCTCACCGGCGTTTTCAGTGAGGGCCTCATTGCGTCGCCCCGGCTCGTCAAACGGTGGATTGCCCATTTCGCGGCGATAGAGCCGGCAATGCGCGGGGAGATCGACTGGATCGACCTGTTCGCTTGGTCCGGTTTGAGTGTTCTCGATCCGGACTTCGCCGCGAGCATCGCCGCCACGGCGGTTCACGCAGTCTATTCCGGGGTAAACGACGGCGGCGTTCCCACAAGCACCAGCGCTTCGGAACTGGACGATCACGGGAGACGCTACGGATGGATCGACTTCGGGCGCCTGCGAAGTGCGCGTCTGCCGCGGGAGAGCCCGTCTGTGCAACTGTCCCGCCTAGTGTTTGAGAGCAGCGAGCACCGCGGTCTGTCAGATTACAAGCAGCGCGATGATCTCTGCAAAGAAGGTCTCGCAGATCCTCGGCGGATCTTCTTCCCGCGCGTCCTGGCGCTCCAAAGCGGCTTCGGCAGTCACCCGCGGGCGCCGACCTTCGCGGAGTCGCGGGCGGTTGCCGAAGATCTCGGTAAGCTCGGGGACGCTTTACTGCGCATTGCGAAAGATGAGAATGCGGCGCGGGTCTTTTCCGATGCGCTGATCTGGGACGACGCGCTGTCGGCGCTGGAGGTCGAAAAACTCTGGCTGCCGGCGCTGCGCCATGTGGGCCTCTTGTCCCGCGGCGACCTGCGCGCGCGACTTGCCGCCCAGGCTCTGGCGGGGCCGGTCTTTTCCCGCGCCCTGATCGGACTGCTCGTCCGCGGCGCCATGGCTCCGGACAGGTTCGAGGCGCTCATCGAGGCCGAAGCACCCCAGGGCCCCAGCGACGTGTTGATTGGGGTGCTGGCGCGCCATGGCGAAAGCGGCGCGCCGCTGGAGGGGCTGTCCATCGACGTCGATGCCTTTGTTCTCAAAGAGCGTCAGAGCCTGTCCGCGTATCTCACCAGGCATGTCGAAACCGGCAACATCTACGCTGAGTGCGCCAACTCGGACTGGATGGAACTGATCGACTGGACGCCTGAGAACGCCGCCGCACAGCATGCATGGCTTGCGGACCACGCGACCTTCGAACGGTTCCTGTGGTCTGTCTTGGGGCGCACGACCAAGGAGACAGCCTTGGGTCTGCCGCTCGATCCGAACCCATTGCTGCGCGCATCGCGGGCAGCAAGCCATCTGGGGCGCGACTGGTTCGAGCGGCGCACGGAGGATTTCGCGCGCGTCACCTTCGACGGGAATGAGGCCTCCGTTGAGGAAAAGGCCATTCTCGCGCGCGCCCAGCAGTTCCTTGCCAAGGAAATCGACCAAGCGACGCCCTAGCGCGCCGATTGGTCACCGCTCCCGCCAGGTGTCGCGTTTGCGGTAGAGCGTCGAGGGTGAGACGCCCAGCACCGCTGCCGCCTTGGGGACGGAGCCGTTCTGGTGGCGGATGGTCTCCTCGATCACCAGCCGTTCGATCTCGGCCAGTGACCGGCCGATCAGCCCGTTGACCGAGGGGGCCTCAGGGTCCGAAGTCAGCCGGGCGGCGCGCTGGCCGGTGGCATCGTTCTGAATCTCGGGCGGGAGCATGGCCATTTCGACCGTCGGACCCGGGTTCAGCACCACCGTGTTGCGCAGAACATTCAGAAGCTGGCGGATGTTGCCAGGCCAACGGTAGTGCAGGAAACGCTGCCGCACCGCGTCGGAGACACCGGCGAAACTCCGGCCTTCCTCGCGCGCCAGCCGCTGGAGCATGACCTCGGCGATTTCGATCACGTCGTTGCCGCGGGCCCGCAGCGGGGGCATGTGGATCGGCACGACATGGAGCCGGTAATAGAGGTCCTCGCGGAACCGGCCCTGGCGCACCTCGTCCATCGGGTCGCGGTTGGTCGCGCAAAGGATGCGCACATTGACCTCGCGCGGGTGGGTGGAGCCGACCGGGTGGATCGTGGAGGTCTGCAGAAACCGCAGAAGCTTGGTCTGCAGGTTGAGATCCATCTCGCAGATCTCGTCGAGAAAGAGCGTTCCGCCATCGGCGATCTGGGCCGCGCCGGGCTTGTCCGAAATGGCCCCGGTGAAAGAGCCCTTGAGATGTCCGAAGACCTCGGATTCCAGCAGGTCCGACGGAATGCCGCCGCAATTGAGCGGGATGAAGGGCCCCGCAGCGCGGTTCGACTGCTGGTGGATCGCCTGGGCGCAGAGCTCCTTGCCGGTGCCGCTCTCACCCGAGATGAAGACCGTGGCCATGGAGCGTCCCACCGAGCGGATCCGCTCATAGACCGTCTGCATCGCCGGCGATGTGCCGATAAAGCCCATTGTCTCGGCGATCTGCGACACTTCCAGAGGTGTTGGTCGCGAGCGCAGGATATCGGCGCGGGCGTTTTCGATCGCCGACAGGAACCGCTGTGCGTCGAACGGCTTGATCAGGAACTCATAGGCGCCGGCGCGCATCGCCTCGACAGCACGGTCGATGGAACCATCCGCGGTGATGACGATGAAATGGCACTCCGGATGCAGTTCAAGGCATCGCTGCATGAACGCGAGCCCGTCCTGATCGGGCATCATCAGGTCGAGCAGCGCGACAGAGGGCATTTCCTCGCGGAAACGCTCCAGCCCGTCTTCGACGCTGGCGGCGCTGACCACGCCGTAGCCCGCGGACCTCAGCACCGCCTCATAGGACATGGTCGGCGACGGCGAGTCCTCGATCAGGAGAATCGGTTTGTGCACAGCTTTTCCTCGAGACGATCTCCGGAAACTCCGGGGCGGGCCGCGATCAGAATGGCAGGTAAATTGGCGGGCGCGTTCGGGCAGGGTCCGACAGCCGCACCGGCACGCGCCCCGAGGGGATCACGGCTCGAGAACCGCGAGAAGGTCGCTGCGCGCGCTGCGCGACTGGCATTGGCCTCGAGAGGCGTCAGGGGAGGGAACAACCAGGACTCCGACTTGTCACCGCACACACGGGGGTTCATCGGGTAGCATAACTGTGGGTTGATCGGAACTTGTCAACTTCTCCCGAGACGGGCCGTGTTGCGGCCCGTCCCGAAAGGCTTTCGATCAGCCGGCCTGTTTGGGAAAGCCGATGCTGCCAAGGCTTTCGGTGATCTCGTCCAGAATGGCCGGATCGTCAATGGTCGCGGGCGCCTTGAAGCTTTCGCCATCCGCGATCTTGACCATCGTGCCGCGCAGGATCTTGCCTGAGCGGGTCTTGGGTAGGCGGTCCACAACAATGGCATGCTTGAAGGCCGCGACGGGGCCGATCTTGTCGCGGACCATCTTCACGACTTCCTTAACGACCTCGTCATGGTTCCGGGCGCTGCCAGAGTTGAGACAGAGAAAGCCCATGGGCAACTGGCCCTTGAGCTGGTCGGTCACGCCGATCACCGCGCATTCGGCGACATCCGGATGGGCGGCAAGCACCTCTTCCATCCCACCGGTGGACAGCCGGTGGCCGGCGACGTTGATGACGTCATCGGTGCGCGCCATGATGTAGAGATAGCCGTCTTCATCCATCATGCCCGCGTCGCCGGTCTCGTAGTAGCCCGGGAACTGCTGGAGGTAGGATTTGCGGAACCGCTCCTCGGCATTCCAGAGGCCAGGCAGCGTTCCCGGCGGCAGCGGCAGTTTGATCGCGATGGCGCCGAGCGTGTTGGGCGCGACCGGGTGTCCGCCCTCGTCCAGCACCTGCACGTCGTAGCCGGGCATGGCCACGGAGGGAGAGCCGATCTTGACCGGCAGATCCTCCAGCCCGCGGGGGTTCGCGGCGATGGCATAGCCGGTTTCGGTCTGCCACCAGTGATCGATCACGGGCACGTTCAGCACCTTCTGCGCCCATTCGATCGTGTCGGGATCGGCCCGCTCACCGGCCAGAAACAGCGTCTGCAAGCTCGAGATATCGTACTTGCCGACAAATTCTCCGGTGGGGTCTTCGCGCTTGATCGCGCGCAAGGCGGTCGGGGCGGTGAAGAGCACCTTAACCTTATGCTCCTCGATCACCCGCCAGAAGGTGCCGGCATCGGGCGTGCCGATGGGTTTGCCTTCGAAGACAATGGTGGTGCAGCCGTGGATCAGCGGCGCGTAGCAGATATAGCTGTGCCCCACGACCCAGCCGACATCGGAGGCCGCCCAGAACACGTCGCCAGGGCGCATGTCGTAGATCGCGTCCATCGTCCATTCGAGCGCCACCAGATGTCCGCCATTGGGCCGGATGACACCTTTGGGCGCGCCGGTCGTGCCCGAGGTGTAGAGGATATAGAGCGGATCGTTTCCGGCGACCGGGACGCAGTCCGCCGGCGCCACGCCGTACTGAAACCCGTGCCAGTCGAAATCGCGGCCCTCGATCAGTTTGGCGACTTCCTGTTCGCGCTGAAAGATGACGGTGAAATCGGGCTTGTGGCTCGACAGGTCGATCGCACCGTCGAGAAGCGGTTTGTAATGCACGACGCGTCCGGGCTCCAACCCGCAGGAGGCGGCGATGATCGCCTTGGGCTTTGCATCATCGATACGCACCGCGAGCTCGTTGGCGGCGAACCCGCCGAAGACCACCGAATGGACGGCGCCGAGCCGTGCGCAGGCCAGCATCGCCTCCAGCGCTTCGGGGATCATCGGCATGTAGATGACGACGCGGTCGCCCTTTTCGACACCCTTGGCGCGCAGGGCGCCGGCCAGGCTCGCGACCCGGTCGCGCAGCTCCGCATAGGTGATCTCGTGTTTGGAATGGGTGATCGGACTGTCATGGATGATCGCGACCCTGTCGCCATGTCCTGCCTCGACATGGCGGTCGACCGCGTTCCAGCAGGTGTTCACCTGACCGTCGGAGAACCACTCATAGAGCGGCGCGCGCTCGTCGAAAAGCGCTTTCGTCGGTGTCTCAACCCAGTCGATCCGCTCCGCCGCGCCCATCCAGAACCCTTCGGGGTCCGACTTCCAACTCTCAAAGACGTCCTTGTATCCCACGGCGCGGTCTCCTGTCCCTTTCGCATTTTGCAATCTGTCGCGCATGGAAGGGATGCAGGCAATATGCCGCCCCTGAGGCCGGTTGCCGCTGCTTGCGCTATCAGTGGGCCAAGGCGCGCCGCGCGGCGCCGAACGGGTGTGAGGGGATTGTCGGGACGGGGTCTCTCCCGGTCGATGGGTGCCTTGTCCTGCGACAGAGCGGCCCCTCAGGCGCGTTTGCGCAGGCCCGCCACGATGCCCTGGGGGCGCGGTCCGCCGACGATGCCATCATCGAAGAGCCGGCCGATCTCGCCATCCCCCATGCCGACGACATCGCCGAGGACCTCCTCGGTATGGCCGCCAAGGGTTGGCGCCGGCACTGGCGCCTCGCGCTCCGCGGCCGAAAAGGTCATGGGCGTGCCGGGGACGGCGTAGGTCCCGATGCCGGGCTGTGTGATCCGTTCGAACATCGGATTGTCGGGCGACAGGTCCGGGTCCTCGCGGACGGCTTCGGCAAAGCTGCGGAACTCCGACCATGTCAGGCCCGCGGCATCGAAGAGCGCGCCGATCTCGCCGGACTGGCGCGATGCAAACCAGGGCGCGAGCGCGGCGGTGATCCGGTCGCGGGCCAGATAACGGTCGCCTTCGCGCTCCAGATCATAGCCTGTCTCCGCTTCGATCCCCGCCATGGCGTCGGCGGTACCGGTCAGCTTCACCAGCCCGCGCCATTGCCGGTCGGTCAGCCCGATCACCATGATGCGCCGACTGTCGGAGGTCAGGAAATCCTGCCCGTAGGCACCATAGAGGCTGTTGCCGCCCTTGGGCCGGTCGACGCCGTTGATTTCGACCTCGCCAATGATACCCAGATGGCCCAGCATCGCCGCGGCGACATCCTTGAGCGCGAGCTCCACATTCTGCCCCTCGCCGGTGCGCAGGCGGTGGCGTTCGGCCGCCAGGAGCGACGTGACGGCGAGATTGCCGGCGATGCAGTCCCAGGCAGGCAGCACATGGGCCACGGGCGCGTCGAACCCGACCGGGCCGGTCGCGTTGGGAAAGCCGAGTGCCGGGTTCACGGTGTAATCCACCTGCGGGCGCCCCTCGCGGTCGCCCATCAGCGTGACCATAACCAGATCCCGCCGATGCTGGCTGAGTGTCTCGTGGTCCATCCAGCCGCGCACGCGCAGGTTGGTCAGAAAGAGCCCCGCATCCTCGCCGGGCGCGGTGATGATCCGGGTGACCAGATCGCGCCCCTCGGGCGATTTCATGTTCACAGCGACGGAGCGTTTGCCTTTGTTCAGCCCGGCCCAGAAGAGGCTCTCGCCGGTCGCGGTCACCGGCCAGCGATGGGCGTCGAGCCCGCCCTCCAGCCGGTCGAAGCGGATCACGTCCGCGCCCATCTGAGCGAGCGTCATGCCCGCAAGGGGCACCGCCACGAAGGCGGAGCCCTCCACCACACGCATGCCTTTGAGAATGCTTGTCATTCCACCCACTCCGCGGTTGCCTGCATGCCCTGGTGACCGGCGGGGGCGGCGGTGCAGAGCCGCATCTTGCCCGCGCCGTCGCGCGTTCCGATGATCCGCAGATCATGGGTGTCGAACATCGGGTGGACGCCGCGATAGCGCAGCCGGTCAGGCGCGCGGCCATGGAACCGGGTCGCGGCGTCGATCAGGAATGTCGCCTGCAGCGGCCCATGCACGACCAGGCCGGGGTAATGCTCCACCTCGGTCGCGTAGGGCCGGTCGAAATGGATGCGATGTCCGTTGAAGGTCGCGGCCGAATAGCGAAAGAGCCGTACGGGTCCCATCGCGACGGTCTCGTCGAAATCGGGGTCCTCGGGCGCCGCGACAGGCTCGGGCGGGCGAAAGCTGTCGGGGATCTCCAGATAGACGATATCGTTGATCTCTTCGATCGCGGTGCCCGCGCGACCCTCGATCTGGTGAGCCACGGTGACGAGCGCGATCGGGCCGGTGCGTCCTTCCTTGTGCTCAACCGAGACAATCCGCGAGTGCCGCGTCAGGGGCTCGCCGACATGGAGCGGACGGTGGAATGTGAGCGAACCGCCGGCCCACATCCGCCGCGGCAGACCCAGATCGGGCATGAAGCCGGACCCGATCCGGATATGGCCATCCGTGCCGAGCCCGCCCATGGAGGCCGTGGGGTGAAACGCCGCCCAGTGCCAGAGCGCCGGCAGTTCCGAACCCTCGGGCAGGAGCGCCGGGTCCCAGCCGGACAGGATCGTCGCGCCGAGCATGTTGGCACGGGTGGCATCGATGATCCCAGTGACGGTTTCGCTCCGCCCTTCGGCCTCGTGGCCGACGTCCTTGGCCATACGCTCCTCCGGAAAGTAATTTTCTTTCTTGAAATGCACTCCCAGAGGAATTTGTCAAATCATTGTTTTCATGCAGAAAAAGTATTCTTCGGTATGCCGCGGCGGTATCCCGCGGCACACCGAGCCCGACATGGCAACGGCACCGGACATCCTGCCGCGCCGCTGCAGCGGGCGCCGGATCAGCTGTAATGGGCGACCGGCGTACCGGCGATGGCCGACATGTTCAGCAGGCCGCGGGCGGTGATGGACGGCGTCACGATGTGGGCGCGGTTGCCCATGCCCATCAGGATCGGACCGACCTCCAGACCCGCGGCCTTCGCCTTCAGAATGTCCTTCAGCCCGGCGGCGGCATCGCTGTTGGCAAAGACCAGGGTGTTCGCATCGCCTTTGAGCCGGCTGTCGGGAAAGTGCCGTTCCCGGACCGCCGAGTCCAGGGCGGTGCCGACATGCATCTCGCCCTCATAGACGAAATCCCGCGGTCTCTTGTCGAGCAGCGCCATGGCGGCACGCATCCGTTTCCCCGTGGTGCAGCCGAGATTGCCGAACTCGCTGTCGGAGATCAGAGCGATCCTTGGTTCGACCCCGAAACGGCGGACATGGCGCGCGCAGCCGATCACGGTTTCGGCGATCTGTTCGGGCGTGGGTTCGGGGTTCACATGGGCGTCCGAGATAAAGAGCGGCCCGTCTTCCAGGATCATCAGAGACATCGCACCGACGGGTTGAAGCTCTTCTGTTCCAAGGATTTGAGAGACGTAGTTCAAGTGCCAGAGATACTGCCCGAAGGTGCCACAGATCAGGCTGTCGGCCTCTTCGCGATGGACCATGATCCCGCCGATTGCGGTGGTGTTGGTCCGCATGATCGCGCGGGCGAGATCCGGTGTGACGCCGCGGCGCTGCATCAGGTGCAGGTAGGTTCCCCAATAGTCCCGGTAGCGCGGGTCGTCTTCGGGATTGACCACGTTGAAATCCTGTCCCGGCCGGATCTTGAGCCCCGCCCGTTCGCAGCGGGTCTCGATGATTTCCGGCCGGCCTATCAGGATGGGCACCTCGGCGGTTTCCTCGAGCAGCGCCTGGGCGGTGCGCAGGACTCGTTCTTCCTCGCCCTCGGCAAAGACGATCCGGCGGGAGGCCGTTGCGGCTGCCTCGAACACAGGCCGCATGATCAGGGCGGACTTGAAGACCGAGCTCTGCAGCTGCTGGCGGTAGGCCTTGAAGTCCTCCAGCGGGCGGGTGGCGACGCCGCTGTCCATCGCGGCCTTGGCCACCGCACCGGCGACGGTTGCGATGAGCCTTGGATCGAAGGCCTTGGGGATCAGGTAGTCCCGGCCAAAGGTCATCTTCTCGCCCTGATAGGCCGCGGCGGCCTCGGCGCTGGTGGTTTCGCGGGCCAGCGCGGCGATCCCCTCGATGCAGGCCAGCGCCATGGCATCGTTGATCTCGGTCGCCCCGACATCCAGCGCTCCGCGGAAGATGAACGGGAAACACAGCACGTTATTGACCTGGTTGGGGAAATCCGACCGTCCCGTGGCGATGATCGCGCCGGGGGCAACCTCGCGCGCGACATCCGGCATGATCTCGGGCGTCGGATTGGCCAGGGCGAAGATGATCGGGTCGTCGGCCATCTTTGCCACCATCTCCGGTGTCAGGACCCCGGGTCCCGAAAGGCCGAGGAACATGTCGGCCCCCCCGATGACGTCATCGAGGGTGCGAAGATCCGTGGCCTGCGCGTACTCGGCCTTTTGCGGCGTCATCTCCTCGG
The DNA here is from genome assembly GCA_039184415.1 of Pseudomonadota bacterium. Lineage (GTDB taxonomy): Bacteria > Pseudomonadota > Alphaproteobacteria > Rhodobacterales > Rhodobacteraceae > JANSYP01. The sequence continues at coordinate 19,416 of JBCDBB010000019.1, forward strand.
CGCGGCCCTCATAGACCAGCCCGGCAATGTCGCAGAGCCACACATTCTCGCGCTTCAGCCCGAGCTTCAGCAGCATGTTCAGGCAGGCAATGCCCGCCGCGCCGCCGCCCGTGGAGACGATCTTGATATCCTCGATCCGTTTGCCGGCGACGCGCAGCGCGTTCACTGCCGCGGCCCCAACGACGATCGCGGTGCCATGCTGGTCGTCGTGGAAGACGGGGATGTTCATGCGCTCGCGGCAGAGCTTTTCGACGATGAAACAGTCCGGGGCCTTGATGTCCTCGAGATTGATCGCGCCAAAGGTCGGCTCCAGCGCGCAGACGATCTCGGCCATTTTCTCGGGGTCGGGTTCGTTAAGTTCGATATCGAAACAGTCGATGGAGGCGAATTTCTTGAAGAGCACCGCCTTGCCCTCCATCACCGGCTTGGAGGCCAGCCCGCCGATATTGCCCAGCCCCAGCACCGCGGTGCCGTTGGAGACCACGGCGACCAGATTGCCCCGGCCGGTGTAGCGGCTGGCGGTGGCGGGGTCGGCCTTGATCTCCAGGCAGGCCTCGGCGACGCCGGGACTGTAGGCCCGGCTCAGATCGCGACCGTTCGCCAGGGGCTTGGTGGCGCGGATCTCCAGTTTTCCAGGTTTCGGAAATTCGTGATAATAGAGCGCCGCTTCGCGCAGCGCCTGGTTGGTCTTGTCGTTCATAGTCCCATCCCCACCTGTCGTCCGATGGACGCTACCATTGGCGCCCCCGGGACCAAACCGGCTAATCGCATGCGTTGGTATTCCGAGTCTCCCGGCTGTCGCTTCGCATAGTTTAATGCGGTGGTACACCGATTTGACCAATTTGGTCCTTAGATGGGTTGAAACCCACGCCCTGCGGTCGCACGGTGCCGGCACGAACACAGACGGGAGGCTTCGACAATGGAGCTGGAAACCGCCGCGCGCGCGGTGCGCGAGAACGCCTATGCCCCCTATTCGGGCTTTCTGGTCGGGGCCGCCCTGCGTGGTGCGAGCGGCGCGGTCTATGCCGGCTGCAACGTGGAGAACGCCGCCTATCCCGAAAGCACATGTGCCGAGGCCGGTGCCATCGCCGCGATGGTTGCCGCCGGTGAGACGCGTATCATCGAGGCGTTCGTGATTGCCGACAGCCCGGAACCGGTCAGCCCCTGCGGCGGCTGCCGGCAGAAACTGGCGGAGTTTGCCGCGCCGGATGTGCCGGTGACGCTTGCGACGCTCTCGGGAGCGATCCAGCGCACCACCGTGGGGGCGCTGTTGCCCGGCGCCTTCTCCGACGCCGATATGTCCCGGGTCTGACCGCCATGGAGGCGCAGCGCATCCTGGGGCTTCTGCGCGCGGGCAAGACACCCTCGGAACAGGATCTTCAGTGGTTCGCCCGGGGTTTGGGCGACGGGTCGGTGACGGACGGGCAGGGGGCGGCCTTTGCCATGGCGCTCTGCCTGCGGGGCCTCGACACCTCGGCGACGGTGGCGCTGACCCGGGCGATGCGCGACAGCGGACGGGTGCTGGACTGGGACCTGCCCGCCCCGGTTGTCGACAAGCATTCGACCGGGGGGCTGGGGGACGCGGTCTCGCTGGTGCTGGCGCCGCTCTTGGCGGCCTGCGGGCTTTACGCGCCGATGCTGTCGGGTCGCGGGCTCGGCCATACCGGCGGGACGCTCGACAAGCTCGAAGCCATCCCCGGACTGCGCACCACCATGCCCGAGGCGCAGTTCCGCCGGATCACGGCCGAAGTCGGCTGCGCCGTCGCCGGCGCGGGCGAGGGGATCGCCCCGGCCGATGCGCGGCTCTATGCGCTGCGCGACGAGACCGCCACCGTCGAGAGCCTGCCCCTGATCGTGGCCTCGATCCTGTCGAAGAAGCTCGCCGGCGGGGCGGGAGCGCTGGTGCTCGACGTCAAGGGCGGCACGGGTGCCTTCATGCAGAGCCGGGAGGAGGCGCAGGAGCTCGCCGATGCCCTGGTCGCCACCGCGCAGGAGATCGGCCTGCCGGTGCGCGCGCTCATCACCGACATGAACCAGCCCGTGGCCCCGGCCATCGGCAACGCGGTAGAGATTGCCGAGGTTTTGCAGGTGCTGCGCGATCCCCAGCCCGACCAGCGGCTTTGTCAGCTCACGCTCGCGCTGGCCGGGGAACTGATGGCGCTGGCGGGTGCCGCCCCGAGCGCACAGGAGGGCGCGCGGACCGCGCTCGACAAGCTCCACACCGGGGCCGCGGCGGAGGTTCTTGGCCGGATGATCGCGGCCCAGGGTGGTCCTGCGGACTTCCTCGACCGCGCAGGCGTGCATTTGCCCGACGCCACGGTGCAGCGCCCGGTGCTCGCCGCGGAGGCCGGCAAGATCGCCGTGATCGACGGGCGGGCGCTCGGCCAGGTCGTGGTGGCGCTCGGCGGCGGGCGGACCCGGGCGGGCGCGTCGGTCGATCCTGCCGTGGGGTTGAGCACGGTGGCCGGGCTCGGCACGCCAGTCGACAGCCGCACGCCGCTGGCGATGATCCATGCCGCCGATGAGGAGGCTGCCGACGCCGCCGAAGGGGCAGTGCGCGCTGCCTTTCAGATCGCGCAGATCGGGGTGGCGCCGCCGCTTATCCACGGGCGGGTCGGCTGATGGCGCGGGCATTTCTGGTTGTGCTCGACAGCGTCGGCTGTGGCGGTGCGCCAGATGCCGCGGCCTTCGGCGATGCGGGCGCCAACACGCTGGGCCATATCGCCGCCGCCTGTGCCGCGGGCGAGGCCAATGAGGGGCGGAGCGGGCCGCTCGCACTGCCGAACCTGGCGCGTCTCGGGCTCGGGGCCGCGATGGCGGAGGCCGGCGCCGGTCCGCTCAGCGGTATTGCCCACTGGCCTGCACCGGACCGGCCCGGGACGTTCCGGGCGGTGGCGAGCGAAGTCTCCAAGGGCAAGGACACGCCGTCGGGACATTGGGAACTGGCCGGTGTGCCGGTGCCCTGGGACTGGCATTACTTCCCACTGACCGAACCTGCCTTTCCAGCGGAGCTCTCGGCCGAGGCCGCGCGGCTCGCGGGCACCGGCGGCATCCTCGGCAACTGTCACGCCTCGGGCACCGAGATCATCGCGCGGCTCGGGGCGGAGCATATCGAGAGCGGCTGGCCGATCTGCTACACCTCCGCCGACAGCGTGTTCCAGATTGCCGCCCATGAGGAGCGTTTCGGACTCGACCGGCTGCTCGGGCTTTGCGCGGGGCTCGCGCCGACCCTCCACGCGATGCGCGTTGGCAGGGTCATCGCGCGTCCCTTCGTGGGCGACGCAGCGACCGGATTCACCCGCACGGCGAACCGCCGGGACTATGCCATCCCGCCGCCATCGCCCACGCTCTGCGATTGGGTGCAGGGGGCCGGCGGCGCCGTCCACGCGATCGGCAAGATCAAGGATATCTTCTCCGGTCAGGGCATCGACAGCACTGTCAAGGGCACGGACGCCGAGCTGATGGGCCATCTGCGCCAGGCGGTCACCGATGCGCCCGAGGGCAGCCTGACCTTCGCGAATTTCGTCGAATTCGACAGTGTCTATGGACACCGCCGGGACGTCGCGGGCTATGCGCGCGCCCTAGAATGGTTCGATGGCGAAGTCCCGGCACTGCTGGACGGGCTGCGCCCCGGCGATCTGATGCTCTTCACCGCCGATCACGGCAACGATCCGACATGGCACGGCACCGATCACACCCGCGAACGCGTGCCAGTGATCGGGCTGGTGAAAGATGGCCCAACCCGCGGGGATGCCGGCCAGATCGCCTTTGCCGATGTTGCCGCCAGCGTGGCGTCCCATCTCGGCGTGCCCGCGCAGGGACCGGGAAGGGCGTTCCTGTGACCCTCGACCGGATCGAGCTGCATCTGCATCTCGAAGGGGCCGCGCCGCCGGCCTTCATCGCCGGGCTCGCAGCGGAGAAAGGCATCGACCTGACCGGCGTGTTCGATGCCGACGGCAGCTATGCGTTCGGGAGCTTCGCCCATTTCCTGGAGATCTACGAGGCCGCAACCTCGGTGCTGAAAACGCCCGAGGATTACCGCCGACTGACCCGTGTCGTTCTGGAGGAACAGGCAGCTCACGGAATTCTCTACACCGAGGCGTTCCTGTCGCCGGCCTTCTGCGGCGGCGACGACCTGTCGGCCTGGACCGAGTATCTCGCGGCGATTCGCGAGGCCGCGGACGAAGCCGAAGCGCAGGACGGCGTGATCCTGCGCGGCATCGTCACCGCCGTGCGTCATTTCGGGCCGGAGCGTGCGCGCGCGAGTGCTGCCTGCGCCCAGGAAACCGCAGGGGACTGGCTGGTGGGCTTCGGGATGGGGGGCAATGAACGTGTCGGGCGCACGGGCGAATACACCTACGCCTTCGACATGGCGCGCGAGGCCGGGCTGCGGCTGACGAGCCACGCCGGTGAATGGGACGGACCGGAGTCGGTGGCCGATACGCTGGATCATCTGCGCGTCGAACGGCTCGGCCATGGCGTGCGGGCGGTCGAGGATGACGCGCTGGTCGACCGGCTGGCCGAGGCCGGGACGGTGCTGGAGGTCTGTCCGGGGTCCAACATCGCGCTCGGGCTCTATCCGGACTGGCGCGCCCATCCCATCGAACGGCTGCGTACGCGCGGTGTAAAAGTGACCGTCTCGACCGATGATCCGCCCTTCTTTCACACGACCATGAGCAAAGAATACGAGTGTCTGGCGGAGGCCTTCGATTGGGACGACGCGGAGTTTCGCACGCTCAACCGGGTTGCGGCAGAGGCCGCGTTTTGCGACGAGACAACCCGCGCGCGTCTCATCGAAGCATTGGAGCCCAAGGATGCCTGAGGACACTTCCCATCTGACCATTGTCCGCCATCCGCTGGTCCAGCACAAACTGACGCTGATGCGCAAGAAGGACACGCCGACATCGGATTTCCGGCGCTTGCTGCGCGAGATCAGCCAGCTGCTGGCCTACGAGATCACCCGCGGCCTGCCGATGAGCACGCGCCGGATCGAGACGCCGATGATGGAGATGGACGCGCCGGTGCTGGACGGCAAAAAGCTGGCGCTGATCTCGATCCTGCGGGCGGGCAACGGGCTGCTCGACGGGGTGCTGGAGCTGATCCCATCCGCCCGCGTCGGGTTTGTGGGCCTGTACCGTGACGAGGAAACGCTCCTGCCGGTGCAGTATTACTTCAAGGTGCCCGAGGAGTTGGGCGACCGGGTGGTCATCGCGCTCGACCCGATGCTGGCGACGGGCAACTCCTCGGCGGCGGCGGTCGATCTGCTCAAGAAGGCCGGCGCGACCGACATCCGCTTCATGTGCCTGCTGGCCGCGCCCGAAGGCGTGGCGCGCATGCAGACCGCCCATCCCGACGTGCCGGTTGTGACCGCGGCGCTCGACGATGGTCTGACCGATCATGGCTATATCTTTCCGGGCCTCGGCGATGCCGGCGACCGGATGTTCGGGACGAAATGACCCTGCGCGCGGTCCTCTTGGCGGCGGGCCTAGCTCTTTGCGCCCCAGGGGCCGCGTCTGCCCAAGCCGACCTTCCCGAACCGGTGGAGCCGCCGCCTGCGGGTTTTGCGCCCGACGCCTATGTCGACAGTGCGGGCTGCGGTTTCCTGCGCGTGCGGGTTGGGGGCGAACCCGTCTGGGCGCCGCGGTTTCGTATGGATGGCACGCAGCTCTGCGGGTTGCCGCCGAGCTTCGGCGCGACCCCCGGAACCGCGACGGAGACCGAAGCCAGCCCGCAGCCCGAAACCGGGTCGGTGGCGGATGCCGACGACGCGTCCGACCCCGGCGAAGAACGCACGCGGCCGCCGGGCTATTATGTCCAGGCCGGGGCCTTCCGGCTGCGCGAGAATGCTCTTGGCGTGCGCGACGCCTTCCTGGCTCAGGGCTGGGGCGCCGAGACGGAGCCGGCCGGGCGGCTGACGGCGGTCTTTGCGGGACCCTTTGCCGGTGAGGAGGACGCCCAGGCGGCGCTGGCATCGATCCGGCGACAGGGGATGCCGGACGCGTTCGTGTTTCGCCAGGACTGAGCCGCCGGGCGGTCTCAGCGCGCGCAGATATCCTGCAGGCGGACCCAGTCGGCATCGGACAAGAGCGGGCTTGGCTCGGTCGCGGCGTTCGTCAGCTTGGGCACCGGCATGCCGCGCGAGGTCAGATCGAACAGATAAGCCGCGGGCGCGATCCGGGCCTCCGCGAACCGGGCGCCGAGATCGCCGGGATCCTCGGCGGGCGCGAGTGGCATGGTCTCGGCAAAGGCGCGCAGCGCACCGTCGCTCACCCGGCCAGTGGTCAGCAGCCTCACGCTGGTCCAGAGCCCGGCATGATCGAGCAGTTCGACGAGCGGCGGTGCGGCCCCGGCCCGCGCCGCTTCGGCCAGCAGATAGCCCGCGGGCACATCGGCACTGGCGGGTTTCTCGATCAGCTCGCGATGGATCAGCAGTGTGCCCCCAGGCAGGGACATGGTGCGCACCGGCCCCCCCGACAGGACCGCGACGCGGCGGGCATCGTCGGGAAAGAGCCGGTCGGACAGCCGGTCGGCCGCGCGCAGGCTCGGCCCGTGGGTGCAGGTCGGGCCCGTCACCGGCACGAGATGGCGCAGCAGTCGGTTGCCGATATCGGCCTGAACGGCCTGGGGCAGGGCGGCGGCGGTATGGGCGCGAATCGCGCCAGGCACCCAGAGAACAGCGGCAATCGCGATGAGCGCCGCAAGCGTCCAGCCTCCCAGGCTCCGCAATCGCCCGTGATGGGGTGCGCTGCGCCGGATCGCGCCGCGCACGGTCTCGATCGCGTCCACCATGGTCTTGTCGTCAAGCTCCAGCGACTCGCTGCTGTCCGCGCCGGGCCGGTAGAGCGCCGGCATCTCGCCGGGATTGACCCGCTCCAGCGCCGGGAGCGACCAGTGCGACAGCGCCACTTCGCCCTCGCTGACGATAACGAGGGTCGCCTTGCCCATCGTGACAAAGACATTCTTGCGCTGCGCGTCGGCATCCGCGCGCCAGACGCCAGGGCTTTCCAGACGTTCGTACCGGGACAGGACCGTCACTGGGCCCCCACTGCTCGTTTTTCGTTGCCGTCAAGTTAGACGAGCCGTGCGGTTCGCACAATCGCGCTGGTACAGCGGTCACTGCGCCCTAGGGCTGTTTGTCCGGCTGCCGAGCGCCCAATCCAGCCCGAAGCTCAGCACCATGGCGAGCGCCGCGATGCCAAGCGCGTCCTCGCCCCGGATGAGCGCCGTCGAGGCGCTCGGCCCGACGACGGTCACCGCGGCCACAGAGTAGGCCAGCGGCGGCACGATGTTCTGCGCCGGCATGAACCGTAAGCCCGTGGCCACCGCGAGGGCGCAGATCGTCCCGATGACCAGATGGTTCTGTGCCAGTCCGAAGGGTCCAAGCACCCCTTGGGCCAGAAGACCTGCCAGAAACGCGCCCAGCACGGCGCCGATGGCAAAGCGCAGATGCGCGATGTAGGCCGCGCGCGGCGGGACGAGGGCACGAAAGACGAACATCAGGATCAGCCAAATGGCTTCGGGACGGTGCATCGTCTGGGTCAGGGTGATCGTGAGAAAGAGGCCGATAGCCAGGAACAGGACCAGCGCGAGGGCTTCGGTCGCTGGGGCGGGCTGCGGCGCTCGGGATCCCACTCCGCCAGCTGCCCAAATCGCGACGAAGCCGAGTCCCGCCGAGGCGGCGTAGACCGCGGCGCTGGTGGGATCCCATGGCGGGGCGGTTCGGGATGCCGTGTGCAGCAGGACCGTGGCGGCGATGGCGATCGTCATGGCGCGCCCGCCGCTGCGCCAGGCCTCCACCCCGCAGAGCAGGGCGAGGCCGAGCGCCACGGCGCGTGGATCAATGCCGGGGGTGGGAGTTTCTACGAGAGAAGCCGCGGTCCAGGCGACAAGTATCGCCAGCAGAGCCTGACGTATCTGCCCGAAGACAGCGCCCGCGAGACCGCAGATCACACCCGCCGCAGCCGTGAGCACGAGGCTGCCGGATGCAAACCCGTCCAGGCTGCCCGCCGCGATCATTGGAATTGCCAGAACGATCAACACGCCGATCACCCGCCGCCAGGGCATTCGGCGCGGCGCTGTCCCGGCGACCATGGGGGATCAGGCGGCTTGCGCGGCCGACGAGAACCTGTCGTAAAACCCCTCGCCGCTTTCGGCCAACTCGCGTAACAGGGTGGGAGCAGCGAAGCGCGGGCCGAACTTGGCCTCCAGACCCTCGCAAATCTCCACCGCCTTCGCCGCACCGATCATATCGAGCCAGCTGAAGGGCCCGCCGGACCAGGGCGCAAAGCCCCAGCCGAGGATCGCGGCGACATCGCCCTCGCGGATGTCCATCAGCACGCCGTCTTCGAGCGCGCGGACGGCCTCTAGCGACTGGATCATCAGCAGTCGGTGCTGAACCTCGGTCAGCGCGGGCTGGGTCTCGGCCGTCGGATACTGGGCCGTCAGACCCTCCCAGAGTCCGGTCCGTTTTCCTTTCTCGTCATAGGCATAGAAGCCGGCATTTGCCTTGCGGCCCAGACGGCCCGCGTCTTCCAGCCAGAAGACGACCTCATCGACCTCGCCGTCGGGATAGGCGTCTCCCATCGCGGCGCGGGTCGCCCGCGCGATCTTGGCGCCGAGGTCGATGGAGACCTCATCGGTCAGCTGCAGCGGGCCCACGGGCATGCCGACGAGCTTGGCCGCATTCTCGACCAGCGCGGGCTCCACGCCCTCGCGGACCATGCGGATGCCTTCGTTGGTGTAGGGCAGGATGCAGCGGTTGGCGTAGAAATAGCGTGCGTCATGGACCACGATGGGCGTCTTGCGGATCTGGCGGACGAAATCGAGCGCCTTGGCCACCGCGCGGTCGCCGGTTTCCTTGCCGCGAATGATCTCCACCAGCATCATCCGGTCGACGGGCGAGAAGAAATGGATGCCGACGAACTGCGTCGCATCGCGGCTGGCCTTGGCCAGCTCCGTGATCGGCAGGGTCGAGGTGTTGGTGGCAAAAATCGCATCCTCGGGCAGATGCGCCTCGGCCTTTCGGGTGGCTTCCGCCTTGATGCCCGGCTCTTCGAACACCGCCTCCACGACCAGATCGCAGCCGGCGAGGGCGGCATAGTCCGGCGTTGGGGTGATCCGCGCGAGCAATGTGGCCTTCTTCTCGGGCGTCGATTTCCTGCGGCTGATGGCCTTGTCGAGCAGCGCCTCGGAATGGGCCTTGCCACGGTCGGCGGCCTCCTGGTCGCGGTCGATGAGCACGACCTCGATCCCCGCCTGGGCCGCGACATAGGCGATGCCTGCGCCCATCATACCCGCGCCCAGAACGCCGAGCTTCTTGACGGACTGGTCCGGCGCGGCGGGGCGGTTGGCGCCTTTCTCCAGCGCTTCCTTGTTGACGAAGAGCGAGCGGATCATCGCGCCCGAGGACGGGTTGAGAAGGATACCGGTGAAGTAGCGCGCCTCGATCCGCAGCGCGGTGTCGAAGGGCACGAGCGCGCCTTCATAGACCGCCGACAGCAATGCCTTGGCCGCCGGATAGACGCCCTTGGTCTTGCCGTTCACCATTGCCGAGGCGCCGACATAGGTCATGAAGCCCGCCGGGTGATAGGGCGCGCCGCCGGGCATCTTGTAGCCTTTCTGGTCCCAGGGCTTGACCAGGTCCGCATCCTTGGCCTCCAGCACCCAGGCCTTGGCGCGGGCGAGCAGCTCCTCCGGCGGCACGCATTCGTCGATCAGCCCGGCCTTGGCGGCCTTGGCGGGTTCCAGAAGCTTGCCCTCCAGCAGATAGGGGGCGGCCGCCATCACGCCGAGCTTGCGGATCAGACGCGTCGTGCCGCCGCCGCCGGGAAAGATCCCGACCATGATCTCGGGCAGGCCGATCTTGGCCTTCGGGTTGTCGGCGGCAAAGATCCGGTGGCAGGCCAGCGGCAGCTCCAGCCCGATGCCGAGCGCGGTGCCGGGCAGGGCGGCCACGATGGGCTTGCCGCCCTTCAGGGACTTCGGGTCCATGCCGGCGCGCTCGATCCGGCGCATCATGGCATGGCCGTCCATGGTGAAATCGAAGATGTCGCCTGCGGGGTTTTGGGAGTTCTCGGAGAGCGACCGGATGGTGTTGAGATCCATGCCCCCGGCGAAACTGTCCTTGCCCGAGGTCAGGATCACGCCCTTGACGGCATCGTCGGCCAGCGCGTCCTCGATGAACCCCTTGAGCTCCTGAATGCCGCTCAGCGACATCACGTTCATCGATTTGTCAGGGACGTCCCAGGTGATGGTGGCGACGCCGTCGGCGTCCAGGGCATAGCTGAATTCGGTCATCTCCGTCGTCCTTCTGCTGGCCCGGTTGCAGGGGCCGAATGGGATATCTGCACCGCGTCGCTGCAGCGGGGGTGCCTCTGCCACAGGCGGTTCACCCGTCGTCTCCGTCGCGGTAGGGGGTGCCATCGCGGCGCGTGAAGACCGCGCCGCCATTCTCCATCGTGACCATGAGATCGACGTCCGAATAGGTCGCGACCTCCCGCTGCGATTTCGTGCCCACGACCAGAAAACGCGCGACCTCGGCCGTCGGGTTGATGAAACAGTGCCCGTCCGCCACGCCCGCGGGGAAGGCAGCGCAATCGCCCGCGGCCATCGGCGTCTCGCCCGCATCGGTCACCATGATCAGACCGCCCTCCGTCACCATGACGAACTCGTCCTCATGGGCATGCCAGTGGCGCAGGCTCGACCGCGCACCGGGCTCCAGCGACACCAGATTGACGCCGAACTGGGTCAGACCGCCCGCCTGACCGAGGCGGAGCGAGGACCGCCCCGCCATCTGGTCGCCATAGGGCGCGGGATAGAGCGAGCCTGTCTTCACCGGAACGGAGGCGAGATCGAGTTTCGGCATGTCAACCTCCTGTTCCGTCCCGAAGCTCCGCGCCCGCGTCGGGCGTCATCGCCGGAATGCGGTTCACCCAGTCATTATGGGCCACCGCATTCATCATCGAGGTCGCGCGCCAGATCTCGCCCTCCCGGCGCAGGGTCACCGACGAGCAATAGGGGTCGATGATCCGGTGGCTCCGGCGCAGGATGTGGGTCTCATAGACACCGACGGCCAGCACCGGCTCGATCATCGTGGTCTGCTTTGCCACGCGGACCAGGTCGGTCACGCCCTGTTCATGGATGCTGGCGACATAGCTGCGAAAGGCCTCGCGCAGGTCCTGTTCGGCCCGGGCGATCGTGGTCTCGGAGCCGGTGATCACGCTGAAGGGCAAAGAGAGCATGTCCACGAACGCCTCTTCGTCGCCGGCGATAAAACTGTCCACGGCCCGGTCGAGCCAGGCTTGAAGATCGAACATCAGACCCTTTCGAGCACCGTCGCCGCCCCCATGCCGGACGCGATGCAGAGCGTTGCAAGCCCCGTTTCCTTGTCCTGACGCTCCATCTCGTCGAGGAGCGTGCCGATGATGATCGCGCCGGTGGCGCCCAGCGGGTGCCCCATCGCGATCGCGCCGCCATTGACATTGACCCTGTCCGGGTCCGCGTCGAATGCCTGCAGAAAGCGCAGCACGACCGCCGCGAAAGCCTCGTTGACCTCGATCAGGTCGATATCGCCGATCTCCATGCCGGTCTCGGCCAGCACCTTTTCGGTCACCGGCACCGGACCGGTCAGCATGATCGTCGGATCGGTGCCGATCTTGGCAGTGTGCTTGATCCGGGCGCGGGGCGTCAGGCCGTACTCCTCGCCGAACGCCTGGTTGCCGATCAGCAGCGCGGCGGCGCCGTCCACGATCCCCGAAGAGTTGCCTGCGTGGTGCACATGCTCGATCCGCTCCAGATGGGGATATTTCATGATCGCCACGGCGTCGAAACCGGGCATGACCTCACCCATATCGCGGAAGGCGGGTTTGAGTGCGCCGAGGCTCTGCATGTCGGTTTCGGGCCGCATATACTCATCACGGTCGAGGATCGGCAGGCCGTTCCGGTCGGTGACCTCGATGATCGACTTGCCAAAGCGCCCGTCATCCCAGGCCGCCTTGGCGCGTTGCTGGGACTTAACCGCGTATTCGTCGGTGTCATCGCGGGTGAAGCCGTATTCGGTGGCGATGATGTCGGCCGAAATCCCCTGGGGGACGAAGTATTTCTCCATCGCCACGGTCGGGTCCACGGCAACAGCTGCACCGTCCGAACCCATGGGGACGCGACCCATCATCTCGACCCCGCCGGCGACATAGGCTCGCCCGGCGCCGCCTTTCACCTGGTTGGCGGCGAGGTTCACCGCCTCCATGCCCGAGGCGCAGAAACGGTTGATCGAAAGCCCCGGCACCTGTTCGTCGAACTCCGAGGCCAGAACCACGGTGCGCGCCAGGCAGCCGCCCTGTTCGCCGACTTGCGTGACATTGCCCCAGATCACGTCCTCGATCGCGGTCGTGTCCAGGTTGTTGCGGTGTTTCAACGCGTTGAGCGTCTGGGCCGAGAGCGCCAGCGAGGTCACCTCATGCAGGCTGCCATCCTTGCGGCCGCGTCCTCGCGGCGTCCGCAAAGCGTCGTAGATGAAGGCGTCTTCCATCGCTACCTCGTCTGGTTCGCGTGTGTCACGGTCGTCTGGTTCTCCGGCCGGGCTGGCGGCATCAGATCATAGGGGTGCTTCCAGCCGGGCGTGGCCGCGATCCGGTCGAGCCAAGCGTCGATATGGGCCCAGTCGCCGCGGGCGAAGCCGAAGGGTTCGTCGTAGAAAAGATACCCGCAGCAGCTCAGATCGGCCACCGTCAGGCTCTCGCCGACCAGCCATTCATGGCGCGCCAGCCGGGCGTCGAGCACCGAATAGGCGGTCTCCAGCCGACCCTGCAGAAACGCCACCACCTGGGCCTGACGCTCGCGCTTCTCGGGGGGCAGATAATTCAGCATAAAGCGCACCGCGCCGGCCTGGGAGCTCAGCTTGTGATTGTCCCAGAACTGCCAGCGCAGGACCTCCCACCGATCCTCCGGCGCGCCGCCGAGCCTGCCGCTTTTCTCCACCACATACTGCTGGATGGCCCCGGACTGGGCCAGGCGCATGTCGCCATCGACCAGCACCGGCACCTCGCCCATCTCGTTCAACTGCTCGCGATAGTCCGAGGCCCGCGCCGCGCCGTTGAAGAAATCGACGAAGACCGGCTCCCAGGGCAGGCCGGAAAGCTCGAGGGCGAGCGCTGCCTTGTAGGCATTTCCGCTCTCGCCAAAGCAGTGGAGTTTCAGGGTCATCTGGTGTGTTCTTCCGGATCCAAGGGCCAACTGGTCATCATGTAATGTCTCGCCTGTCCGGTCCGAAAGACCCCGATGCGCAAAACGTCGCGTCGTCCTGGGCGGGGCCGAGGGTCCGGCCAACCGTCAGGTGGGCGACCTGCACGGCGCCTGGTCGACCTGCCGCGACGCACGTCGTCAGTTTCCGCAACGTAAATCGCATCCGATCCGCCATCGCAAGAGCACCCGTGACCGCCATCCACCGACGGACTGCCGCGGGGGCTTTCAACCCGGATCATCCCCTCCGACACAGTCTGGACGCCGACGGCTCAAAAGCTCGTCGCGTCAAGCGCCATCACCGTGTCGCCGCCAGACTGGATGCGCTTCAGATGGAGCGTCGTGGCAGGCAGTTGGCGCGCCATATAGAACCGTCCCGTGGCGATCTTGGCGGCCAGATAGTCCGCATCGCCATCGCCCGCATCAAGCCCTGCCTGCGCCGCCTTGGCGACCCGCGCCCACATCAGCCCAAGGCAGACATGGCCGAAGAGATGCAGGAAATCGTAGCTGCCCGAGAGCGCGTTGTTGGGGTTCTTCATGCCTTCGGCCATGAAATACATTCCCGCCGCCTGCAGATCCTTGGACGCTGCCTTGAGCGGTGCGATGAAGTCCACGCCCAGAACCGGGTCCTCGGCATTCTCCTTGCAGAAGTCTTTCACCATCTCGAAGAACGCCATGATCGCCTTGCCGCCATCGGCGGGCAGCTTGCGGCCCACCAGGTCGAGCGACTGCACGCCATTGGTGCCCTCGTAGATCATGGTGATGCGGGCATCGCGGACGAACTGCTCGATCCCCCATTCGCGGGTGAAACCGGAGCCGCCGAGGGTCTGCTGCGCCAGCACCGTGGTCTCGAACCCCTTGTCGCTCAGAAAGCCCTTGATGACCGGGGTCAGGAGCGAAATCAGCCGCTCGGCCTCGGGATCCTTCTTGCGGTGGGCCGCGTCGATCATCGTCGCGCCCCAGAGCGTGAAGGCGCGGGCCCCCTCGACGAAGCTCTTCTGCATCATCAGGTTTCGCCGCACATCGGGGTGCACGATGATCGGATCGGCGGGCCCGTCGGGGTTCTTGGCCCCGGTCACGTCGCGACCCTGGAGCCGTTCGCGCGCAAAACCAAGCGCGTTCTCATAGGCCACGGCGCCCTGGGCATAGCCCTGCAGGCCGACGCCGAGCCGGGCCTCGTTCATCATCGTGAACATCGCGCGCATGCCCTTGTGCGCCTCGCCGACGAGGAACCCGGTCGCGCCGTCATAGTTCATCACACAGGTGGCATTGCCGTGGATTCCCATCTTCTTTTCCAGCCCGCCGCAGGACACGGCGTTGCGGTCGCCGAGCGCGCCGTCGTCTTTGACCATGAATTTCGGCACGATGAAGAGGCTGATGCCCTTCACGCCTTCGGGCCCGCCGGGGATCTTGGCCAGCACCAGATGAATGATGTTCTCGCTCAGGTCATGCTCTCCGGCCGAGATCCAGATCTTGGAGCCGGTGATCTTGTAGCTGCCGTCGTCCTGGGGCTCGGCCTTGGTGCGGATCAGGCCCAGATCGGTGCCGCATTGCGGCTCCGTCAGGTTCATGGTGCCGGTCCATTCGCAGGTGACCATCTTTTCAAGATAGGTCGCCTTCTGTTCCGGCGTGCCATAGGCGTGGATCGTGCGATACGCGCCAAAGGTGAGGCCCGAGAACATCATGA
>JBCDBB010000020.1:0-34249 GCA_039184415.1 Pseudomonadota bacterium
CTCGCGCAATGGCTTTGGTCATGCACCGCGCCGAACTGCGGTGCATGACACGCCGAACCGGGACCTGCGGTTTGGCTAGTCTGTTCAATTGCAGCGCCCTCGCCCGAAACCACCGCGACAAGGGTGAGCCGTCGGTCCAGGCGTTGGCAGATTACTCCGCCCGGCGTCCGGTCTCGTTGAGATCCTTGTCCAGTGTGATGTCGAACTGGTTGCCGCCTTCGCAGATGACATCATCCAGATCGTAACCTCCGTCGTCTTCCAACTCGATGTCATCGGGGTCCATCTGACAGTTGATCGATGCCAGGTACGCCTGGATCTTCTCGACCGTTTCGGCATCGATCTCATCGGCGTGGCTCGCCGTCATGACCAATGCAGCTACGGTGACGACAGCAAAGAAAAGGGTTGGTTTCATGGGAGGCCTCCTTGGGGTCATTGGATTGAGAATGTCACCGACTGCGCATCGCCGGTGGAACCCGGAATGCGGACAGTATGGCTGCCGGGTTTGATGGCGATGAAGGACAGCTCCGCCGTGCCCGCCTTGTCGAACTCTATCGAGTCGATGGCCATGGGACGGATCTCGATGCTGTTGATGACGATCTCGTTCATCCAGATCGCACGGAAGAAGCTCGGCCCTTCGATCGCAAGTTCGGCGGACCCGTCGGCGGTGATCTCCAGCTTGTAGTAGGCCCCCGACTGCAGCACGGTGTCCTCGCCCAGCGGCTGGCCCGAGGCCAGGGTGAGCTTGATTGTCTCGCCGCGGTTACAGGCCGCCAGGAGCCCGGCAAAGCCCAGATCGTCGCACAGCGGAGCGGCGGCCACGGGCCCGGCCAGACTTGCGGTCACGGCAGCCAGTATCAGTTTTCTCATGGGTTCCCTTCCTGTCGCTTACTCTATCGTCACCACGCCCCAGGGCTGTTGGCCGACCTGGACGGAGCGCACCGCGGCCTCCTGGGCCACGTCGATGACTGTGATGTCGTTGGAATTGCCGTTGGTGGTGAGCAGGTACTTTTCGTCCGGCGTGAAATCGAGCTGCCAGACGCGCTGTCCGACCAGGATGTAGTCGAGCACCTCCAGCGATTGCGCATCAACGACGGCCACGCGGTTCGCCGGCCCCAGTGCCACGAAGAGACGCTTGCCGTCCGCGGTCACCTTCGCCCCGACCGGCTGCAGCCATTCGGGTTGAACGCCCGCGACCTCGAAGCCGATCTTGCCGACCACCGTTGGCGCGCCCTCATCGTCGATATCCATCACGGTCACGGTCCCGCCGATCTCTGACGTCACGAAGAGCCGTGTGCCGTCCGAAGTGTACTGCGCATAGCGCGGGCGCTGATCGACCAGGATATTGTGCTTGATCGTGTAGTCTTCGGTCGAGATGAAATGCGCCATGTTGGTGGTCTCGGACGTATTGACCACCCATTTCGCATCCGGGCTTATGCCCATCCCTTCGGGTTCCACCCCCACCGGCACCTCGGCCAGAACCGTGCGGGTTTCTGTATCAGTCACCGTTACCAGGTTGTCATCCTCGTTCGCGATGTAGAGTCGCTGGCCCGAGGGTTCGATGACGAAGAGCTCCGGGTCCGGACCCGAGGGCAGGCTGGGCAACTCTTCGTAGGTCGTCGCATCGAAGACGCGCACGAGATTGTCGTCCGACGCGCAGACATAGATTTTGGTCTGGTCCGGACTGACCGTGATCCCCCGGGGCCGGTTGCCGGCGAAGAACTCGTTCTCCACCTCCCAGGTCTCGGTATTGACGACTGTGATCGTGTTGCCACGCTCGTTTGTCACGAAGGCCTTGCCCGCCATGGCCGGCCCGGACAGAAGAGCGGTTATCGCCGCTGACAGATAAAGGGATCTCATTCGGCTCTCCGTTCAGTTGAAGGCTGTGCAGCCGGATTCGGGGCGGTCGAGCCCCAGCGTATCCAGCGGCGAGGATTGGTGCAGGAAGCCCTCTTGCGGGCTGACGCTGACCGTGATCGTTCCATCATAGAGCAGGATCGGCTGCCGCAGTTGGCCGTTCCAATCCCGGAAGGTCACTTTCTGCCCCTTGAAGGCGGCAAGCTCGAACGCATCGGACAGCGCGTAGTCGCGGACGCCATCCGGCTCGGCTGTGTTGGCGCGGGTCACGGCCTCGTTGATGACACGCAGCGCCAGCCAGACATTGTAGTCCTCGGGCCGGACATAGCGGCCCGCCGACCGGTCGAACCGGGTCTGAAACTGTGTTGCGCCATAGGCTTCGTGAGCTCCATGCATGGCGACCGGGCGAAGCCCTCCGGACCCCATTACCGGCCGGGGCGTCCAGAGGTGGTAGGTCAGAAACTTGCCGAAATAGTCGGTATCGTCCGCCGCGATGACCACGTCATGATCGGCGGCCTCCTGAGTGAAGAGCGGCAGCTGGCGCTGGACCATCACATGGCCGGAATCCGTCCGCCGCGAGCCGCCGGTATCCTCGAATGTCAGATCTTCGGTAATCCGCGCGCCGAATTTCTCGGCCGCCCGGCGATAGGCATCGGCCAGCGCGACATCCTCGGGGTTCGACCCAGCGGCAAGAAACCAGTCGTTCCACTTCTTCCACACAGCGAACTGCGCAACCGCATCGGCGTTCATCGCGTGGCTGGCTGCGACATGCAGCAGGTTCGGCCGGCACTGTTCGTCGCGCAGGGCGATATCAGGGGCCTGCGCGTTGAACACCAGCGCGCCCGCTTCCGCCGCCTTGTCGGTAAGACGCAGAAGATCGTCGGCCCGGGCCAGAATGACGAAGAGTCGGATGCCCTCACCAAGGAGCGCGTCCAGCGCGGCATCGGCCTCTTCCGGAGGCACTGCAACCATCACAGTCTCGTAGGTATGTCCGAGAAAGCCACCAGTGGTTGCGTTATCCTCGTCGCCGAGAACCGCGCCGGCAAACCCGAGATCGTCCGGTCTTTGATCATATCGGCTGATCGGCAAAAGGGTTTGATAATCGATCCGCAGAACCGCGGATTTCACGTCAATTGCCACCGCAATGCCTGCCGAAAAAAATAGCAATACCGCCGCGAGAAACGGCGCTAGAAAACTCCGCAATTTATCCTCCCCCGGGGCGCTCCTTCCGCGCAGCGCCTCCATTGTACCTCTTGGACCCAGATCGGAATTGGCCGCCGACCCCATGAGTGTCCAGTCGCCGCGAGCCTACCAGCTTCGTCCCGGAGCACGATTCTTATTTAATAAGAATCGCTCTATACCTCTGGTTTTGATCGGAATTCTGCCGAGTTCCGCTGGTGAGCTGCTCGAAAGTGTACACATTACGCATCGCTATGCCGCTCCGTTATCGAAACAGATGTCCCGAGCTTGGGTGTGTCTGACGGGAACGCTGTGTGAAGCTGCCGATAGGCCTTTCAAGCCCTCGTTTTTTTGCAACCATAGGCAGATCTGGTGTTTCATGGATTTGGTAGTCTGACAGCCGAGATTTAGCAGCTCTTGACCTGGACCTAGGCAAAAAGAAAATACCTTCGCCGTCGGCCCCATAGACGAAATGGCATTCGCCATGATACCAAATTTCAGCGACTTGATTTGAGGCGCGCCGATGGCGCGGTTTCACCGATTGGAGACTGCCTATGATGCGCGTTGCTGTCTTGTCCCTTGCTCTGGCGTCGGCCGGTTTTCCAGCCCTCGCAACGACCGAAGCGTGGGAGTCGATCCGGTCTGAGCTCTATGGCGAACAGACGCTTTTGAACGGAAATCGGGTGATCGCGATCGATGCGCCCTACCGGACCTACGACGATGCCCGTACGGATCTGGCGGCGCAGATAGCAGCGCCGGAGGGGACGCTGCTGTCCAAGGTGACGGTTGTTCTCGACGAAAACCCGATGCCGGTGTCGGCGGTCTTCGCGCTGGAAACGCCGCTGCCGAGCTTTTATTTCGACATCACGATGCGGGTGAACGGGCCGACACCGATGCATGTCCTGGCCGAGACCACGGACGGCAGGGTGTTCGTCGCCGAGACCTTTGTGAAAACCTCCGGGCAGGGTGCATGCGCAGCGCCGCCGGGCACCGATCCCGAAAAGGCGCTGGCGACGCTCGGAAACATGGACATCCGCATCGCCGATCTGCTGCCCGGGTCCGGTGTCGGAGCGACGAGCCTTCTGGCATCGCGCACGAGCCGACTGGATGTCGATATCTCGCACCCGTCTCATTCGGGCATGCAGATGGATCAGATCTCGCTTCTGTTCATCCCGCTGCGCTATGTCGAACAGGTTGACATCGACCTTGATGGCATCGGCTACGTGGAGATGACGGGGTCGATCTCTCTGTCGGAAAACCCGCGGGTCGGTCTGTCGGTTCCGCGAAAGACCCAGACCGTGGACGTAACGATGACCGACACCGACGGAACGGTAGCCACCAAACACAAGACGCTCCCGGGGTTCTGAACTCAATTCCACCGTCGCGCTGTGGAGCGTTTTCGGTGTGCCCAATTCCGAGCGAAGCAGTGCCTTCCGGTTTGGCTACGTTTTCGGCCGCGTTACCACATGCACGATGAGCGGCGGTGACACCTGAGAAGACGGTCAACCGGTTTGCGGTTGGCCCTCTTCGGGCATGACACGTTCGAGCGGATAGCCCCAAAGTCGCCATCCGTCGGTCCCTTCGGGCAACCAATAGACATCCGAATACCCCCACTCGATGGCTCGCCTTGCGGCGTTCCAGCTCATCCAGCAATCCTCAAGACAGAAGAAGATGACCGGGTGGTTTGGATCCCCCGTTGTCACCTTGCTCAAGCCGGACCGAAAATAGTCTGCGGTCACATCGGCGATTTTTCCGTAGCCCACATTCGGCAGCCAGATGGCGCCGGGGATCGTTTCGTGGGGCTTTTCGCGCCAGATTGTTCCTGCAGGCAGGTTGGCGGGCTTGGGCGGTTGAGGCATCACATCGATGAAGGCGGCCGCGCCGTCGGTCCAAAGCACGTGGGCCTCTTCCGGTCCGATGGTGGTTCCGCCGGTGATCTTCCCGGGCACTGGCGCCCGGTAATGATCCATCCGGTAGTCCGGGGGTTCGCGAACCGTTTGGGCCATGGCCGGTGCGCCAATCAGCAGCAGCACCGCCATGGCCCGGATCACTGTGATAACTCCATCACTTCGGTCCCCATGTCATTGGTCAGGGGAACGCCTGCCTCCGTCAGGAGCGCGTTGATTTCATCCTGGTTGCGGCGGATCAGGGAGTTCAGCTCGCGCTGCCAGACCTTTTCACCCTGCCGCACGCCCATCGTGATGCGGAAAAACAGCCGCGGCGGCAGCTCTTCGTTGACGAGGGGAATGACCTTGAAATCCGGATGCTGCGACTTGACCAGCGGTCCGCCCAGAGGTCCCCAGAGGATCGCGGCGTCGATCTCTCCGGTTTCGAGATCATTGAGCATGTCTTCGGCCGGACTCTCAACCCGGCTGTCGACCATCAGATTGTAAGCCTTGGCTTTACCCACCAGCCCGTAACGCGCGAGGTGAGCTGCGGGCGGCGTGCCCGCAACGATTCCAATCCGCAGCCCTTTGAGTTTCGGATCGGTCAGAGTGGTCACCTCGGCCAGCGGGCCGTCGCTGGGAACGATCAGCGCGTAGGCCGAGGTGAAATAGTGGTTGGTGTTCAAAACAAGCTCGTGACCCTGGGCATAGCCGATGATCACGTCGCATCGTTTGGCGCCGAGCGTGTTACGGACAAATCCTGTGGCCATCGGATACCAGGCGTATTGCACGGGCTTGTCGAGCTTGGCCGCGATGAATTCGGCCAGCTTGTTCTCATAGCCGCTTTCGTCCTGAGCCGACATGGGATAGTTGGCCGGATCGGCACAGACCCTCAAAGCGTTTTCCGACACCAAATCAGATGTTTGGGAAAGCGCGGCATGCGGCCCGCCGAAAAGAGCCAGTGACAGTGCAACATAGCCGATCAAGGTGATCCGACGCGCCATTCTTGTCAGGAATACATGTCTTTCGGGCATAGCCTTACCTGGATAACGAAGATCAGCGGGTGCACATCCACCCGAAATAGACGTGACTTATTCAGGAGGCCGGCGACTCGATAAGTCCCTTTTCCTCCATATCCGTACGTAGCCTCTTGAGCAGCCCACGCGCTGGCAGATTTTCCTGGACCACTTCTGTCGATGCCATATAGGCGTCGATGATGGCACCGGGATCCTCGGGTTCGCCGACGACGATGATGCCGCCCATACGGTTGCCCCAATGCGGGGTACATTTATAGACGACTATTCCTTCGACGTCGAACGCCAACTCGATGTTGTCGCCGAGCTCGGTAAAGATCTTTTCCTGGCCTTCGGGTACCATCTCGTCAATCGTCTCGACATTGTGGCTGGGCATTCTTTCGAAGCTCACCTTATCTCCCGGTTCGATGTAAACGATCATCGGATCGAACTTGACACCCTTTGCCTGCACCACATGGCTCGTCGGCGCATCGTCCGAAGCATAGGCCGCAGCGCCCAAAGCCATGACCGCCGCAGCGAAAACCGTTGAAAATTGAAGACGAACGTGGGTGCTCATAAGATCTCCTTGATGAAGCCGTTTCAGATAGATGCCACCAGCGCCTGGTCAGCGCTGGCAGCGTTTTCAGTGGGCGGCACCAGCCTCAGTTCGGCAGGGCGAACACGGTCAGCTGACCGCCAAGGTTGGTGTAGTCGCTCAGCGCGGCATAGCCGCCGACGGCGCCAAGGCCGTCATTCGGGTTGGTCAGGCCCGCCGCGAGCCCGATCCCGGCCCAGCCGCCGACACCAGACAGGATGCCGACATACTGGCGGCCGTCATGCTCATAGGTCATCACGTTGCCGATGATCCCCGACGGGGTCTTGAACCGGTAGAGTTCTTCACCCGTTTCGGCGTTGACGGCCTTGAGATGGCCTTCGAGCGTGCCGTAGAACACCACATTGCCTGCCGTTGCGAGCGCGCCCGACCAGACCGAGAACTTCTCGGGGATCGACCACTTGATCTCACCGTTGATGTTGTCCCAGGCGATGAAGTTCCCCATCCCGCCATGGCTGTCGGGCGCAGGATACATCGAGAGGGTCGCACCGACATAGGGCTGACCAGCCGTGTAGGCGACACGGAACGGCTCGTAGTCCATGCAGACGTGGTTCGTCGGCACATAGAACGTCTCGGTCAACGGGCTGTAGGCCGCGGGCTGCTGGTCCTTGGTGCCAAGAGCCGCCGGGCAGATGCCGGTCGTGTTTACGTCCTCACCATTCTGCGCGGTGGAGTATTGCGCCACCACGGCCGGACGGCCATAGGTTTCGCTGTTCGGGTCCATATCGACGCCGGTTGTCCAGTTGACGACCGGATCGAACTTCTCCGCCACCAGCAGTTCGCCCGTCACGCGGTCCATCGTGTAGGCCAGACCGTTGCGGTCGAAACGGGTCAGCAGCTTACGCTCTTCGCCGTTGATTTCCTGCTCTGTGAGGATGTTCTCGTTGACGCCGTCATAGTCCCACTCATCGTGCGGCGTCATCTGATAGAACCACTTGGCCATCCCGGTATCGATGTCGCGAGCCATGACCGTCATGGACCAGCGATTGTCGCCCGGGCGCTGTGCGGGGTTCCAGGTCGAGGGGTTGCCTGTGCCGTAGTAGAACAGGTTCTCGTCCATATCGGCCGCATACCAGCCCCAGGTGGTACCGCCGCCGATCATCCACTGATCGCCTTCCCAGCTGTCGAGGCTGGAGTTGGCGCCGATCGGCTTGCCCAGATGGGTGGTGTTTTCGGGATCGACGAGCATTTCCTCGTCCGGACCCAGGGAGTAGGCGCGCCAGACCTGCTCACCGCTGTTCATGTCGTAGGCGGTTACATGGCCGCGTACGCCGAATTCGCCGCCCGAAATACCGACGATGACCTTGTCCTTGACCGGCAGAACAGTCGCTGTGTTGGTCTCACCGATAGACGGATCGCCGTTCTGTGCCTCCCAGAGGACGGACCCGTCTTCGGCGCTCAGCGCGACGACCTTGGTGTCTGCCTGGTGCAGGAAGATCTTGCCGTCAGCATAGGCTACGCCGCGATAGACCGTGTCGCAGCACATGACCGGAATGACGTCCGGATCCTGCTTTGGCTCATACTTCCAGATGATCCTGCCTTCGTTGGCGAGATCGAGGGCATAGACGATGTTCGGGAACGGCGTGTGCACATACATCACGTCGCCGATCACCAGCGGAGAGCCTTCGTGACCACGCAGAACACCGGTCGAGAAGGTCCAGGCCACCTGCAGATCGCCGACATTGTCCGCGTTGATCTGATCAAGGTCGGAATAGCGCTGGTTGGCATAGTCGCCGGTCTGGATGGCCCATTGCTTGGGATCGTCCATGTCAGCCATGAGGCTGTCGTTGGCCAGGGACATCGACGCGCAGAGCGCTATCCCGGACGTCATTAGTACAAGCTTCTTCATCAGAAAGCTCCTCCCAATAGGTGCGGCTTGGGCGCCGCGGTTACACCCGCCCACGTTAGGGCAAAGGTGCTGTCACTGCCGCTCGGGAGGGTCTCTCCTCCCCCCGAACGACAATACGATTTCACGACCTGCCCAGTGGCAAGGTCGCAAGAATTACAATCGCGTTCTGGTAGTCGTCTTCTTTTTGCAGCCCCGCGTGGGACATCTTTGTGCCCTTGGCGTCGTCGCGGGGTTTCGTCAGGAAGACGTCGAACTCTTCGGGCGTCAAGATTTTACCTTCGGCGCCCATTTCGACCAGAACGTCTGAGTTTTTGAAGTCCGGCAGCGCCGCGGTCTTTTGACCGATGATGCTGGTGAATTCGGGACAAATCTCATTCCGACCGCCTTGTCCGAGCGCGTGGCAGGCCTTGCGCTTGCGGAACAGCTCTGCGCCTGCCGCGGCATCGCCATCGGCAAAGCTGAGTGCCGGCGCGAAGGCAAGACTGTCTACGGTCAGAAGGGGCGCGATCATGGCTGGTCCCTTGTTGAAGTTCAGTTCAGGCGCGCGGCATGCCAATCGACATGATCGCCCGCGAAAGTGTTCACAAAGAAGTAAGAGTGGTCATAGCCCTTCTGCATGCGCACCTGGCCGGATTGCCGACGCCGGGCCATCATGTCGGCGAGGGCTTCGGGCTTCAGCAGATCAAGGAACTGGTCGCTGGCCCCCTGATCCACCAGAATGTCGCCCTTCCAGCCGTGCTCCTCCAGGAGCAGTGTCGAATCGTGCGACACCCACGCGCTCTCGTCATTGCCGAGATAGGCGCTGAGCTGCTTGCGGCCCCAGTCGGACTGTGTCGGGTGTGCGATCGGGGCGAAGGCCGAGAGGCTGTCATACATATCCGCATTGCGGAGCGCGATAGTGATCGCGCCATGTCCGCCCATCGAATGGCCCGTGATGCCGTGACGGTCCTGCACCGGCAGACTATCGAGAACCAAATGGCGCAGCTCACTCAGGATGTAATCATACATCCGGAAATGAGGTCGCCAGGGATCGCGCGTCGCGTTGACATAGAAGCCCGCGCCCTGGCCCAGATCATAGGCCTCGTCATCGCTGACGCTCTCGCCGCGGGGCGACGTGTCGGGAAAGATCACCGCCAGACCGTGCCTGGCGGCATGTTCCTGAAACCCGCCCTTGGTCATGGCGTTCTCGTGGGTACAGGTGAGCCCGCTGAGGTACCAGAGCACCGGCACTTTCCGCTCCTGCGACTGCCGCGGCAGAAAGGCCCCGAAGGTCATCTCGCAGCCGCAGGTATTGGAGCTGTGCTTGTAGACGGCCTGGACCCCGCCGAAACTCTGGTTCTCCGAGACGAGCTCAAGCACCACCGATCAGTACTCCACCACAGCGCGGATCGACTTGCCTTCATGCATCAGATCGAACCCGTGATTGATCTCGTCCAGCGTGAGCTTGTGCGTAATCATCGGGTCGATCTCGATCTTGCCCTCCATGTACCAGTCGACAATCTTCGGCACGTCGGTCCGGCCCCGGGCTCCACCAAAGGCAGTGCCGCGCCAGACGCGGCCCGTCACAAGCTGGAACGGACGGGTCGAGATTTCGGCTCCCGCCGGAGCCACGCCGATGATGATGCTTTCGCCCCAGCCCTTGTGTGCACATTCCAGCGCCGCACGCATGACGTTCACGTTGCCTGTCGCATCGAAACTGTAGTCGGCACCGCCACCGGTGAGTTCCACCAGATGCGCGACGAGGTCGCCATTGATCTTGGAGGGATTGACGAAGTGGGTCATCCCGAAATGGCGGCCCATCTCCGCCTTGTCGTCGTTCAGATCAACGCCGACGATCTGATCGCATCCCGCCAGTCGCAGGCCCTGGATTACGTTCAGCCCGATGCCGCCCAGGCCGAAGACCACGCCGCGTGACCCGGTCTCCACCTTCGCGGTGTTGATCACCGCGCCGATGCCAGTGGTCACGCCGCAGCCGATATAGCAGATCTTGTCGAAAGGGGCGTCCTTGCGCACCTTGGCGAGCGCAATCTCGGGTACGACCGTGTGGTTGGCGAAGGTCGAGCAGCCCATGTAGTGATGAATGGGCGTACCATCCATCATTTTGAATCGCGTCGTGCCGTCCGGCAGCAGCCCCTGACCCTGCGTTGCGCGCACCTTCTGGCAGAGGTTGGTTTTTGGATTGAGGCAGTACTCGCACTCGCGACATTCCGGCGTATAGAGCGGGATCACGTGATCGCCTGGCTCAAGTGAGGTGACACCTTCTCCCACTTCGAGCACGACGCCGGCGCCTTCATGGCCGAGAATCGCTGGGAAGATGCCCTCGGGATCGTCACCTGACCGAGTGAATTCGTCCGTGTGGCACAGACCGGTCGCTTTGATCTCCACCAGCACTTCGCCCGCCCGGGGACCGTCCAGCTCGACGTCCATGATTTCCAGGGGTTTACCGGCGGCAACAGCAACAGCTGCGCGAGTCTTCATCGAGTGTCCTCCCATTCGCATGGCACATTGAGATGGCCATGTTTTAACGACACTATGAGCGTCCGTCCTGCGCGCGGACAATGCAGACAATGGTGTGTATTCGACCCGATAGACTCCCGACGTTCCGATCATGCATAGTCCGGCAAAAGCGAGGAGGATCCATGAAACCCTTCAGAACCGCGATCCTGTCGGCGGTAGTCGCAACCACCGCCCTGCCGGTGTTTGCTGCGGACTATTCCGACCCGACCTGGCCCTGCGTAGCGCGCAAGGTGGAGTCGCTGTCGCTGGGTCTGATGTGGCCCCATCCTGTTCCGGAAGCCGATAGCGTCACGGACGAGGCGCTGCAGAGCGATGTCGCGGACCTCGCCGATGCGCTTGGGCTGCGCCGGGTGGAGCTCGAAACCCTGCGCCCCGCGGTCGAAAGCTTTGCCGAGGCCTACAGCGGTGACCCCGACGCCTTGGGGCTGGTCTTCTCGCGTGTCTTCGAAAGCCTCAACAAGCGCCGGAGCCGGATCATCTCGGGTATCGGAGAGTTTTCCCTCAGTCAGATCGCTCTGGCCGACAAGATCGACACGGCCCGGCTCGAGATGGATACGGTACTTCAGGCCAGCGCGCCGGATTTCGATCGGGCGGATGTGCTCGAGGAACAGCTCGACTGGGACCAGCTGATCTATACGGACCGGCAGCGATCCATCCAGTATCTGTGCGAAACCCCGCAGATTATCGAGCGCCGTCTTTTCGCCATCGCGCAGATGCTGCAGCAGGTCGCTCAGAAGTAAGGTTCTTGGCGGGGGAGAGGCTTTCCGGGCTACTCCCACTCCAGCTCGGTGAAGGCGACCGTGGCGTTGCGCGGATTGTAGGACTCGAAAAGCTCCCACTTGTCCGCCTCGCTTTCGGCGATGACCTCGACCGCATCGCCGATGCGCTGGCCCGCGTCGATTGCGGCGCGTGTATCAGCCTCCAGAACCTCCAAGTAGCGCAGCTGAGCCGCGCCCCCCTCCGGCCAGGCGAGCAGTGGCCCGCCATGGCCGGCAATGACCTGTGTCACGCCAAGCGCAGTCATGTCGGCCAAGACCTGTTGCCAACCCATCAGATCCCCGTCGAGCGCGGGCGTATGGCGATCAAAGACCAAATCCCCCGCAAACATCGTACCGGTGACACTGTCCCGCACGGTAAGATCATTGCCGGTATGGGCGGCCGGCCACGCACGCAGGTTCAGGATGCGCGCGCCGAGGTCAATCTGCGCCACATCTTCGACGAGCACCTCCGGCAGAACGGCACGCGTGCCCAGAAACGCTGGCGGACCAATGAGACGCTCGAGGCTTTCGATGTAGTTTGCCTGCCGATCGGCCAGCGCACGGGGTAGCTTTGCATGGCCGACGATCTGCGCACCGATCTCTGCAAAGGGCTCAGTACCCAGCACATGATCGGGATGCATATGGGTCAGAATCACGTGGGTGACGGGCAGATCCGTTTCTGCACGGATCGCACGCCAGAGCGCTTCGCCCATCCAGCGCGCGGTGCCGGTATCGATTACCGCCACGCCTGTTTCGCCGATCACAAAACCGAGATTGCTGACATCGCCGCGGTTGTCGCCGTTGGGTTCCTCGACCAATCCCAGATGCGCGAAGACGCCAAGTGCGACCTCGCTGACCTCGAGCACCTCGCCCAAAGGCTTGCAGACCGGCGCCGCAGCGAAGGTCAGGCCCTCAACGGGTTGAATTTCCGGAGGATTCTCGGCAAGCATCGCTTCACAGACAACCTGCTCGGAGGCTTCATAGCCGGGCAGGAGTTGATCTCTGCAAGGACCACCTTCGGCGGCAACGCAGAGCGCGATGACAGCTTCGAACATGGCTCACCTCCAGTGCCGATCCTGTCACAGCGCGTCAGACACGCCATTGCGCCATAGGTCTGTATGTCTTTTCGTCCAGAAATATGCCACCTTTTACCATTGCTTGCGGATGGAGGATACGCATGGCTCAAAATCTCGCCCTGGCTGCGGTACTTGCCGCACTTGTGTCATCGCCCGCTCTGGCTGCGGACGAACCGAGAAATCCGCTTACGGAAAGCGCCACCTGGACCGATCTGCAATATGACGTCGTAGGCGATGCGGCGCTGGCCGATGCCGACGGTCTTCTGTCCTTGGACGCTCCGTTCCGGGCCCATGATGCAGCGACCGTGCCTATCCTTCTCAAACAGGAAGACCCGACCGCCCGCATCACCGGCGCCACCGTGGTCGTGGATGAAAACCCCGCGCCGGTTGCCGCCGTGTTCGGGTTCTCCGAAGGTATGGGGGAGCTTGATTTCGAACTACGGGTCCGGGTGGACCAGTATTCGAATGTTCGCGTGATCGCCGAGACGCCCGACGGGTTTCATATGACCGGTCGCTATGTCCGGGCTTCGGGTGGCTGTTCTGCCCCCGCCTCCAGTGATCCGGCCGCGGCGCTCGCCGGCATGGGTCAGATGAAACTCAAAAACTTCGACAGCCCCGGGGAAATGTCCGTGCCGCGGCGCGAAGCTCAGATCATGATCCGTCACCCCAACTATTCCGGTCTGCAGCGCAACCAGATCACGCAGCTGTTCGTGCCCGCGCATTTCATCGACCATATCGAAGTGTTTCAGGGAGACGAGCCGCTGTTCACGATGGAAGGTGGGATCTCGATCTCGGAAAACCCCGTCTTCCGGTTCTCCTACAATGACAATGGCAGCACCGACCTGACCGTCAAAGTCACGGACACCGAAGGCAACAGCTGGGAAAGCGTGCTCCCGAAATCGGCCGCGAGCTGAACCTGCGCGGCCGCGGCCTGTGGCGCCGCGGCCCGCGTCCTGCGGGGGCGCATTAGACGGCACCGGTTTTGACGACGGGAATCTTCGTCGCCAAGACTACGCGGGGTTCCAAAGATCCCGTACGGAAGACCGTCCCTTCACACACGCGCAGAAACGGCGGTTATTGCCCGTGGGACGCGATATGTCTCAGAAGCAGACGACCTCTGCCTCGGCCTGCGCGCGCCGCAGTTCGGCCACCATGTTTTCCGCCATCGCGGCACTGTTGAAGAACGACATCCGCTCGCCCCCGACCCGGCGCATCGACAGCACCGTTTCGGCTTCGAGATACTTCTCGTAGGGAAGGATCGCCGCGATCTCGTCGATCGAACAAGCGCAGCGGTCGAGCATTTCGCGGCTTTGTCCATTGGTGACCATGCAGGCAAAAACATAATCGGCGCGCGCAGCGGTGGGGTAGTCGTTATACTGCTCGGCCACGCTTTGCGCTGTGGCGGCGGCGGGCAACAGCGCCGCAATTAAGACCAGAACGCGGATCATGGCGCAGCCTCGGCTTCGAGCCCGTCGAAATGCAATTCCGAACGGTAGACGGACGGCGCCCCTTCGGCGCCGGGCGCATCGGCGACGAGGCTCAGATACCATCCCGGAACCGCATCGGACATCGTCACGGTCAGTTCAAGATCTGCAAAGCCGCGCATCCGATCGCGGTTGGGGTCTTCGAGAAAGGGATAAAGCCGCACTATCTTGGTCTCAACGGTTTGGCCGTCGACCGAGGCTTCGCCGGTCTCGATCTCGCTGGGCTGAACAAGTGCGTCCTTGACGCGGTTGCGGATATAAAACGGGCTGCCGCCGGCGGCTTCGGCCATATCGCGCACGACGGTTTCGTAGAAATACATGATCATCGGATTGCCGACGCTGGCCGGGAATGTCCCCAGGCCGCGGTGCTTGTCGTCCTGGCGGAAATTCAGCAGCGCGACGTCCTGCTCTCCGGGCCGAATGGACAGCGCAACTTCGCCCGTGTCGCGCTCCGCAGCCTCGGGTTTTAGCACATTCGTGACATCCCGGCGATAGACGAGCGTCGCATCGCGGTCGACCTCGTCGAGCGTTCCGTTGCGGAAAAGCAGGTCATAGGCCTGATCCTCCTCTGCCGCTGCCGCGCCCACGCAAAGCAGCAGGGCGAGACCGCCCGACACCAGTGTCTTGATCATGCATGTCCTCCCGGTACCCGGACTTTATGCTCCGCGTCCTTGCTGTCATCGCCGACTTTTGTCGGTATCGCGAGGGGGGCATCCTCGCCCGTTTGAAAACGGCGAATCTTCCACATGATCATGGGGCGGAGCCGGGACAGTTTCACCGGTTTCGTGAGGACCGACACGTCGTTTTGCAGCGCGTCTCGACGGACGGGTTCTCCGCGGTCTGCCGTGATCAGGATCGCCGGCACATGGGCCCCCGTCACGGCGCGGATATGGGAGACCACCTCGACGCCGGTATCACCATCATCGAGCTGGTAGTCGGCAAGAATGATATCGGGCGGGATACCCATATCGCGCACAAACGTAGCGGCTTCCTCGCGCGAATGCGCCGGGAGAACGCTGGCGCCCCACTGCTCCAACAGCTGGGTGATAGCGTAGAGAGCATCCCGGTCGTTTTCGATCACCAGAACGATATGCTCCAGCGCGGTGTCCTCGGACAGTTTCATGAGCCCGGCAGGCTCCGCCTCCTCGCGTTCGCCTTCGACCCGCTCCATTTGGATCCGGAACACCGTCCCTACGCCGGGCTTGGATCGGACCGACAATGTGTGGCCGAGCAGGCGGCAGGCGCGATCCACGACCGACAGACCCAATCCCATGCCCGAGCCGGCTGGAACATTGTCGGCACGGGTAAACTCCTCGAAAATGCGGTCCTGATCCTTGTGAGCGATGCCTATACCCGTATCCCAAACCTCCAGAACGATGTGACCGGCCTTGCGGCGGCACCCGACCAGAACGCGACCGCCCGGCTCGGTATACTGGATCGCATTGACCACGAGGTTTTGCACCGAGCGCAGCAGATAGATCGGGTCCGAGCGGACGAATGCGCTGCTCGGCACCACATCGAGCCGGACATTTTTCTGCTCCGCGACCAGCGACTGATCCGCGTAGATGCCCTCCATCAATGCCGCGAGGCAGAGCCCGGTCGGCGTCACCGTATCGGGCTCCGCGCTTTCAAGCCGCGAGATATCGAGCAGCGAATGCAGCAGCTGCTCGGCCGATCCGAACGCTCCATTCAGCCGGTCGACCAGATGCGACAGTTCGGTGTCCCGCGTCAGGCCCTGCAGGGTGGAGATCAGCAGCTTCGCCGCGTTGATCGGCTGGAGAAGATCGTGGCTCGCCGCCGCGAGAAACCGGGTCTTGGAGGACACCGCCGCCTCGGCCCGCTCCTTGGCCTGCAGTAGTGCCTCTTCGACCACGGCCTTTTCCTGATACTCGCGCACCAGTTCGGCGTTGGCGCGGGTCAGTTCTGCCGTGCGTTCCATGACGCGGTTTTCCAGTGTCTCCTTGGTCCGCGCCTCCAGGGTCAGATCCTTGAGTTCGACCAGAAATCCGGCATCAGGCATGCGGTTGGCGTGAATCTCTACGACCCGATCCACACCGTGGCCGACCCGTTTGCGCAACCAGCCCCGGCTGGTCAGTTCCCGCCGCCAGACATCGACCTTGGCCAGGTCTTCGCGCCGAACCATCTTGTGGTCGCGCAGATACTTCAGCAGGTCCCGGATCGACTGACCCGGCGCAAGAATGGCCGCGGGCAGATCCAGGATTTCACGAAACCGCGCATTGTTCATCAGAACCGTGCCCGTTTCGGAAAAGGTGCAGACGCCTGATCGCATGTTCTGAAACACCGCCTGGAGATAGTCGGCCTGGCGGTCGATCAGGGTTTCCTTCTCGACCCTGTTCTGCCGAACGATGGCGGTGATCTCGGTCAGCAGCAGCACGACATTTTCGCGCGAGGTGCGCTGCGCGCTCATCTGGTACCAGCGGTCCGCGCTCAGCTCCAACACGATCGACGCCGTGGTGCTGTCCTCCGGATACTCCTGCAGCGCGGCGGCCACATCGTCCAGGCCACGGTCCGACGACACAAGATGGACGCTGTCGGACACTAGATCGAAAAACTGCCGGATCGGCAGCCCCGGCACGATTTCGCTGGCGATATCCGGCGCAAGGCCCGAAAACAGATCGTTGCACAGATCGAGCTGCCCACTCGTGAAGAGCGCAAACCCTTCCTCCATGGAGGACAGCGCCTCGATCAGGTTGCGCCGCGTACGTTCGCGTTCGTAGCGCGCGCTTTCCAGTTCGGTTTCGGCGCGGGCCAGATCGCGGATCTGCGCAGCCACCTGCTGCTGTAGCTCAATGGCAGACTGAAAGGCACGAAACGCCGAAGGCCCCACATCCTTCTGCCGATTTGCCCTGCGCATCAGCGCGTCGATGATCTTCGCCTGCTTGGCGATCTGGACCTCGGGGGCGTCGTTGGGGTCGACGAGGCTCACGGCAGTGCCCTGTCCTGCGGCTCGAAAAAGGCCACACCAACGAATGTCTGGTTCATGTGGACGCCCGACTGCTGTTCGCCATAGGTGTTGAAGCCAAAGACCCGGCGCGCCTGCAGAACACGCGAAACCTCGTGCAGCAACTGTTTCTGTTCGATCTCCAGGCGCCGCAGGACACAGTCGAATCCGAGGATGAAATCGGGCGTATGGCCTTCCTTGTCTTGGAGCGAGAGGCCGGTGGTGAGCGTCTCCAGGATTTCGCGACCGCGCCCCAGCGTCAGGATTAGCCCGTCGTCGATCGCGGCCAAAAAAGACAGCGCATGACCATCGGTCGCGTCATTGATCGCACGCACATAGTGATCGGCATGATGCTGCAACAGCATCGGGTTCTCTGCAAAAACCTCAGGCGACAGATCTGCGACCCGGCAGCCGACCAGCCGCGCATACTCAAGCGCTGCGGGCGATCCGTTGATTTCATAGACCAGCCGCTCATTGGGGTTGGCGTCGGTGATAATGATCGGCGTGCCCACAGGCAGGAAGTGGTCAAATCCGACGCCCTGAAACTCCAGATTGGTTTCGATCAGCAGCAGCACCGCGGCGTTGGAATGAGCACGGCCCTCATGGAGCACAAAGGTCTGCTCGAATCGCAGCCCGTCGCCAGCCGAGCCACCGAAGATCGGCAGGTCCGACAGAACTGATTCCAACGTGGAAACCAACAGATCCTCTTGTTTCGACAACCCGTCTGCGAGCAGTAGCGCCAGCCGGTTCCAGCGCGCGGTGTGCTGAAACTTTTCGACAAAACGCTGGGCTTCGCTGGCCACCTGGGTGGCCGACAGTGGCCGGATGTTCTCGAAGAGTATCGAGGCGCAGCGGAAGTTGGCCCTCGGAAAAGCCAGGAGCAGCAGTGCGTCGGACTCGTATCCTTCGCCCGTGATCTGACCCGCTGTGGTGCAACCGAACACCGGCGTGCCTTGCATGACTACATCCAACGCTGCGACCACCGCCTCGACATTCAGCGCGTCGGGAATGAAGGCGAGCACAAAGCAGCTGTCCGCAACGCTGAGGCCCGCTGCAGCCTCTTGAACCGCGCACAGCGCGTCCGGCGCGTCTGACCGGCCAACTTGTACAAAGGATGGACCGTGGGGCGAATCCAGCATCGGCGCGCCTAGTGCTGGAGGAAAGACCGGACCTCGGGGTCGATCCCGCCTTGCCGTGCCATCGCCCCCTCGACCATTACAACCGCCTGGGTTCTGTTCTGCACGCCAAGCCGTTTCAGCAACGCCGTAATGTGGGCCTTGACCGTGGCCTCGGCCAGCGACAGCTCATAAGCGATCTGCTTGTTGGGCTTGCCGACACAGATCAGTTTCAGAATGCGGATCTGCTGCGGCGTCAGCGAGGGCAATTCCGGGTTGGCCTGATAGGCACATTCCGCCTTTTTGCTATCGACTCGGTCCTTACGGTACTGTCCCGGTACATATTTACGGCCGGACGTGATCTCACCGACGACATATTTCAGCGTCGACGCGGACGCGTTCTTGGGCAGGAATCCCATGGCGCCCTCTTCCAGCAGGGATTGAACCAGATCGTAAGACGCAAGGGACGAGATCACCAGAACGCGGGCATTCGGCAGTCTCTTGCGGAACTCCACGAAGCCGGAAATTCCCGTGACGTCTGGCAGTTTCAGATCGAACAGGACCAGATCCGGCTCATAGCCGCTCTCGAGCATGTCGAACACTTCGGAAAGGGTCTGGGCCGTGCGAATGACACAGCGGTCCAGAACGACTTTGAGCGCCTGGGCCATCGCATCGCCGTACATCGGATGATCATCCACGATGAGAACACGCAATGCAGTTCCAAGAGCGCAAGGGGCGTCAGAACTCTGCATAATTTAAACCTCCCGCGCAGAAGCTACCAAAGACGCAAGCGGATTCAAATGTTTCACTTGCGTAAGCGCACGTTGCCATCCAGGGGAAAAAGCTGCGCAGAAGTGCGCCGAGCGCCGCTTTTCCCGTGAAGCGACACGCTTTTTCACACGTTCGGACGACTCAACGCTCCAGTTGCGTACTCAAGAAATTTCGAACGAAATCGCGCAGGTCGACGCGTTTACCCTGTGGATCAAAGACAGAACGGTCCAGATCCCGAAGCAGCGCCCGTTTTGTTATCGATTCACCGTCCCGGCGCAGAATCGCCGCGGCGGCCTGCCGAACCCCGGGGAGGTCGTGCCCGCGGGCCGACTTGAGTAAGGCCCGGCGAAGCGGGTCGAACGGGGCGAACCGCTCCAGCGCGCGGCGACCCGTGAGCCGGCGCCCCCAAAGGCTGCCGCCCAAACCGATCACAAACACACCGCCGGCCAACAACGCCGCCGACCGACCCGGCAGTGGATAGGGCGCGGTCCGGTCCGCGGAAACCAGCACTGGCGCCTCCGGGACGGCAGTGCCATAGGCCACCCTCTGAGCCGAAATCGTCACCTCGCGCGACTGACGAGTCGCCGTGTCGTAATAATCAAAGCTCATCGGCTCGACGATGGTCGAGGTGTCGTTGGTGGGCCGGATCGTCCATCGCCAGAAAGCTACGGTCATGGGGCCTTCCGGCGTCAATTCCACCAACCGTTTTTCAGGATGCGGAAAGATCATCGCCGAAGGAGACGTCAGGTCCGGCATCGGCGGGATCATCTCCGGGGTCACGCCAAGAGCCTCAACCTGTACAATCCGCAGGACTCCTTCACCCGGGGCCAACTGGTCAGGGGCATTCGACCAGCGGTCCGACACTTGTAGACGGCGAACCGGAAACCACCAGTCCGAGGTTTCCGGGGCTGGCGCCACAGTGATGTGCAGGGGCTCGGATTGGATCTTATGCTCGAACCATGCGTCACGCTCATCGGTCAGCGTCAGATTGTGGGTGAAGGGCGCGATGGTCAGATCGCCCGGTCGTTCGGGATAGACTGCGATACGCCGGGTGAAGACCTTGACGAGTTCGCCGTCCAGCCGTTCTTCATGCCAGCTGTCCAGCCCGAGCTGTGTCCAGCTGAAGCCTTCAAGATCGGGCTGCACCAGCTTTTCCAGCGTGATGTGGCGCCGATAGATCCCGCGGATCGTGATCAGGATCATTTCCCGGGTGACGGGGGTGTGGTCCATCACCTCGACCGTCGCTGTCAGGGACAGTTCCGACGGCAGCACCGTTCTTGACTGACCATGGGCATAAAGCGGCCAGAACAGACACAGGACGAGCCCGAGCCACTTCATCGCGGGTCCTCCGCCGGAGGCGGGGCGAGTCCAAGCTTGACCCGGCGCTTGTGCTCTTGCGCGATGCGCGCGGCGAGGAATTCTCCCGGCACATCGGACAACTGTTCCAGCCAGCGCTCGTCGGCCACCATGAACCTGTCGTCGAAGATTCGCCGGACACCCAGGTTCCCGCGGCTGTCGAGCTGGGCAAGCCCCATCATGGTGTTGGTGTTGGTCACCTCGTCACCCGTTCCAGCAGCGCGCCCCTCGCCGCGCGCGATGAGGCCCTCGGTCTCCGGCCCGTCCTTACGATCCGGGAACAGGGCGAGTGTCTCCGGGTCGATCCCCAGACTTGCATAGAATGCCGCCACCACGTCGAAATTCGCGCGCGCGTCCTGGTCGCCCCGCGCGATCGCAATGTCAAAGGCTTCAAGCGCGGCGGCATAGTCACCGAGCTGGGTCTCGGCGTTGCCGATATTGTAATGGGCACCGGCATTTGCAAAGGCCTCCGCAGCGGCGGCGTAGTCGCCCGCGCGATAGAGCGCAGCCCCGCGCCAGGCGTCGTCTTCGGACAGCGGCACCGCGGCGCCCGGCAGACCCGCCGCCATCAGCACGCGGGCAAAGGGCGCGGTCCCGCCCAACACCAACGCCAGACACAGCGCGGCGATAGAGATGAGTGCAAGGATTCTCATGCCGTCTCTCGTCGGAACAACAGTAACAGGGGGATCAGGGCCAGCCCCAACAGATAGCGACCCAGATCCTGCCAGAAGAGCAGCGGGTAGTCCTGACGTTCAAGCCGCGTCCGCGCGTCCTCCGCCAGCCAAAGACGCATCGCATCTGTGTCTTCCAGCGCGAAGACGGCGCCGCCTCCGACCATGGCATGGGTCGCGAGCGCCGGGGCTGGGTCATGCATGGATACCAGCGACACCCGGCTGCCCTGTTCCGCGATCTGTGCGGTGGCCTGAAGCGAGTCTGTACCCAGCCCATTGCCATCGGTGAACAACACGACGTCACCGGCGATCACTTGAGCCTCGGCCAGCATCCGGGCGGCAAGCTCCAGCGCGCGTTCCGGGCGCGACCCCTTGTCCGGAATGGGCGTTTGATCGAGCAGCGAAAAAGTCTGGCCCAGCTGGAGGTGATCGGCCGTCATGTCGGTGGCAACGTAGGCATCCCCGGCAAAGACGATCAGACCGCCTGGGCGTGTGCCGAGCGACGCAAGCGAAAAGCGTCCCATGGTCAACATACTTGGCCAGCGGGGATCGTCCGTCACGCTCGTTGACGCATCGACCAGGAACAGCACCCCGTCCAGATTTCGGTAGGAGAGCGTATCGCGCCGTTCGATCGCAGGACCTGAGAGGGCGATGACGATCATCGCCAAGGTCGCGGCACCCATCAGCATTGGCATCCTGCTGGCCGTGGCATCGATCCGCCCCAGGGCAGCCATGGCCTGCATCAGCGCCGGATCGGTCGCTTTGCTCCAATCCCCAAGACGCCGCTGCCGGAGCCATACCCAAACGGCAAGGCCAACTACCGGTACCAGCACCAGCAACCACAGAGGCCGCAGCAAGGTGACTTCCAGCCCGCTCATGCCGTGTCGCGCCAGAGAAAAAGCAGCCCCAACAGCGCGGCAAGCCCTGCCGGCCATGGCCAGAATTCGTGAAACACTTCCGCGGAGAGCCCGTCGCCCTCGGTGGCCTCCAGCCGGTCGAGCGCCTCGGCGACCGCGACGAGGTCGTCGGTCGTGCGCACGCGAAAGCTCTCTCCGCCCGAGATTTGGGAGATCGCCCGCAGTGTGGCCGCATCGACCACCCCCCGCTCACCGTCTTCGGCGGTCGTCAGGTCCTTGGGCCCCAGCGCGATCGTGTGCACCCGCACACCCATGGCGGCGGCCAGTTCCGCAACGCCGCGCGGGTTGGTCGCCCCGGCATTGTTGACACCGTCGGACAGAAGGATGACCACGCGGCTCGCCGCCTCGCTATCGCCCATGCGTTTCAGCGCCAGCCCCAGCCCGTCCGAGATGTTGGTCGCGCGCCCCGAGATCCCGATGGTGGCTTCTTCGATCCTGCGCGCGACCGCCTCGACATCGAAAGTGAACGGCGCCGCATAGTAAGCCTCCGATCCGAAGATGATCAGCGCGACGCGATCCCCGCCCCGACGCCGCGCGAAATCGGCGCCCACCATCGTGACCGCCTCCTGGCGGGTGACCTGTTCGCCGTTCAAATGGAAGTCGTCCCGGACCATGGAGCCCGAAAGATCCAGCACGATGGCGAGATCGCGGCCCGACACCTTGAGCGCGGACACCGGGGCGAGTTCGCGTGGCCCCGTGAGTGCCAGCAGCAAGAGTATCCAGATTGACCATAAGAGCCCTTGCCGCCAGCGCAGGGTGGCTCCTCCGGCACGGCCCCGCGCCCCCGCCATCAACTGGTCGCCGATCGCCTCGGGGACATGCAGCGCGCCGCTGGCGATCGGATGGGGCCGCAACAGCCTTGCCACCAGAAACGGGAGCGGTAGCAGGAGCAGAAAGAGCGGATCGGCCAGCTCAAACATGGGCGGCGGCCTCTGCCTCCAATACGCGCGTGTCCGGCGCGCCCTCGAGGCTGTAGAGATCCCGCGTCAACGCCCGGTAACGTTCGGGAGCGCGGGCGCGCAGGATCTGAAGGAGCGCGATGCGCCGCTCCGCCTCGGGCAGGCGCAGCGCGTGGTCCAAGGCCTCACGCGGTGTCCGTGCGGACGGTTTCGATCGCCGTTGGCTCACCAGACGCGCGGCCAGGGCAATGATCAGCGCCGCCGTGCTGGCCAGTCCCACCGCCACCGCGAGGTCACTGACCCACCCCCCTGCGCCGACATCGGGCAGCCGTATGTCGCGCAGGCTGGCAAGCATCGCTTCCTTGCTCAGCGCACCACCGGTCATGCGGCGCGGTCCAGCGGGAAGGCGGCCGCGATGCGACGGGCCGTATCCTGGACGGGATCGGATGCGTTGACCACCAGCGCCCGACGCCCGGCGATCTCGCGCACTGCGGTCGCAGCATCTGCCTCCGTGCGGCCCAGGTGCACCGTGACGAGCCGTCCGTCGCTCAAGCGAAGCGGGTAGCGCCCCGCGGGCATCCGGCTGGCCTCGGCGTCCGTGACCAGAACAAGCTGCGGCTTGCGGCGTCTGGCCAGCGCATCCAGACGATCGACCAGTCCGGTGCCCCTATTGTCGAATCCGGACGCAATCACGATCTCTGCCCCCGAGGGAACCAGACGGTCGACACGCGACAGCGCGATATCGAGGGGCAGATCGTCCTCTTGCCCCGATCTGACTGCTGAGAGCCCTTCGGCATGGGCCTCCACGAGCCCGCCGATCACGTCGAGCATCCCGCGGGCGCGCCCGCGCGGCGCAACGACGACAGGTCGCTGCGGAGTGACGGCCAAAAGGCTGACGCGACCGCCCTGCTCCACCACGGTCCAGCCGATCAGCGCCAGGATCTCGGCTGCCGCGACGGACCGGAACGCCCGCCGCAGCCCCCAGAACATCGCCTGCCGGAAATCGGCGACGAGCAGCGTGATGCGGTCACGCTCTTCCTGAAACTGGCGCACATGGAGCCGCCCAGTCCGCGCCGTTGTGCCGCGATCGAGATGACGAAGATCGTCGCCATCGACGTATTCGCGCATATCCGCGACCTCGAGGCCATGGCCCTTTCGCCGTGTGGAAAACCCGCCCGGCAAGGCTGCGAGCACCGGATCCGCCTCCGCAGTCATCGCTACCTGACGCAGGGCGATCAGCTCGTCGGGGCGCAAGGCCACGCCCGTAGCGGAGAGCGCGTCGCTCACAAAGGGTCGACCTGTTGGAGGATGTCGGCCACGACGTCGCGTGACCGGCGACCTTCGGCAACAGCCCGCCAGGACAGCACGATCCGGTGGGCCAGAGCATCCGGCGCGAGGCGCGCGACATCCTCAGGCAAAGCATAGTCCCGCCCCTGAAGATAGGCGCGGGCCCGCGCAGTCGCCGCCAGTGCAAGCGAACCGCGCGGCGAGGCTGCATGCTCCACATCCGCAGCGGTGTCGCCCTCGCGCGTCGCCAGCACGAGCCGCACGATATAATCGCGCAGTTCCGGCGCCACATGTACCGCCTGAACGGCCCGACGCGCCTCGGCCAGCGCATCGAGCGTGATATGCTCTGCCTCGACCGGCGATTGCTGCCCTTCTGCTTCGACCAGATCCAGGATCTCGCGTTCCATCTGCGCATCAGGGAGGTCGAGCACCACATGCATCAGAAACCGGTCGAGCTGAGCCTCGGGCAACGGGAAGGTTCCGTCATGCTCGATGGGGTTCTGCGTCGCTACGACGAGGAAGGGATCTGGCAGCTTATATGTGGCATTGCCCGCCGTCACCTGATGTTCGGCCATCGCCTCGAGCAGGGCGGATTGGACCTTGGGCGGCGCGCGGTTGATTTCGTCCACAAGAACCAGATTGTGAAAAATCGGGCCCGGCACGAACTCAAAACTGCCATCCTGGGGGCGGTAAACCGGCGTTCCGGTCAAATCCGCGGGCATCAGATCGGGCGTGCACTGGATACGCGCAAAGCTGCCTTCAACGGCATCCGACAGGCACTTGACGGCACGGGTCTTGGCGAGACCGGGCGCTCCCTCGATCAGCAGATGTCCCCCGGCGAGCAAGGCGATCAGCAGACGCTCGATCAGATCGTTATGGCCAACAAGCCCGAGCGCCAGCGCGTGATGCAG
The DNA here is from genome assembly GCA_039184415.1 of Pseudomonadota bacterium. GTDB lineage: Bacteria > Pseudomonadota > Alphaproteobacteria > Rhodobacterales > Rhodobacteraceae > JANSYP01. Next base: position 25,119 of record JBCDBB010000020.1, read on the forward strand.
TGCAGCGACACCCTCCGGCACGGGCTCCTGTTTTGTATCCATGGCTCCTCCCCGGCGCGGCAACCCGCAGCCGTCCACAGGCAGGCTATGCGCAATCAGGGATCAGGCAAACACCGCAGAAGGTATTAGCCACGCTCTTCGAGATTTCAGGCCGGGCGGCGGCAGGTCCGGTCGACGATCCCCTCAAAACGCGGGTCCGTCATGGTGTCCTCGGCCAACTGCGTAAGCTGGTCGAAATGCGTATCGATGTACTCGATGAATTGCGGCTCCACCGTCTGGTCGACGGGGGCGCGGCCTACGGCGTGGAGCATGAAGACATCGAAGGCGCAAAGACGCCCGGGGTTTGAGCGCAGCAGCGCCCGCATGAAGGAGCGCGACTCCCAGGGCAGTCGCATCATCCGCTGGGGGGATTCCTGAAGCTTGGACAGAAACGGCACCGTCGGATCGAAATGCAGAACGTCCATGCCGAAGGTGAAGGCCTGATAGAGTTCTTCAATCAGGATTGAGCTGTAGAAAGCACGTTCCAGTGTACCCGGATAGTCCAGAGCCGGCTGCTTGACCATCAGATGCGTTCCCTGGCCGCGATAGCCGAAAAAGGTCTGGCCCATGGCCGGGGAACTGACGGCATATTGCCGTCCCTTTGGCAGACCCAGCCTGTAGGCCTCGCTCATCCACTCCAGATCCGCGGAGAGTGCGGAACTGGGTGGATGTCCGGAATAGAGCCGCAGGATGACCGTCCGCCCGGATCCGCAAGCACGCGCGTCCGGTCCGGCATACCGCATGGGCACGGGTTTTCCGAAACTGTGATGCAGCAGCCCTCGAAACGCCTCGAGAACCTCGTCAGTCTGGGCATGGGGCCGCTCGCCAACGACGCAGAGCGCCGCTCCGGCCAGATCACGGCCATTGATATGCACCCGGATCCCCATGTCGCGGCCGACCATGGTGGTGCGCAACTGGTAGTTCCAACCTTGGCGCGCGAGCTCGAGATAGGCGAGCTTGTCCGCGCTGGCAGGTCCGGTCGCGAAGGACAGAGACAGGATGAAAAGTGCTGCTAATCTCAACATTGGGGCGGAACATAGTCCGCAAGTGGAAATGCGTCCAGAATTTGACGTGCGTCGGGGGTTTCTGGATCCGGTCTCAGCCACCCTTCGAAGCCGTGCCGCGCGCGCCGTAAAACCCGGTTTGGTACGACCAAGCATTGGGCTCAGCCTCCACCCCTGGGCAGGTGGGAGGGCAGCATTGCTCGCCATCGCCGACTTGCGGCTTATGTGCGCTCGATGACGATGTTCGACGACACTGTGGGGGGACGCACCGTGCCCGCGTCTCAGATCGCGCGGCTGACGCGGCTTGGCGCGCTGGCGTCGGGCGTTGCGGGGAGCGCCGCGGCGGAAGGATTCCGCAGTCTGGCGAGGGGCGAACGACCCGCCGTACGCGATCTGCTGCTGACGCCAGGCAATGCGCGGCGGGTGGCCGATCAGCTCGCGCGCATGCGCGGCGCGGCAATGAAGGTCGGCCAGCTTCTATCCATGGAAACCGGAGAGCTCCTGCCCTCTGAAATGACCGAAATCCTCGCCCGCCTGCGCTCCGAGGCGGAGTTTATGCCACCGCGCCAACTCAAGTCCGTATTGTCGGCCAATTGGGGCAGCGACTTCGTCAGGCGGTTTGAGCGGTTCGATGTCCGCCCGATTGCGGCGGCCTCCATCGGTCAGGTCCACCGCGCCCGCAGCCGCGATGGCCGCGATCTGGCGATCAAGGTGCAGTATCCGGGCGTACGCCGTAGCATCGAAAGTGATGTCGACAATGTGGCCGCCCTGGTCCGGATGACAGGCCTGCTGCCTTCGGGTCTGGATCTTGCGCCGCTTCTGGCCGAGGCCAAGGCGCAGCTCCACGAAGAGGCCGACTACAACCGAGAAGCTGCCTGTCTCATACGCTTCGGGACCCTACTTCGAGATGCCCCGGAGTTTGTCGTGCCAGGTTGCGCCCCCGACCTCACGACCGACAGCATTCTGGCGATGGACTTCGCACCCGGACACGCTGTCGAAGATGTCACCCTAGCAGAGCAGGCTGTGCGCGACCGTGTAGCCACAGTGCTCATTGATTTGGTGCTGCGGGAACTCTTTGAGTTCGGCTTGATGCAGACAGATCCGAATTTCGCCAACTATAGGTACGATTCGGCGAGCCGCCGCATCGTTCTGCTGGATTTCGGTGCGACGCGGGAGGTGTCCCTTGCGGTTTCAGAAGGCTACGCCCTGATGCTTCGGGCGGGGCTCGCCGACGACCAGGATGGAATGACGAGCGCCGCGCACACGCTCGGCTTGTTCGATGAGACGACAGCCCCGCACCATGTTGCGGCCATGGTGGAGATGACTGCCCGGGTCTGCGCGCAGTTCCGGGCCGCGGGACCCTATGATTTCGGGCGGAGTACCCTGCCTCAGGACCTGCGCGACGCTGGGCTCGACCTCGCGCTCGACCAGAGCTTCACCCATATCCCGCCGATGGACACGCTGTTCGTCCAGCGCAAACTGGCCGGCGTGTTTCTGCTCGCGACGCGTCTTCGGGCCCGCGTCGATCTGCATGGGCTTCTGGCGGCACGTCTGCCCCCGGCGGCCGTATGACAGCCACCGGGACGACCGTGCGCCTCAGCCAATGATGCTGTTGAGCGTCGCGCTCGGACGCATCACCAGCGCAGTCTTGGCCGGATCCGTGTGGTAATAGCCACCCAGATCCGCCGCGGGCCCCTGGGCTGCCGCAAGCTCTGACACAATGGCTTCTTCCTTGTCGGCGAGCTCCTTCGCAATCGGCGCAAAATGCGCGGCCAGCTCCGCGTCCTCGGTCTGGGCCGCGAGCGCCTCCGCCCAATAGCGGGCAAACCAGTAGTGGCTGTCGCGGTTGTCCGGCTGACCCACCTTGCGGCCCGGCGACCGTCCATGCTCCAGAACCTGCACGGTCGCATCTTCAACCGCCTTGCCAAGCACAGCCGCCTTGGGATTGTGTTTGGCTTCGGCCAGGAAGTTGAGGCTCTCGCCGAGAGCACAGAACTCGCCCAGACTGTCCCAACGCAGGTGGTTTTCTTCAACTAGCTGCTGAACATGTTTGGGAGCTGACCCACCAGCTCCGGTCTCGAAGAGCCCGCCGCCATTCATCAACTTGACGATCGACAGCATCTTGGCCGAGGTGCCCAGTTCCAGGATCGGGAAGAGGTCTGTGAGGTAGTCCCGCAGCACGTTGCCAGTGATCGCGATGCTGTCCTCGCCCTTGCGGATCGTCTCCAGCGTCAGGCGGGTGGCCGCCCGCGGCGCGAGGATCTGGAACTTGTCGGCGACACCCTCGGCCTCCAGGATCGGTTTGACATAGGCGATGAGCTCGCGGTCATGGGCGCGATTCTCGTCCAGCCAGAAAATCGCCTGTGCGCCGGTCGCAGCCTGCCGCGCGATGGCCAGTTTCACCCAGTCTTCGATCGGGGCCTTCTTCGCCGTAGACGAGCGCCAGATGTCACCTTTGCCGACCTTGTGCTCGTGCAGCACGTCGCCGTTTGCCAGCACCATGCGGATGGTCCCGTCCGCCGGTGCTTCAAAGGTCGTCGGGTGGCTGCCGTACTCCTCAGCCTTCTGCGCCATGAGGCCGACATTCTGTACGGCACCGGCCTTGGTCACATCGAGCGCGCCGGTTTCCTTGAAATAGGCGATGGTCTCGTCATAGACGGGCGCGTAGCAACGGTCTGGGATACAGCATTTGACGTCGGCCTCGGCGCCGTCCGGCCCCCAGCCCTTGCCGCCCGCTCGAATCACCGCGGGCATCGAAGCATCGATGATCACGTCCGACGGCACATGCAGGTTGGAGATACCCTTGTCGGAATTGACCATGTACATCGGCGGTTTGGCCGCGAGTGCAGCGTCGATGTCGGCCTTGATCGTGGCGGCCTGGTCTGCCGGAAGCGTATCGACCTTGGCTAGCAGATCGCCAATGCCGGAGTTCGGGTTCACGCCGAGCGCGTCGAGCGTCTCGCCATGCTTGTCGAAGACGTCGGCCAGATAGACCGCCACGAAATGCCCAAAGATGATCGGGTCCGAGACCTTCATCATCGTGGCCTTCAGATGCACCGAAAACAGCACGCCTGCCTCGGTTGCCGCCACTTGGGTCTTGATGAAATCGCGCAGGGCCGCCGCCGACATGAAGGTTGCGTCGACAACGGTACCCTCGGCCAAGTCAATCCCATCCTTGAGCACCGTCTCGGCGCCATCTGACGCGGAGAAAGTGATCTTGGCGGGCCCGGCTTGCGCCGCGCTCAGCGTCGCGGAGGTTTCGTTGGCGTAGAAATCGTTGCCGGTCATTGACGCGACATGGGTCTTGCTGTCCGCGCTCCAGGCACCCATGGAATGCGGATTGTTCTGAGCGAAGAGCTTCACGGCCTTGGCGGCGCGGCGGTCGGAGTTGCCCTCGCGCAGCACCGGGTTCACCGCCGAGCCCTTGATCGCATCGTACCGCGCCTTGATATCGCGCTCTTCGTCATTGCCGGGATCTTCGGGATAGTCGGGCACGTCGTAGCCCTGGGACTGCAGCTCCGCGATCGCCGCCGTGAGCTGGGGGATCGAGGCCGAGATGTTCGGCAGCTTGATGACATTGGCCTCTGGGGTCTTCACCAGCTCGCCCAGCGCGGCCAGATCGTCCGAGATCCGCTGCGATTCGGTCAGACGTTCCGGGAAGGTGGCAAGGATCCTGCCGGCCACCGAAATGTCACGCGTCGCCACGCTGATCCCCGCGGGGCTGACAAAGGATCGGATGATCGGCAGCAGGGAGGCGCTGGCAAGCTCCGGCGCTTCGTCGACAATAGTATACACAATGTCTGGGGTGTCGGTGGGTGCCATGGTCTGTTCCTTCCCGAAGTCGTCGCGATTGTGTCACCGCCGCGCCGCGCTCTGGCCTGCGGGCCGGCGCGGTTCTCGCGCACCGACCGGCGGATCGGCATCCGCGACGGGGTCACCGCCGCGTAAAACAGCGCAGAGCGCAAATCAATTCGGCACAAGCGCTTCTGCTCGGGACATGATGCCACGTGTAGATACAGGACTCAGTGGCCGAAACCCTCCAAACCGCCCATGTCCGCGGGACTTGGCGGCTCTCGATCCCGCGAAGAGCACCGCCATTCCGGTTCGACAGCCGCGCATCGCAGCGCGCTGCGACCCGGTGGATCACCCTCCGTCAAGCACGCGTGACATCCCGTTTCATCGGATTGCGGCACACATCGCCATGGGCAAACCTGCATCCCAGGAGGATTGCCCATGTTCCGAAATCTGAACGCTCTCAAACCCGGCCTGCTTGCGGCAGCCATTCTTTTGGGTCTCGCGGTGCAGAACAAGCCTGCCCATGCAACCGATCTGCAGACCGCGGTGGTCGCTGGCGGCTGTTTCTGGTGTGTCGAGGCCGACTTTGAAAAGGTTCGCGGGGTCAGCGAGGTCGTGTCAGGCTTCTCTGGAGGCGATGTGGCCAACCCGACCTACCGGCAGGTGGTACGCGGCGGCACCGGCCATCGCGAGGTCGTGGAGATCACCTTTGATGCCGACGTGATTTCTTACGATCAGCTTCTCGATATGTTCCTGCGCTCCATAGATCCGCTCGATGCCGGCGGACAGTTCTGCGACCGGGGCTTTTCCTACTCGCCCGCCATCTACGCGACCACGGCGCAGGCCGGCGCCGCCGAGGCTGCCGTGAGCCGGGCCGAAAGCGCACTGGGGCGGAGTATCGCCGTGCCGGTGGAGTCGTCCGCTCCGTTCTACCCCGCAGATGCCTATCACCAGGACTATTACAAGCAGGACGGGATCATCCTGACCCGCTTCGGACCTCAGACCAAGGCCAGTGCGTACAAGAAGTACCGCGAGGCTTGCGGGCGCGACGACCGTGTCCGCGCAGTCTGGGGGGACGCGGCCCCCTTTGCGGGAAGCTGACGGAACGGTGCTTCCTCCCGGTCAGGACCGGGAGGAGGAGGCTACAATCTGCACAAGATCAGGCATCTGGACCGTTGCGACACCGAAGTACGGGCTGTCATAAATCGCCATCACACAGATTGAGGTGGAAAGGGCCAAAGAAAACACCGCAAGCGACAGGATCAACGCCTTGGGACGGTCGCCATGCACGAACGCTACCGCGATGTGCGAGAAGACCGAAAGAATGAGTATGAGGCTCCAGCGGTAGGCGTCGCCATGACCACTCCCGATATGGAGCCTCAACTGACGCGCTTCACTGAGCGCATCGATCGATCGAAAGAGCTCTGCACCCACGGCTTGAGGCAGTCCGGTCGAAGATAGTCGGGTGGTCTCTTGGCGAAGCGCGACGATTGCAGAGTCCGCAATGTCGGATGCGAAACGATTGTGCGTCCGACCCCACTCTTCCGTCACGATCTGATGAGCATAGAGGCGGAGGTCCGTCGCAAGCCGGTCTTCCTCTGCGACGATCTCGCTGGCGATGTTGGCAAGCCGGGTCAAGGCTTCTTCTTCCGCCCTGCTTGCAGCGCCGGCTTCCCGGTTCAAGAACCAGATGTCCGACGCAAGAAAGGCAAAGACAATGGCGAGCAGCGTCGTGACCGTGACGAAATAGGGCGCGACCGGAACACAGTCAGATCCCCAACGTCGTACTGCGTAGCGGGCTAGACCCCATGCCAAAAGCGACGCCAGAAGACCGTGTAGCAGCAAGGCCGCTACGGTCAGAACCGGGTGCGTGTCGAAGATGAACATGTGCCACATCGTCAACCTCTCAGGCCCGCTGGCGCTCGAAGCCGAGAAATGCAGCGCTCTGGCATAGCTTGTTTTGGCGCTGGCGATCAGGGCAAGGCAGCATCGACCTCTTCCCATGTCGGCACAGCGTCAGCCGCCCCGGGTCGGGTTACCGACAGGGCTGCGGCGGACACTGCGCGGCGCATCGCGCCCTCCGGATCCATACCGGCGTCTAGGCCCGCCGCGAGATAGCCGGAAAACGTGTCGCCCGCACCGGTCGTATCCACCGGCGTAACCTCGGGCGGTACCACGGCGATCTCCGACCCCGCGCGCAGATCATGCCAGACGGCGCCCTCACTGCCCTTCGTCACAACAAGCACCGGCACATCCTCGGGTCCTACCTCACGTCCCAGTGCTGCCGCGAGCTGGGCCGCCTCGACCGCATTGACGATGAGAACCGAAACGAACGGCATCACCTGTGCGGCGACGTCCGCATCGAAAGGGGCCGCGGAGTAGATGACCCGTATTCCCCTATCCCGCGCTGTCCGGGCCGCGGCGACCTGGCCGTTGGTTTCGTTCTGCAACATCAAGAAGTCGTCAGCCGCAGCCTCTTGGAGCGCCGCGGCCACGGCGTCTTCGGGCACCGCGTGGTTCGCACCGCCCAGCAGGACGATGGAATTCTCACCCGCCGCGTCTACCCAGATATCGGCCCTGCCGGTCGGCCCGTTCAGTCGCACGACATGGCTGATATCAACGCCGGATCCTTCGAGCGCGCTGAGCCATGGCCCGCCATCCTCGCCCACGGCCCCCAGATGCACGACCCGCGCCCCGGCCCGTGCAGCCGCGACCGAATGGTTGGCCCCCTTGCCACCGAGCCCGGCATGGTGGTCAGTCGCCGCAATGGTCTCTCCCGGCGCGGGCAGGTGGGGCACGCGCAGAACATCGTCGATATTGATCGAGCCGAGATTGTAGACGGTCATGAATCCCCTCGTTTTCGCCAGAGGCTAGGCGCCGGGAGTGGGACGGTCCAGCCCGAAGCCTCCAGCGGCCTGTTGTCAGATCTCCGACTGCGTTCGCGCCGGCGCGACCTGTAGAGGTTTTCATCTGCCCGGTGCACCAGGGGTATCAGCACGCGAACAAGCGATTGCCCAAGATCCGTGAGCGCATCGCTGACGGCAACTTAGCGCCATCGCCGAGAAGAGATTCGTCGCGCAGCCATCAGATTTGGCGAGGCAACGACCATGCGGGGATCGACGTCTTCTGCTTCGATGACAATGGTGAAACATCGAGCCTTGGGACGCCCTGCAAATCGTCCCAATAAACTTTCGGAACAATAACGATCTGGTCTGACAGTGAGGTCGGTTATCCGACCTTCACCGCCGCCAGCACCGCCATGTTGAGAATGTCATTCTCGGTCGCGTTGCTCTGGCAGATCTGAATCGGTTTGTCGACGCCCGTCAGGATCGGACCGATGATCGTGGCGCCGGCCATTTCCTGCATCAGCTTGACCGAGATCGACGCCGAATGGCGCGCCGGTACGACCAGGATATTGGCGGGTCCGGTCAGGCGCTGAAACGAATAGGCCTCCTGCGCCTGCGGGTTGAGCGCGACATCGACGGTCATCTCGCCCTCATACTCAAAATCCACGCCGCGCGCATCGAGCACCCGCGGGGCTGCATGCATTTTTTCGGCGCGCTCCGAGACGGGGTAGCCGAAAGTCGAAAAGCTGACAAAGGCGACGCGCGGCTCCAGCCCCAGACTGCGCGCCACACCGGCGGCCTTTTCGGCGATATTGGCGAGATCCTCCTCGTCGGGCCACTCATGGACCAGTGTATCGGCGATCATCACGATCCGCCCCTTGTGCAGGAGCGCCGTGACCCCGACCGAGCCATGGGCCGCGTCGACATCGAAAACCCGGCCCACCATGTCGAGCACGTGGGCTGATTTGCGTGTCGCGCCCGTCACCAACCCGTCGCCATGGCCATGGGCCAGCATCAGCGCGCTGAAGACATGGCGGTCGCGCGCGGCGAGCCGGTGGATGTCATGGCTGTCGAACCCCTTGCGCTGGAGCCGCGCATAAAGAGTTTCCTTGTAGGCCTCCAGATACTGGGTATTGGCGGCGTTCATCACCCGGATCTCGCGCGCCGCATCCCCCAGACCCGCGGCGTCGAGCTTTTCCTTCACGTCGGCTTCGCGGCCCACAACGATCGCCTTGCCGAAACCACCCCGCTGATAGGCGACGGCGGCCCGGAGCACGCGGGTATCGTCGCCCTCGGCAAAGATCATCTGCGCCTGCGCCGCGCGCGCCCTGCATAAAGCCCTTCGATGACAGACGCCGTCGGATCCATCCGGGCCTTCAGCGACAGCTCATAGGCGTCCATGTCTATGATCGGGCGGCGCGCGGCCCCGGTATCCATCCCGGCCTGC
>JBCDBB010000021.1:0-33995 GCA_039184415.1 Pseudomonadota bacterium
ACACCCTGCAGGACATCCTGATCCGATGGCACCGCATGCGCGGGTTCGACACGCTCTGGCAACCGGGCACCGATCATGCCGGCATCGCGCTGCAAATGGCCGTGGAAAAGCAGATGGCCGAACGCCAGGAGCCCGACCGCAAGGCTCTCGGTCGCGATAAATTTGTCGACCGCGCCTGGCACTATAAGGCGGAGACTGGCAGCGCCATCATCAACCAACTAAAGCGCCTCGGCGCCTCCTGCGACTGGTCGCGCGAACGCTTCACAATGGACGAGGGGCTGAGCCAGGCAGTCCTGAAGGTCTTTGTCGATCTCTACAACGAAGGCCTGATCTATCGCGGCAAGCGCCTGGTCAATTGGGACCCGCGCTTCGAAACCGCGATCTCGGATCTCGAAGTCGAGAATATCGAGACTAACGGCCATATGTGGCATTTCAAGTACCCGCTCGCGGGCAGGGAAACCTACACCTATGTCGAAAAGGACGAGGACGGAAATGTCGTGCTCACCGAAGAGCGCGACTATATCTCTATCGCCACGACGCGGCCCGAAACAATGCTGGGGGATGGGGCTGTCGCGGTGCATCCCTCGGACACGCGCTATGCCCCCCTCGTCGGCAAGATGTGCGAGATCCCGGTCGGGCCCAAGGAGCATCGACGTCTGATCCCGATCATCACCGACGAATATCCAGACCCCGATTTCGGCTCAGGCGCGGTCAAGATCACCGGCGCCCATGATTTTAACGACTATGCCGTCGCCGAGCGTGGCGGCATCCCGAAGTACCGCCTGATGGGCACCAGCGGGCACATGCGTGCCGACGGCGCACCCTACGCCGAGGATGCGCTCGCCGCCCAGAAGATCGCCGCCGGTGCCGCAGCAACCGAGGAGGAGATCGACGCGCTGAATCTGGTTCCGGACGAGTATCGCGGGCTCGACCGGTTCGAGGCGCGCAAACGCGTCGTTGCCGACATCACCGCGGAGGGGCTCGCAGTGATGACGCGCGCCGATGATCCGCGGCTCGGCAAGCCCGCGCTGAAGCCCGACGAGAACGGCGCCGATGCCCCGGTTCCCCTGGTCGAGGCCAAGCTCATCATGCAGCCCTATGGCGACCGCTCCAAGGTCGTGATCGAGCCGATGCTCACCGATCAGTGGTTCGTCGATGCCGAAAAGATCGTCGGCCCGGCGATCGAGGCCGTGCGCTCGGGCGAGGTCACGATCCTGCCCGAACAGAACGCCAAGGTCTATTTCCACTGGTTGGAGAATATCGAACCCTGGTGCATCTCGCGTCAGCTCTGGTGGGGTCATCGGATCCCGGTCTGGTATGGGCTCAACATGGCGATGATGGGCGACAAGCTCGCCCGCTATGGCCTGACCCCCGAAAGCCCGCCCGAGGACTGGGACGGCATCGATATCGGCGCGGAGCTCGCCTTTGACGGGCTTGTGCAGGCCGGCGAGCATGCCCAGAGCGCCATAGATCTAGACGCGGTCGGGGAGAAGTTCCTCGATGATCTCGCCGCTCTCCCCGCGCCCCTGAACCATGCGCGCATCGTCGAGGTCGAGGACAAGCACGCCGCCATCTACGCGCTGGCCGAAGGGCTCGCCGCCTATGCCGCCGAGGATGACCCGACCAAGCTCGTCTACCCCGTCTGGCGTGACCCTGATGTGCTGGACACCTGGTTTTCGTCGGGTCTCTGGCCCATCGGCACGCTGGGCTGGCCTGACCAGACCCCGGAACTAGAGAGATACTTCCCGACCTCCATCCTGATCACCGGGTTCGACATCATCTTCTTCTGGGTCGCACGGATGATGATGATGCAATATGCCGTGGTTGAGCAGCGACCCTTCGACACCGTCTATGTCCATGCACTCGTCCGCGACGAGAAGGGCAAGAAGATGTCCAAGTCACTCGGCAACATCCTCGACCCGCTGGACCTGATCGACGAGTACGGCGCCGATGCCGTGCGCTTCACACTCGCCTCCATGGCCGCGATGGGCCGCGATCTGAAGCTCAGCAGGGACCGGATTGCCGGCTATCGCAATTTCGGCACCAAGCTCTGGAACGCGGTGCGCTTTGCCGAGATGAACGGGGTCTATGCGGACCCTGCGTGGCGCACCGACGTGATACCGACGCAAAACCGACGCGATACCGACGCGGTGCAGACGGCCAATCTGTGGATCATCGGCGAGACGGCGAAGGTCCGCGAAGAGGTCGACGCCGCGCTTGCCGCCTACCGGTTCGACGACGCCGCCAAGGCGCTCTACAGCTTCGTCTGGGGCAAGGTCTGCGACTGGTACGTGGAGTTTTCCAAACCGCTCTTCGCCTCCGAGGACCCCACCGTGGTGGCCGAGACGCGCGAGACCATGGGCTGGGTGCTCGACCAGTGTCTGATCCTGCTTCATCCCTTCATGCCCTTCATCACCGAAGAGCTCTGGGGTGTGACCGGCACACGCGAGAAGCTGCTCGCCCATGCCGATTGGCCAACGCTGCAAGCCGCTGATCTTGTGGACGAAACAGCGGATCGCGAGATGACCTGGGTGATCTCTCTGATCGAGGAAATCCGCTCTGTCCGCGCCCAGATGCACGTGCCGGTGGGGCTCTATCTGCCGCTCCTGCAACTCGATCTCGATGCCCATGGTCAGGCCGCCTATGCCCGGTCCGAGGCGCTGATCAACCGGCTCGCTCGCATCGAATCGCTCAGCCCGGCCGATGCTCTGCCCAAGGGGGCCGTGACCATCGCCGTCGAGGGCGGCACCTTCGGCCTGCCCCTTGCCGACGCCATTGACGTCGGTGCGGAAAAAGCACGCCTTGAGAAGAGCTTAGGCAAGCTCGACAAGGACATCTCCGGCCTGAACGGGCGTCTCACCAACCCCAAATTCATCGACAGTGCCCCCGAAGATGTGGTGGTGGAGACGCGCGAGTTGGTTACCAGCAAGCAGGACGAAGCCGCCCGCCTGAAATCGGCACTGGACCGGTTGGCAGAGCTGGAGTGACGAGAGCGGCGCGGAGCTGACAAGACCGCGCCGCGATCCCATATCATGGGTATGGCCAGAGACCTTCATACCCTTACTGAACAGCGGATCGCCGCGGCCGCCGCCAAGGGCGAACTGACCGGCCTGCGTGGCGAGGGCGCGCCACTGCCCGACCGGTCCGGCGACGCACTGGTGGATACAGGCGACGCCGTGGCCTACCGCATGATGGCTGAAGCCGGGTCCCTGCCCGAGGAGTTTCGCCTCAAGGCCCAGGTCCAGGCCGCCCGACAGGCCGTTCGGGACGCGCCTGAGACGGAGCGCAAACCCGTCATGGCCCGGCTGGCAGACCTGGAGATGCGCTATGCCGTCGCCCGAGAGGCGCGTCAGAAATTCATGCGCTAGCTGAACCACTTACTCCCGTGTAATGATGCTGGCAGCGCGCCTGGAACCTTGTCCGACCCATGGCGCTTACGCAGGCTGCAGTCACGCAGGGAGCCCGACCATGGCGATCCACGCCGATCTGAAGAAGGATATTGAACGGCTCGAGGCCGACCTCGCCGACGCTGCGAAGCGTGCCTCCAGCGTCGCCTCGCCCGCCGCGGCAAAGGACGCGCTCTCCGAGATCCGCGGCGCCGTCGACAGGGCCCTGGCCGACCACGGCGTCAGCATCGAGGAGATCCCGCAAACACGCGAGGCCTTGCTGAAGGCGGCAAAGGAGATCCCACAGAAACACCCCATCGCCTCGGTGCTGGTCGCCCTGGGCGTCGGTGTTATCCTGGGACGGGCCAGCAAATGAGCGCGGCCATCGTGGATGATCTGCTGGCCGTGCTCCAGATCGAACGGCTCATCGCGGAACGCCGGGCAGCACGGCTCAAGCAAAGACTGCTGGCCTATATCGTGGGCGGCGTTTGCCTGACCGTGGGTCTCCTAGCGCTCACGGGGGCGGCCATCGCGCTTCTGGCCGAGCTCTGGTCGCTGCCCGCCGCCTTGCTGAGCGTCGCCGCTGTCAATGCCATCCTGGCGCTGTCGCTGATCGTCGCCCTGACGCGCGAGGGCGAGGACGAAACCGACAGCGTTTTGAAGGACTTGCGCGCCAAATCTCTCGACATCGTCCGACGGGATGCCAAGGAAACGCTCGCCCGGTTCGACCTGCGCGCAGGCGCCACGAGCGACGCGGTCCGCCTCATCGAAGTGCTACTGCCGGTCTTGCTCCCGCTGGTGCTGGAGGCGGCTTCCTTTGCGAAGGGCGAGGACAAAGGCGCAGAGACGTCGGATCAGACCGAGTAATTCGGGCTCTCGCGGGTGATCTGCACATCGTGGACATGGCTTTCCTTGAGTCCCGCCCCGGTGATTTTCACGAAGCGCGCAGTGCGGCGCAGATCCTCGATCGTGGCCGCCCCGGTGTACCCCATCGCGGCCCGCAGACCGCCCACGAGCTGGTGGATGACGGCAGCGGCGGAGCCTTTGTAGGGCACCTGGCCCTCGATCCCTTCGGGCACCAGCTTGTCGCTCGCCGCGTCCTTCTGGAAGTAACGGTCGGCGGAGCCCCGGGCCATGGCGCCCAGGCTGCCCATCCCGCGATAGGTCTTGAAGGACCGGCCCTGATACAGAATGACCTCGCCCGGGCTTTCATCGGTGCCAGCGATCATCGAGCCAACCATCGCGCAGGACGCGCCCGCCGCGATGGCCTTGGCGAAATCGCCCGAAAACTTGATCCCGCCATCGGCGATGACCGGCACGCCCGCCTGCTCTGCCGCGGTTGCGCAATCCATGATCGCGGTCAGCTGCGGCACGCCCACGCCCGCGACCATGCGCGTGGTGCAGATCGAGCCCGGCCCGATCCCGACCTTGATCCCGTCGGCGCCAGAATCGATCAGGGCGCGGGTGGCCTCTCCGGTGGCGACATTGCCGGCAACCACCTGAACTTCGTTAGTCAAACGCTTGATCCGGCTGACAACATTTCCGACAGCTGCGGAATGGCCATGGGCGGTGTCGACCACGATCATATCGATACCCGCATCGATCAGCGCTTCGGCGCGCTCGAATCCGGCATCGCCGACCGTTGTCGCCGCCCCGACCCTGAGCCGGCCAAGTTCGTCCTTGCAGGCATGCGGGTTCAGAACCGCCTGCTCGGTATCCTTGAGCGTCAGCAGCCCGGTCAGCTTGCCATCGCCATCGACGACGAGCAGCTTTTCGATCCGCCGCGATTTCATCAGCGACTTCGCCTCATCAAGGTCCGCAGGCTCCCTCAACATCGCCAGATTGTCCGCGGTCATCATCACCCGTACAGGCGTGGCGTCATCGGTTGCAAAGCGCATGTCGCGATTGGTGACGATGCCCAGCACCTTGCGCGCCTCATCGACGACGGGAAAACCGGTGATCTTGTAGCGCTCGCACAGCGCCTTGGCATCGGCGAGTGTCTGATCTGGCGTTAGGGTGATCGGGTTGTAGACCACACCGGACTCGAAACGTTTGACCCGGCGGACCTCGCGGGCCTGCTCATCGACATTCAGATTGCGGTGGATGACGCCCATACCGCCGGCCTGCGCCATGGCGATGGCCATCCGGCCTTCGGTCACTGTGTCCATAGCCGAGCTGAGCAGCGGGATATTGAGCGCGATCGCGCGGGTTACGCTGGTGCGGGTGTCCGCCTCCGAGGGAAGAACGGTACTCGCGGCAGGGACCAGCAGGACGTCGTCGAAGGTGAGCGCCTCACGAATCTCCACAATCAGCTCCTTCGGGCGTGTGTGTCGTTGGCGCGTCCCTATTCCACGGGCGCGGGGCAAAGGAAAGGCGAAAGGCCCATCGGATGGCTACGACGGCCCTGGCGCGTCTCCGGATCGCCGCCGATGCCTCTATTGGCACTGGACGTCCCTCCCCGTGCCCCTACAGTGCGACAAACCCGCGCTCCAACAGCGTGACGGAATGAACAAATGGGAGGACTTGATGAACCGGTACCTGACAACCGCCGCCGCGACTGCCGTCACTTTCGCCTTCGTCGCCGAGGCCGGCGCCACCGAGTGGAACGTCTCGCTCTGGGGCAAACGCCGCGCCTTCACCGAGCATGTCGAAAAACTGGCCGAGCTTGTGTCGGGCAAGACCGGCGGCGAGTTCACCATGAACATCTCCTATGGCGGGCTCAGCAAGAACCGCGAAAACCTCGACGGTATTTCCATCGGCGCCTTCGAGATGGCGCAGTTCTGCGCCGGCTACCACCGTGACAAGAACCCGACCATCACCGTGCTAGAGCTGCCGTTCCTCGGCGTGGCCAATCTCGACGAAGAGGTCGCCGTGAGCCATGCGGTCTACGAGCATCCGGCCGTCGTCGAGGATCTGGGGCGCTGGAACGCCAAGCTGCTGATGACTTCGCCCATGCCGCAATACAACATCGTTGGCGCCGGTGAGCCGCGCACGACCCTGGACGAATTCGACGGGATGCGGGTCCGCGCAACGGGCGGCATCGGCGCGGCCTTCGAGGCCGTAGGTGCCGTGCCGACCTCGATGACGGCAACGGACGTCTACAGCGCGCTGGAATCCGAGTTGATCGACACAGCAGCCTTTGCCCAGCATGCGCATCTGTCCTTTGGCACAATCGACATCGCCGACTGGTGGACCGAAAACCTGAACCCCGGCACCGTCAACTGCCCGGTCGTGGTGAATATCGATGCCTATCAGGCATTGCCGGAAGCGCATCGCGCGGCGCTCGACGAAGCCGTGCCCGAGGCCATCGACCATTACCTGGCGAACTACGCGGCCCTGCTGGAAGAGTGGGAAGCGATTCTGGCGGAAAAGGGCGTCGAGAAAGTGTCGATCCCCGAGGAAGAGCTGGCGAAGTTCCGCGAGGTCGCCGCCGACCCGATCAAGACCCAGTGGATCACCGACATGAGCGCCCAGGGTCTGCCGGCGCAGGAGCTCTACGACCTGGTTCAGTCGACCTTGGAAAACCAGCGGGCGAGCAACTGACCGCGCGCCACGGCGCCTGCGTTCATGGAAAGACTGTCGCGGACTCTGGAGCTGACCGACCCGCCGGGCGAAGCCGGGCGGGCACGAGGCGTAGCCGCGCCCGGGGACCGGCGCGTGGAGGCGGAGATGCCGTCCCCGCTGAGAGCTTCGGTCCGATGAGCGCACCCCACCAATCGGCGGAGGGGGCCGCCGCCGCCCCGTCGGAAAGCCGGACTCCGTGAGCAGTTCCTCGGTTCTGAGCGACGACTCCACACTATCGCGTGCTGATCAGATCTGGTTTCGTCTGGAGCGGGCGCTGACCCTGGCATCGGGCGTCGTGATTTTCGCTCTCGTGGTGCTCGCGGTCTATAACGTCCTGGGACGCAAGATTTTCGGCGCACCGGTGCCGGGCTATGTCGACTGGACCGAGCAGTTCATGGCCATCTTCGCCTTTCTGGGCTTGAGCTACTGCCAGCGCGAGGGCGGGCATATCCGCATGGACCTCCTGGTCGGCGCGCTCCGCGGCCGGATTCTGTGGTTTGCCGAGCTTCTGTCGGTCATCTTCATGTGGCTGATGACCACGGCGCTGATCTACGGCACATGGTTCCACTTCACCCGCAGTTTCGACTCGTCGGCACCGATGTGGAGTCGGGACAGTTCCATCGATATCGCGCTGCCACTCTGGCCCGCGAAGCTGGTCGTGCCGGTGGCGCTGGCGATCCTGTGGGTGCGTCTGATCCTGCAGATCTGGGGATACTGGCGCGCCTTGCGCACGGGCGATCCCCGCCCCGTCGCCGTGCCCCTGCCCGAAGACGCGAGCACCCAGGCCGCACGCGAGGCCGAGACCGTCGATGGATAGCCTGATCGACATGAAGGCACTGCTCGACGGCGTTGATATCTTCACCCTGTCGCTCTGGCTGTCGGGTGCGCTGCTCGTGCTGGTGATGATCGGCGTGCGCGTGGCCTTTGCCACGGCCTTCATCGGATTTCTCGGGCTCTGTCTCTTCTTCATGCAGAAACAGGGCTTCGACCGCGGGCTTGTCACGGCGATGAAGCTCGCCGGTCAGGTCCCCCATTCCAAGAGCACAACCTACGCCCTGTCGCTGATCCCGACCTTTATCCTGATCGGCTATCTGGCCTATTATGCCGGGCTGACGGCCTATCTCTTCGAGGCGGCCAAACGATGGGTCGGCTGGCTGCCCGGGGGCCTCGGTGTGGCGACGGTCTTCGCCACGGCGGGCTTTGCTGCGGTCTCTGGCGCGTCGGTGGCGACCTCGGCGGTCTTCGCCCGCATCGCGATCCCGGAAATGCTCAAGGTCAACTATGACAAGCGCTTTGCCGCGGGCGTCGTAGCGGCCGGCGGTACGCTGGCCTCGCTGATCCCGCCCTCGGCGATCCTGGTGATCTACGCGATCATCGTCGAGCAGTCGGTGGGCAAGCTGCTGCTGGCGGGGTTTCTTCCCGGACTCGTCTCGGCCCTGATCTATGGCGCGCTGGTCGTGGGCATGGCCAAGACACGGCCAAATCTCGGACCGCCGGTCCGCGGCTTCACCTGGAGCCAGCGTTTCGCCGCGCTCCCCGGAGCCATGCCGATCTTCGTCGTCGTCTTCATCATCGTCTATTCGATCTATTTCGGCTGGGCGACCCCGACCGAGGCCGGGGCGCTCGGCGCCTTCGTCGTGCTCGTCATGGCACTCTGGCAGGGGATGCGGTGGGGCCAGCTCAAGGGCGCGCTGATCGAAGCGGCAAAGCTCACAGTGATGATCTTCACCATGATCTGGGGCGTGCTGATCTATGTGCGCTTCCTGGGCTTTGCCAAGCTGCCCGATGCATTCGCGGGCTGGATCTCGGGTCTCGAATACCCCGCCATCGTGATCCTGCTCGCGATCCTGGGTGTGTACGTGATCCTGGGCATGTTCATGGATGCGATCGGGATGCTGATCCTGACCCTGCCGGTCGCCTTTCCGGCCGTCATAGCGCTCAATGGCGGGCCGGACGTGACGCGCGAGGCCAGCGCTCTCGGCATGACCGGCGAGGAATGCGCGATCTGGTTCGGGATCATCGTGGTCAAGATGGCCGAGCTTTGTCTGATCACGCCACCCATCGGGCTGAACTGCTACGTCGTCGCAGGCGTCGCGCAGGACAGCAAGCTGCCGATCTCGGTGCAGGACGTTTTCCGCGGCGCCTCGCCCTTTTTCGTGGCCGACGTGGCCACGGTGGCGGTACTGATCGCCTTTCCGGGGATCGTGCTGTGGCTCCCGGGTCTTTTGTGACCCAGGTCTAGTTGGTCGCCGCGAGCTTGACGCCCAGGGCACCGAAGGCCGCGGCGAAACTGCGTTTGATCCACTGCAACACCCTGGGCCGCTGGATCACATAGTCCCGCGCATAGGCCGCAAAGGCGCCATAGATGACAAAGACCACAAAGGTCATTGCCATGAAGATGAGCGCCAGGCTGACGAGCGCCCCGGTGGCATTGGCGGAATCGGCGGACAGAAACTGCGGCAGGAAGGCGAGGAAGAAGAGCGAGAGCTTGGGGTTCAGGACGTTCAACAACGCCCCGTCGACGGCAATACGGACAAGGCCGGTCTTGCGCCGGTCTTCGGACACATCAAGGCGGCTGCTGTCGCGCAGCGTCTTCCACGCCATGTAGAACAGATAGGCCACGCCGAGATACTTGATCACCTGGAAGGCCAGCGCGCTGGTGTGCAGCAGCGCCGCGAGGCCCACGATGCTGGCCACGGCGGCGGGCACGATCCCGAGCGTGCAACCAAAGGCGGCCGCGATGCTCTCCCGAAACCCGCGACCGAGGCCAATGGCGAGGGTGTAGATCACGCCAGTACCCGGCATCAAGACGACCACCAGAGAGGTGAGCAGGAATTCCGGTGACATGAACGGCCCTCTTGTTGCGACGGGGCAGTGTCGGGGCAAACGCCGTTCAGATCAATATCCGGTTTTGCGGTCCGGCAAAGTGGCCGTAGGGTTCCACCGCCACGCCGTTAGTTTTCCAAGCTTAACTACCTATTCACGCGGGGCCGCAGGCTGGCGATGCTACTCTGTACCGGCACACGGTTTTTGCAGCGCGCAAAGCCACCGGACCAGAATGGGAGCATCGCATGCTTGACCAGGATCATTTTCAGAAGCGCGGCGTCTGCAAGGAGGCCTATGTTACCGATCGCACCCGGGAGATCCTCAAAAGGAAGAATCTCTGGGAGCACCGCTACACGCTCGACGAAACCGAAGTGCCCTGTGACCCGTTCGATCTGGGCATCGACAAGCTGCGCGCGGTCTCGGAAACCGGCGGCGCGACCGGCCGCCTGAGCGTATCGGCAATGTCAGGGTGCCGCGTCGTGGCCAGCTTTACCTGGCGCTACCAGATCCAGGGCGATGACGAGACATGGCTGCTGTCGGCAGAGCGGCGTCCTCCGGATGGCAGCGTGCATTGCGCCGAAGCCGCCTATGGTCTCAAGGGCGGGCTCTTCGACAATATCAGCGAGGACAGCCTCATGGTGCGTCTCTTTGCCTGGATGATCCGCGATGTCGGCACCGCGCAGGGGCTTTTACCAGACTGGGCGGGGAGTTTTTCCGCCGGGGCCAGCCAATACGCGCTGATTACGATTGATGATTGCGTGTCCTGCGACACGCCCTTTTGCAACTGCGAGTAACATGCGCCGGCGCGATGGATTATATCCAAGGCTGTAGCGTAACGAGTGTCCTTGTCGTTTGTTGTAAGTAACGAGTGCCCATTTAAACGTAGAGTAACGAGTTCCCCTCGTGAAAGAGGTGGAGTTTTTCCAGCGGCGCAGTCAGCCGTAGCGGGGTTCCCCGCGAGATCTGATGGATGCCGGGAAGCTTGGCGATGGTCTGGGCGTCGTCCCCCTCGAACGCCTTGACGGGGTCGAGATAGACGACCGTGACCTCGCCCAGTTTCTCGCTGAGCAGAACGGTGCTGTCGACCAGCGCCGGGGCATCGCCCTCTGCGACCATCAGATCCTCGGGCCGCACGCCCATGGCGATCTCGGCGCCCTCCAACCCTTCGGCAGACGGGATCGGGACATCTATTTCGGTGCCGGTGGACAGCGCCACGCGCGTGGCTGCGCCCGTGCCCGTGATCCGCGCCGGCAGCATGTTCATCGCCGGAGAGCCGATGAACTGCGCCACAAAGGTGTTGGCGGGCTTCTCATAGAGCTCCAATGGCGTGCCGACCTGGCTGATCCCGCCCCCGGCCAGTACGACGATGCGGCTGGCCAGGGTCATCGCCTCGACCTGGTCGTGGGTGACATAGATCATCGTGCTGTCGGGCATGGATTCCTTCAACTGCGCGATCTCGATCCGGGTGGCCACGCGCAGCGCGGCATCGAGGTTCGAGAGCGGCTCGTCGAACAGATACACCTTGGGATCACGGACGATCGCCCGCCCGATCGCGACGCGCTGACGCTGCCCGCCCGATAGCGCCTTGGGCAAACGGTCGAGATAGGGGTCGAGCTGCAAGATCTTCGCCGCCCGCTCGATCGCCGCGTCGATCTCGGCCTGGGGCTTCTTGGCGATCCTGAGCGCGAAGGCCATGTTGTCGCGCACCGTCATGTGCGGGTAGAGCGCGTAGGACTGAAACACCATGGCGATGCCGCGCTGCGCGGGCGGGACGTCATTGACGACGTCCCCCTCAATCTCCAGCGTCCCGCCGGTGATCTTCTCCAGGCCGGCAATCATGCGAAGCAGAGTGGACTTCCCGCAGCCCGAGGGCCCGACGAAGACGATCAACTCCCCGGTTTCGATGTCCAGATTGATATGGCTCAGCACCTTGACGTCGCCATAGGCCTTGGCCACGTCGGTGAGCTTGAGTTCCGCCATCTCCCCCTCCCGTTTGTTCTCTAGCGCCGGCGCATCAGGCAGGGCTGCCACGGCCCCAGATGGATCATTCCGTCCTGCATCGGGCTGGCGCTGTTGAGCTCGACTCCGACAGTGTCCCAGATGCCCTCCGGCGCGGGTATGGTGCCCGGGCGATCGGACAGGTTGAAGGCGCAGAACAGAGCCTCCCGCTCGTCACTGCGCATGAAATACATCACGTCCCCGGCCGTGGTGATCGGCGACTGTACGCCCTTTTGCAGCGCCCGGTGCACCCGCCGGAAACTGATCGCCCGGCGGTAATGGTGCAAAAGCGCGCCGGGATCGTTTTCCTGGGCGTCCACCGCGAGCGGATAGTGATCCGGCGCCACTGGCAGCCAGGGCTTTTCGCCGCTGAAGCCGGCATTGAGGCTCTCTGCCTCCCAGGGCATCGGTGTGCGACACCCGTCGCGGCCCTTGAATTCGGGCCAGAACTCGATGCCGTAGGGATCCTGCAGATCCTCGAAGGCGACGTCGGCCTCATGCAGGCCCAGCTCCTCGCCTTGATACAGGCAGATCGACCCGCGCAGGCACATCAGAAGCGTCGCATATTCTCGCAGGGCCGCGGGCGGTAGCTCCCAGCGGGAGCAATGGCGCATCACATCGTGGTTGGAAAAGGCCCAGCAGGCCCAGCCATCGGGAGCGGCATCGGTCAATAGGCGGAACGTCTCGGCCACCCGCGCCGCCGCCAGGAAATCCTTGGCGAGGAACTCGAACGCATAGCACATCTGCACCTTGTCGCCGCCGGAGGTGTATTCACCCAGGATCTTGAGCCCCTTTTGCGCATCGCCGACCTCGCCCACGGCTGCAGCCCCGGGATACTGATTAAGCAGCGCGCGGAAGCGCTGCAGGAACTCCAGGTTCTCCGGCTGGTTCTTGGAATGCACATGGCGCTGATGGTTGTAGGGGTTCACACGGGGAGCAATCGAGTCGTTGCGCTCTTCCGGCGGCAAGGGCGGGTTGTCGCGCAGCTCCTTGTCGGCGAAGTAGAAATTGATTGTGTCGAGCCGAAACCCATCGACACCGCGGTCGAGCCAGAAGCGCGCCACGTTCAGCAGCTCGTCCTGCACCGGCTCGCAATGCAGGTTCAGATCGGGCTGCGAGACCAGGAAATTGTGCAGGTAATACTGTTCGCGCTTGGCGTCCCATTGCCAGGCCGGACCGCCGAAGATCGACAGCCAGTTGTTTGGCGGTGTGCCGTCGGGCTTGGGATCGGCCCAGACATACCAGTCCGCGCGGGGGTTCGTGCGGTCGGACCGCGACTCCTCGAACCAGGGATGCTGGTCGGACGTGTGCGACAGCACCAGATCGATCATGACCCTCAGACCCAGCCGGTGGGCCGTGTCGATCACCGCATCGAAATCCGCCAGCGTGCCGAACATCGGGTCGACGTCGTAATAGTCGGACACGTCATAACCGAAATCGGCCATGGGTGAGGTGAAGAAGGGCGAAATCCAGATCGCGTCCGCGCCCAGCGAGGCGACATAGGGCAGCCGGTGAACGATGCCGAGGAGATCGCCGATCCCGTCGCCATTACTGTCCTGATAGCTGCGCGGATAGATCTGGTAGATGATGGCACCGCGCCACCAGTCCGGATCGGCGGCGATGAGCGAGGCGGAGTTATCCTGCGGGGCGTTGTGGATCACGGCATCCCTCATTTAACCGATCCCGCCAGAAGCCCGCGCACGAGATAGCGCTGCATGCTGAAGAACACGAGCAGCGGCACAGCGATCGAGACGAACGCGGCCGTCGCCAGGATCTCCCAATTGCCGCCGCGGGTGCCGAGCAGTTCCACGATCTGGCGGGTCATGACCGTGGTCTCGCCCGTGGCGTCGATCAGGAACACCAGCGCCACCAGCAGATCGTTCCAGGTCCAGAGAAACTGGAAGATCGCAAAGCTCGCCAGCGCCGGAAAGCTAAGCGGCAGAATGATCTTGACGAAGATCTGGAACTCGGTCGCCCCGTCGACGCGCGCATTCTCGATAATGTCCCGGGGCAGACCGGCCATGTAGTTGCGCAAAAGATAGATCGCGAGCGGCATTCCAAAGCCGGTATGGGCGAGCCAGACCCCCATGTATCCCTTGCCGATGCCGATCTCGTTGTGCAGCGACAGAAGCGGGATAAGCGCCAGCTGCAGCGGCACCACGAGCAGCCCCACGACCGCCGCGATCAAAAGCGCCCGGCCCGGGAAATCCATCCAGGCCAGCGCATAGGCGGCAAAGGCGGCGACAAGGATCGGGATGATCGTCGCCGGGATCGTCACCGTCAGCGTATTGAAGAAGGCCTTCGCCATGCCTTCGTCACTCTGGGGGTTGATCAGGATCTGGTTGTAGTTCTCGAGCGTGAACTCGGGTGGGACCGTCGTGGTGACAAAGACCCGCTGGCCGCGCGAGCCCGACATCTCTTCGGGCGAGGTAAAGCGGTAGGCGCCATTCTCGGTCACGGTCAGCTGTTCCCCGCCCCGCAGATCGGCGGTCTCGCCCGGCGCATAGGCGCTCACCGCACGTGATGAGCTGCCCCAGGACGAGATCGTCGTCGGTTGATCAAAGAGCTGGCCCTCGATCACCCAGAGATCGCCCTCCTGCTTTTGGTCAGACGGCGGCGCGGTGCGCAGCTGAATGGTCTGTTCGGTCGGAAACATTGCGTTCCACCAACCGGAACTGGAGATCTGATCGCCTGTCCGGAAAGACGAGATGAAGAGCCCCAGCGTCGGGACCAGCCACAGGATGACGAGGACCGCGGCCGAGATATTGACCGCCCAGGTCAGTGAGGATTTCTTGCCGGCGATATTGTCCATCGGTCAGTGTCCTTGGCAGCCTTCAAGACATCGGGTGCATGTCGCGAACGGTACCGGCCTCGCGCTGTATCGGCCCGAACCGTCTGCATGAGTGATCGTCAGCGGGATCGACATGGGCTCAGCCCTCCCTTCCGCGCGGCGATGGCGCGAAGTCGCGAAAATGGCGCAGCCAGACGTCCGTCCGTGACCGATCGCGGGCCTCATAGGCCGCAATGGCCGCACCCATCTCGCCGAATTCGGCCTCTGCGCGGCCGGCGCCCAGATCGGTCAGGCGCATGGTGTACCAGGCGGTGACGCCGCCTTCGGGTGTTTCGGTGAATCTCGGAAAGGCCGGTTCCGGCATATCCGCGGACTTCCAGAGATCCGGCAGCGCCGGCTCCAGGACCAGAGCGCGTGCGAGCCCCACGATATCGGCCGCGCCGCTTGCGAGGATCTCGTCAGCGTGGGCCCGCGTCTTAACCCCGCCGGTCAGCATCAGGGGTTTCGTGGTCACCTGCCGCGCATGTCCGGCGAACCGGAGGAAGTAGGGCCCGCGTCCTCCACTGTCGGAAGCGGGCTTCGCGCCGGGAAAATAGGTGCCGCCGCTGAGATCGATCAGATCGACGGTGGTCCCGTCCAGCGCGCGCACGACCTCCAGCGCATCGGCTTCCGTGAACCCGCCTTCCAACTTGTCGGTCGAGTTGAGTTTCACCGCGACGGGAAACTTCGGACCTGTCGCCGCGCGGACGGCCTCGAGCGTTTCCAGCAGCAGGCGCATGCGGTTCTCGACCGATCCGCCATAGCCGTCGCGGCGCCGGTTGAAGAGCGGCGACAGAAACTGGTTCAGCAGGAAGCCGTGCGCCGCATGGATCTGAACACCGCCAAAGCCCGCCTTCTGGGCCAACCGGGCGGTGCGCGCGAACTCTGCAGGGAGGCGGGCGATTTCGTCCAGCGTCAGCGCCTCGCAAGTCAGGCCCGGCAGATCGAGGGCGCTCGGACCCTTTGGTGTGCTGGTCGGCGCGTGGGCCAAGGCGCCCGCATGGCCCAACTGCAACCAAAGCTGCGTGCCGTTTTCCTGACCCTGCCGCGCCAGGTCACGGAACCTTGCCAGATCGGAACGGTCGTGAAGAACCAGATTGCCGGGCTTTTCCGCGAAATGCGGACTGCCCTGCACCTCGCCGATGATGGCCAGCGCCACGCCTCCCTGCGCCCAGATGTTGTAGAGCCTTGTTTGCTCCGGCGTCGGATGCCCCGTGCCATCGCCGAGCGAATCCGACATGGCCGACTTCGCGATCCGGTTTTTCAGCACGAGACCGCAGGGCAGCCGCAGCGGCTGAAACAGCGCATCCGTGGTCAACCGGGCGGCGAGCGCGGTCATCTCATCTCCTTGCGCGCGTTATGCACGTTCCAGACCAGGATCGGAGTAACCAGCAGCATGATGATCATCGCCGACGCGGAGCCGACGCCCCAGTCATTCGCGCGGAACAGCTTGTCATACATGTAGTTCGCCAGAACCTGCGTCTCCCATTGCCCGTTGGTCATGGCAAAGACGATGTCGAAGACCTTGAGCACCACGATGGTGATCGTGGTCCAGACCACGACGATGGTGCCCATGATCTGCGGCACCTTGATCTTGAAAAAGATCTGCATCGGGCTCGCCCCGTCGACGATGGCGGCTTCGACCGTTTCTTCGGGGATCCCACGCAGCGCTGCCGAAAGGATCACCATGGCAAAACCCGTCTGGATCCAGATCAGCACCGCCATGAGGAAGAAATTGTTCCAGAAGGGCGTGGTCAGCCAGGTCTGCGGTTCGGTGCCGCCCAGCCCCAGATAGATCGCATTCAGAATACCGATCTGCTCCTGATCGATGGGCCGCGCGTCATAGACCAGCTTCCAGATCACCGCGGCGCCGACAAAACTGATCGCCATGGGCATGAAGATGATGGATTTGGCGAGATTGCCCCATTTGATGCGGTCCGTGAGCTGCGCAGCCAGGAGCCCGAATGCGGTCGACGCGGCCGGGACCACGATCAGCCAGAGGATCTTGTTGCGCATCGCCTCCCAGAACTTGGGCTCTGCCGCCATCTGCACGTAGTTCGAGAAGCCGACCCACTCATACCCGCCGCCGGGGACCCTGTCCGTCAGTGACAGGCGCAGCGTCTCGTAGACCGGATAGGCGAGGTAGAGCGTCAGAACGAAGACCGCCGGGAACAGAAAAAGCCAGGGCCGGATCATGTTGGCGCGGTTGATATTGCGCCCTGCATTGGGCCCCTGCGCAGGGAACAGCACCTTGTCGAGGAACAGGTTCGACAGCGAGAAGTATGCCAGGCAGCCGCCCACCCCGAGAAATATGGTGATCAGTCCCTGAAGTGCTGGATGCATCGCGCATGTCCCTCCCAAGACAGGTGCGTCGCCGGCCTATGCCGCCGCAGGAGCCGGGGCCGCGGCGGGCGCAGCCCCGACAGGATCACTTCAGCGCGTCCCAGCTTGCCTGGATCGCCGCCGCGACCGAAGCCGCATCGGCACCGCCGGAATAGTCGACCATACCGGTCCAGAAACTGCCGGCGCCGACGCCACCGGGCATCAGGTCCGAGCCGTCGAACCGGAATGTCGTGGCCGAGGTCAGGATCTCGCCCTGCCCGCGCTGCGCGTCATTGGCGTAGTTCACCGGATCGGCCCCGGTCATCGGCGTCAGGAACCCGTCCTGCGCCATCATCACCTCGTGGGCAAAGGGCGTCTCCAGGAACTCCAGGAAAGCCGCATTTGCCGGGTTGTCGCTGGTCAATGCGAAGAGCGTGCCCGCGCCCAGCACAGGGCGACCGAGATCCTTCTCCGCGAAGGCCGGGAAGTAGAAGAAATCAACATCTTCACCCAGCACCGTGTCTTCCGGGAAATACGCCGGAATGAAGGACGCCTGGCGGTGCATGTAGCATTGCGGTGGCGCGGAGAAGAGCCCTTTGGGACTGTCGCGGAAGTCCGTGGCGGCGAGCGCCGCAGCACCGCCCACGACATAGTCGTCATTGCGGGCAAAGGCGCCGAACTCCTCGATCGCGGCCACCACGCGCGGATCGTCGAACGGAATCTCGTTTCTGGTCCACTGGTCATAGACCTCCGGCGGCTGGGTGCGCAGCATCATGTCCTCGACCCAGTCGGTCGCAGGCCAGCCCGTCGCTCCGCCCGAACCAAGACCGATGCACCAGGGCGTCTCGCCCTCCTCCACGATCAGGTCGGTCAGCTCCTTCAGCTCTTCCATGGTCTCGGGCACTTCGATGTCGAGATCCTCGAAGTTTTCCGGGACGTACCAGACCAGTGACTTCACGTTCACATTGAAGAAAAACCCGAAGAGCTCGTCTTCGCCGCTGGCGTTGGCATAGGTGCCGAGATCGACCCAGCTGTCGCCGGCGGCGTAGTTTTCGCGGATCCAGTCCGCCGTGCCCTCGGGCAGCGGCGTAAGAAAGCCGCGCGCGGCCATGTTCGCGGCCAGACCGGGCTGCGGAAAGACGGTAATGTCGGGGGCGGAGCCCGCTTCGGCATCGATGACGATCTGCTGCTCGAGGCTGTCGGACCCGACATAGGACCAGTCCGCCCCCGTCGCCTCGCCGAAATAAGCCATCAGGTTCTCAAAGGACTGACCCTCGCCAGCGAGCCAGGGGCCGAAAACCGTGAGGCTCTGGCCCGACAGATCGTGACTGTCGGCATAGGCAGCGTAGCTGTCCCAATTGAAATCGCCCTCGCCCGGCGCGAAGATCATCTCGCCGTCCGCAACGGCCACCGACGCGGTGGTCGCGGCAACAAGTGCGAGCACCGCAGCAGACATCCTGAGTCTTCCAGCCGCGTGTCGTCCAGCCATAGTCGATCCTCCCAAATCCCTGGTGGTGCTCCCTGATGCGGAGCCTCCTACAAGGGCTAACGCGGCGCAGCCTGTGCAACAAGCATTTCGCGCAGGCGTCTTGCGAGTCGCCCCCCGCTAGCGCTAACAGCAAGATGGTCGCAGCTCCAAGTCAATTTCTCTGCAGCCGTTCCGCAGCCAGGAAAGTGCCATGGCCCAAACCGCCCTCCCACGCCGCAGCGCCTTTCCCGATGGCTTCGTCTTCGGCACGGCGACCTCGGCCTACCAGATCGAAGGCCACGGGTTCGGCGGGGCCGGTCAGACGCATTGGGACAGTTTCGCCGCGACACCCGGGAACGTGGTCAATGCCGAGAACGGCGCGCTTGCCTGCGATCACTACCACCGATGGGCCGCGGATCTGGACCTGATCGCCGGGGCGGGCTTTGACGCTTACCGCTTCTCGAACTCCTGGGCGCGTATTCTGCCCGACGGGTGGGGCACGCCGAACCCCGAAGGTCTCGCCTTTTACGACAGGCTGATCGACGGGATGCTGGAGCGCGGGATCAAGCCCGCCGCAACCCTCTATCACTGGGAACTGCCCCAGCCGCTCGCGGATATCGGGGGATGGCGCAACCGGGAGACCGCGCAGCGCTTTGCCGAGTTTGCCGAGCTGATCGGGCGCAACTATGGTGATCGGCTCTGGAGCACGGCGCCGATCAACGAGCCTATGTGCGTGGCCTGGCTGTCCCATTTCGACGGCATGCTGGCGCCGGGGCTGCGCGACATTCGTGCAACCGCGCGAGCCGTGCACCATGTCTTGCTCGGGCACGGGCTTGCCATCGCGGCGCTGCGGGCCCATGGCGTCGAAAATCTCGGTGCCGTGGTCAATCTGGAGTGGGCTCATCCCGCCACTGACAGCGCCGAGGACGCCCTTGCCGCCGCCCGCTATGACGCAATCTACAACCGCATGTTTCTCGGCCCGCTCTTCACGGGCGCCTATCCTGATCTGGTGCTGGAGGGGCTCGGCCCGCATCTGCCGGACGGGTGGGAGGCGGATTTCGGCACCATCCGCACTCCGCTCGATTGGCTCGGGCTGAACTACTACACCTGCAAGCGTCTCGCCTTCGTCCCCGGCCCCTGGCCGAATTATGCCGAACGGCCCGGCCCCCTGCCCCTGACCGAAATGGAGTGGGAGATCTATCCCGACGGCTTGCGTGATTTCCTGGTCCGGACCGCCCAGGAGTATACCGGCAACCTGCCGCTCTACGTCACCGAAAACGGAATGGCCGCGGGACCGGGCACCGGCGATCCTTCTGGTACGAAGGATCCCAGCCGCATCGCCTATCTGGCCTCCCACCTCGATGCCGTACAGGCGGCCATCAATGCAGGCGTGCCGCTGAAAGGCTATTTCGTCTGGTCGCTGCTCGACAATTACGAGTGGGCGCTCGGCTATGCGAAACGGTTCGGACTGGTTCATGTGGACTTCGACACGCTGGACCGAACTCCAAAGGCGTCCTATCACGCGCTGCGACAGGCTTTGAGGCAGGACGGCACGTGACTGGTACGCTTCCCTTCGTTCTTGCTGCAGATGTTGGCGGCACCAACACGCGGCTCGCGCTCTGCGCGGGCACGATCGTAGATACCGCAACCGTACGCCGCTTTCCCAATGCCGGGTTCGACAGCCTGACCGATGTGCTGCGCGCCTACCGCCAGGACTTCGACGCACCGGTCTCGGCAGCCTGCGTCGCCGTGGCAGGCCCGGTGCGCAACGGCGTCGGACGGCTGACCAACCGCGACTGGCAGATCACGGCGGATGCGCTTTGCGAAGCGACGGGAGCCGCGGAAGGCTACGTGATCAACGATCTAGCGGCCCAGGGCTATGCGCTCGATCATGTCGAAGGCCAGGCCATCCTGGGACCGGGCCTGCCCGACGACGGCACGCGGCTGGTTGTGGGCGTCGGCACCGGCTTCAACGCCTCGCCCGTGTACCGTACCCCGGCCGGCTCCCACGTCGTCGCCTCCGAGGCCGGTCATGTGAGTCTGCCGGTCTGGGATGCGCGCAGCCTGGGACTTGCCGAAACGATTATCCGCCACCACAGTTTCGCCTCGGTCGAGGAGGTTCTCTCCGGCCGGGGCCTCTTGCAGGTGCACCGGTTCTGCGCCGGCCCGCAGGCCGAGGCGCTCAAAGGCGCGGAAATCCTCGGCCGGGCTGCGCAGGCACCCGACGGCACCGAGGCCGCCGCCGCCGAACTGATGACCGAAATCCTGGGACGCGTCGTCGGCGATCTGGCGCTGATCCATCTCCCAGACGGGGGCGTTTTTCTCGTCGGCGGGATGGCCCGCGCCCTGCGCCCCTGGCTCATGGGCCCGAGCTTTTCGCGCGGCTATCTCGACAAGGGACGGTTTTCGGACTTTCTGCGCACCTTCCCGGTCGCGCTGGTCGAGGACGACTATGCCGCCCTCACCGGCTGCGCGGACTACGTCGCCCGCGCCGGCTGAACCCGGGCGCTGCTAAGGCGATCTTAATTGCGCGTCGGCTAGACAGGCCTTCTCTTGGACGGATCTGGGCTCGAGGCGCGCATCCCATGAACGGCATTGTCGTGGCGGCATCTGATTTCGGCGATCGGGCATGGCACGTGTGATCGCACTTCCCCGCCGGCTGGACACCGCCGCTTGCACGGAACTGCATGCGGTGCTGATCGCGCACAGGCATGCGCCGATCGACCTGGACGGCACGGCCACGGATCACATCGGCGCGGTGGGGGCGCAGCTTCTGCTGGCCGCATTCCGCAGCTGGTCGGATCCCGGCACGTTCCGAATCACGGATCTGCAGCAAAGTGCCCTGCGCTGCCTTGCCGAACTTGGCATCACACCGGAACAGATCGGCGCCGCCCGCGCGGAGGTCACCCGATGACGACCGTTCTTGCCGTCGATGACAGCCGCACGATGCGCGAGATCATCGCCCTGACCCTTAGGGGCGCGGGAATTGATACGCATTTGGCCAAGGATGGACAGCACGGGCTCGAGCTGCTGGAGGATCTCGCCCCCGACGCCATCATTACGGACATCAACATGCCGCGGCTCGACGGCTATGATTTCGTCGCCGCCGTACGAGACCGCTGCCAGAGCCGAACGGTACCGATTCTCGTCCTCACTACCGAGAGTTCGGATGACCTCAAGGCGCGCGCACGTTCCGCCGGAGCGACCGGCTGGATCGTCAAACCGTTCGACCCGGCCAAGCTGGTGCGCGCAGTCCAGATGGTCACAGGCTGAGGCGTCGGACGATGCGCGCGTCCGACGACCCGATGGCCGAGCTTCGCGCCACCTTCAATGGCGAGTGCGAAGACCTCATCGAGGCCGCGCAGTCCGGGCTTCTGGCGATGCAGGAGGGCAGTGCCGATGCCGAGACGCTGAACGAGGTCTTTCGCGCGGTCCATTCGATCAAGGGCGGCGCGGGCGCGTTCGCGTTGGAGGAGGTCGTCGCATTCGCGCACCAGTTCGAAACCGTTCTGGACAGCGTGCGCAGGGGCGCGCTACGGCCCGACCCCGACATCGTTCTGCTGCTGCTGCGCGCCTGTGACGGGCTTTCCGATCTCGTGACCGCGGCCCGTGACGGACCGGCAAATGACCCCGGCGCGACCGCGCCCGTTCTGACGGAACTGCAGGACCTCGCCGTTGACGATCAAGACGAGGACGATCCCGGCGCAGGGTTCCAGGTGACCAAACTCTCGCTCAATGTGGATGCGCCGGAGGCAGCGCAACCTGACCTGGACCCGAGCAGCTACCAGATCGATTTCACGCCCGACGATGTGCTCTACGCCCTCGGGAACGAGCCTCTCTTTCTCTTCCGCGCGCTCGCGGAACTTGGCGCGCTCGAAGTCTCTCCGGACATCGCCGCACTACCCGAAATCGAAAACTTCGTGCCGGGCAAGTCTTATGTCGGTTGGACACTGCACCTTTCCACAGCGGCATCGGAGGCCGAGATTGCGGAGCCGTTTGAGTTCGTCGACGGTCTCTGCAGGCTGGGGATCGCACCCGTCACGGCACCGACCGACGGCCCCCCGGACCCCGCAGCCTCTCGCGAGCCCGCCCCGCCGAACGCTTCCGACCCGGACCGGCAGCGCGCCATCGGCCTGACTGAAGGTGCGGCGGGCGGGGCGTCAGCGAATGGCCCCGGCACGCTCTCACCACCGCCGCCCGCGACCTTGCCCGCCACGGTTCGGGTGGGTCTCGACCGCATCGACAACCTCGGCAATCTGGTCGGTGAGATGATCATTCAACACGCGATGTTGGCCCAGAGCATCGCCGACACGGGATCAACGAGAGGCTCCGGCGTAAGCAAAAATCTCGAAAAACTGTCCGGGCTCCTGCGTGAGTCGCAAGACTGTGTCATGACGATACGCGCGCAACCGCTGAAATCACTTTTCCAGCGGATGTCCCGGATCGTGCGCGAAGCCTCTGCGGCCGCAGAAAAGCCGGTCCGGTTTAGCACCGAGGGCGAAGACACCGAAATCGACAAGGCCGTGATCGCAGGGCTGGCCGACCCGCTCATGCACATGCTGCGCAACGCGGTGGACCATGGTCTGGAATCGCCCGAGGTCCGGGCCGCGGCGGGCAAACCTGCCGAAGGGAGCGTCCGGCTTTCGGCCACGCATCGCTCCGGCCGGGTCCTGATCGAGGTCACTGACGACGGCGGCGGCATCGACCGCGCCAAGATGTTTGACACCGCTGTTGCCCGGGGTCTTGTGTCGGCCAACGCGGACTTGTCGGAGGCCGAGATCGACAGCCTGCTTTTCCTGCCCGGGTTCTCCACGGCCGGCGAGGTCTCGAATCTGTCGGGTCGCGGTGTCGGTAT
This sequence comes from Pseudomonadota bacterium, assembly GCA_039184415.1. Lineage (GTDB taxonomy): Bacteria > Pseudomonadota > Alphaproteobacteria > Rhodobacterales > Rhodobacteraceae > JANSYP01. The sequence continues at coordinate 23,250 of JBCDBB010000021.1, forward strand.
GGATGTCGTGCGCAGCGCGATCCGATCCCTGGGCGGACGTATCGCCATCCGGTCAGAGCACGGGCGCGGTACGACTTTCTCCGTCTCCCTGCCGCTGACGCTTGCAGTGCTCGACGGCATGATCATCGAGGTGGCTGGGGAACGCCTCGTCCTGCCTGTACATGCGATCATTGAAACACTGACTCTCTCCAACGACGCGGTCGACCTGTGCCCGGGTGGCAAATCGCTCACTACCGTGCGCGGCCAAATCCTGAGCGTGCTAGATCTCGGTGCCGAGCTCGGCTACCGCGCACCTGTGGAGACCGCGTCCGGCGCGCAGGCACTCGTCATCGCGCTCGACGGGGCCGCGCCCATTGCCTTGTTGGCCGATGCGATCCATGATCAGCGACAGGTCGTGATAAAGGGATTGCAGGGCGGATTTGGCCGTGTGCCAGGCGTGGCAGCCGCAACTATCCTCGGCGACGGACAGGTTGCCCTGATCCTCGACCCGATCGAAATCGCGGCCCGCGCCGCCGACCGCACCGCCGCTCAGTTCTCTTCTACAGGATGACGCCATGACTGCTGGATCTTCCCCAAACCATGAGAGGGACCGGAAGGTGCTGTCTTTCCATGTCGGGAACCAAAATTATGCCGTCGATATCCTGTCGGTACGTAAGATCCGCGGGTGGTCCAAACCGACCCTTTTGCCACACGCACCCGCATATCTGCGTGGTGTGATCAATCTGCGTGGCTCGGTCCTCCCCCTCATCGACCTTGCCATCAGGCTCGGCGCGTCGGAAAACCGGCTCACGCACCGGGACGTGATCATCGTGGTGCGCGTCGACGGTCTCGACGCAGGTCTTCTTGTGAGCGCCGTGTCCGACATCCTGACGCTCCAACACGACGCGTTGCAGCCGGCGCCTGGCACGGCGGTCGATGGCGCCACCGGCTTCATCGAGGGGATGGCCGTGCACGATGGGGCTATAATCCGCCTGCTGGATCTGAGCGCGGTTGTCCGACCGCAATACGGTCTGGCCGCATGATCAAACGCACCGGGGATAAGGGGGCGACGCGCCCGCGCCCTGGTCTTGGGTGTGTTATGCCGGTCACGTTTGGTGAAGTCCTGCCGGTTCCGGGCCATAGCGATCACGAGGCGGCTTCACCCGGCTCGCGCGGCATCCGGCCCGGGCCTTCTGCCGACGAGGCGTACCGTAAGCGGCCGACACGATATCCCAGTGTCAAGATGGATTGGCACAGCAGCAGCTTCGCGAAGATGAGCGGGCCATCGACGAACATTCGGGTTTTCAGCGTCAGCACCGGATTTAACGCGGCGCGAGAGATGGCGCGCCATGGCAATGCGCCTATGCAGTTGCGGCCCGGCGTGCTGACATCTATCCCTGATCCTGTGCGGCAAGTCCGGGTTCCTGGCCCGAGATCCGCCACCTGCGGGGAAACCGCCCGCAGACAGTCGAAACCGGCCGACGCCAACAGCAATGCCGGGATGGGACACGGATAATGGCGCTCCGGGAGAAACTGCGGGTCATGGTCGTCGACGACATGTCGACGAGCCGCGGATTGATCGTGCAGGCGCTGGAGGCATTCGGCATCCAGTCGGTGAGCCACGCCCCAAGCGGCGCCGAAGCCCTGGAGGCACTGCGCTCGGCACCGGTGCATCTCATAATCTCGGACTACAACATGCCCGGCATGGACGGGTTGCAGTTTCTCAGCACTTTGCGCGCCCAAAAATCCACCAGGGACACGGGCTTCATCCTGATCACCGGGCGCGCCGACCGGCAGCTGATCGAGGAAGGGCAAAGGCTCGGCATGAACAATTTCCTCAAGAAGCCGTTCCAGCCGGTGGAACTGCGCCAATGTATCGAAGCCGTGGTCGGGCGGCTCTAGGGCACCGCACGGGCCCATAGGTCGGCCGTAGAGGAGACAGGAGACCCGCAGATGAGACAGCCATTGTCACGCGGCACCGCCGCGCATTTGCATAGGCTCGCGGCGGAATGCGACAGGGTCCAGCGCGCCGTCGGGGACCTCATCGCGTGGAGCGGGGCGCGTCGTGGATCGGCTGGCCTGGCGGAGACGACACTGCGCGATCTACAGGGGCTAGATCGGATCGGTCAGCTCCTGCGCGACCTGGCCGACGTGCAGGACGCCCTCACACGGATCGAGGCGCCTTACGACACTGACGCCGGCGAGGCGCGCGCGCTTCTCTCCGCGCGGCTCGAAGAAACGCGCCGCGCGCTCGGAGCCGCAGACCCACGCGACCGTCCACCCGCACCCCGTGGGGAGAATTCCGGAGACTGCGAGTTCCTTTAGCCGCAAAGCCGGCAGTCGCGGTCAGGAGGCTTCGGCACGGTCACGGATCTCTTCCCAGGCACGGTTGACCGCGATCAGCCGCGCCTCGGCCAGCCGCATGGCCTCTTCGGGCAATCCGCGCGCAAGCATCCGGTCGGGATGGGTTTCCCGGACAAGATCGCGCCAGAGCGGCCGGATCTCGTCGAGCGACATGTCCGGCGTGGCCCCCAAAACCTCATAGGGATCCGGGTCCGCCCCGGACACGAACCGCGCCTGCAGCCCGCGAAACTCCGCCTGGCTGAGATCAAAGATCTCGGCCACACGGCGCAGGAACATGTCCTCGCCGGGATGATAGGTGCCGTCCGCCATCGCGATATGAAAGAGCCCCTCCATCAGGTCGCGCAGGCTGTCATGGTCTGGCCCGAACATGCCGCGCACCTTCTGGGCGTACTCCTCGAAACCCGCCACATCCTGGCGCGCGAGGTTGAAGACCCTAGCGGCGGCAGCCTCTTCGTTGCGCGGGATGTGAAACACCTCGCGAAAGGCGGTCACCTCGTCGCGCGTGACCTGCCCATCCGCCTTGGCCATTTTCGCGCCAAGGGCGATCACGGCGATGGTGAAGGCCACGCTCCGTTCGGGCGCGCTGCGCAGCCGATCGAAAACTTGGGCCAGAGGCTCGCCTTGGGCGAGTGCGGAAACCGCCTCTGCAATGCGCGACCAGATCGACATGGGGCGGAACCTGACGCAATCCGTCGGCAATGGAAAGCCGTCGCAGTCATAGCGACGCTGCGGTCCCGTCGGTCAGGCGGAGACCCGCGCTTATTCCGGGAGCAGAACCTGACAGGACCTCCACACGCGGTTCGTCGAGCCCCTTGAGCGCGGCGCGTAGAGCGCCCGCGCGCGGGTGGGTCAGGGTCAGCCGATCCAGCCGAAGACCCCGGTCCGGGAGCCGTCGGGGCGGCAGAAGGTTGCTCTGCCACTCGATCAGGCCGGGGTAGATCCCGTCGAAGGGCGCAGAGCCGCTTTCGGGAATCGCCATAAGCCAACGCAGATCGCCGCGGGAGAGCGGGTGGATTTGGCCCGCACCGTCGGGTGCCGCCTGCAGCGCCTGCTCCAGATGGCCCACCCGCGCCATCCAGGCCACCAGCCGCGGCGGTCCCGAAAACGTGTCGAGCCCGAAACAGCGGGCGAAGGCGGGGCGCACGCCCTCGGGATCGATAGAGATCACCTCAAGATAGATCTCCGGCCCAAGCGACAGCAGGCAGTTGTGGGTGCCGAGCGCGGGATGCTTTCCCCCCGGGTCCGGCGCGACGCCAAGCCGTTCCGCGACCCAGGCGCGGCCCTTTTCAAGCCGCTCGGCGGCGATAACGACGTGATCGAGATGCATATCTGTCGCCCCCACCGCAACCTCTCCGGCGCCAGGATACGCAGCCGGGCCGCGCGGGCCGGGTCCCACCTCCGCAGCGCAAGCGCCCGGCCAAGAGGTCGGCCGGGCCGCCTACTCCGCCGCCTTGGGTGCTTCGGCACGGATCAGACGCAGGATATCGCGGGCCGCGTCCGGAATATTGGTTCCGGGCCCGAAAATGGCCTTCACCCCGGCATCATAGAGAAACTCGTAATCCTGCTGCGGGATCACCCCGCCGCAGATCACGATGATATCCCCCGCGCCCTGGCTTTTGAGTTCTTCCACCATCTGAGGCGCAAGCGTCTTGTGCCCCGCCGCCTGGCTGGAAATGCCCACCACATGCACATCATTGTCGATGGCATCCTGGGCCGCTTCGGCCGGGGTCTGGAAGAGCGGGCCCACATCGACATCGAAGCCGATATCGGCGAATGCCGTGGCGATCACCTTGGCGCCGCGGTCGTGGCCGTCCTGGCCCATCTTAACCACCAGCATGCGCGGCCTGCGGCCTTCGCTCTCGGCAAAGGCCTCGATATCCTGCTGGATCGCCGCGAACCCGTCATCGCCCTCATAGGCCGCGCCATAGACACCTGCGAGGGTCTTGACCTCTGCCCGGTGACGCCCGAACACCTTTTCCATCGCCATTGAAATCTCTCCAACGCTTGCCCGCGCGCGCGCGGCCTCGATCGCCGCCTCCAGAAGGTTGCCGCCTTCGATCGCCCGGCGCTCCAACTCTGCGAGCGCGGCATCGCAAGCGGCCTGATCGCGCTCCTCGCGGATCCGTTCCAGCCGCGCGACCTGGGCCTTGCGCACCTGCTGGTTGTCGATCTCAAGGATGTCGATCGGATCCTCTTTGTCCTTGCGGTACTTGTTGACGCCGACGATCACTTCATCGCCCCGGTCGATCATCGCCTGACGCCGCGCCGCGGTCTCTTCGATCCGGAGTTTCGGCATGCCGGAGGCCACGGCCTTGGTCATGCCGCACATCGCCTCGACCTCTTCGATCAGCGCCCAGGCATCTTCGGCAAGCTTCGCGGTCAACGCCTCGACATAGTAGGAGCCCGCCAGCGGATCGACGACATTCGTGACCCCGGTTTCCTCCTGCAGGATGAGCTGGGTGTTCCGCGCGATCCGGGCCGCGAACTCCGTGGGCAGCGCGATGGCTTCGTCCAGCGCATTGGTATGCAGCGACTGGGTGCCGCCCAGCACCGCGCTCATCGCCTCGTAAGCGGTGCGCACGACGTTGTTGTAGGGGTCCTGCTCCTGCAAACTCACACCGCTGGTCTGGCAATGGGTCCGCAACATCGACGATTTCGGGTTCTTCGGCTCGAACTCTTCCATGATCCGGTGCCAGAGCAGACGCGCGGCCCGCAATTTGGCCGCCTCCATGAAGAAATTCATACCGATGGCAAAGAAAAACGACAGCCGCCCGGCAAAAGCGTCCACATCCATGCCTCGCGCGATGGCCGTGCGGACATACTCCCGCCCGTCGGCAAGGGTAAAGGCCAGCTCCTGCACCAGGTTCGCCCCGGCCTCCTGCATATGGTAGCCGGAGATCGAGATGGAGTTGAATTTCGGCATCTCGGCGGACGTGTATTCGATGATGTCGGCGATGATCCGGATCGACGGTTCGGGCGGGTACACATAAGTGTTCCGCACCATGAATTCCTTCAGGATGTCGTTCTGGATGGTCCCCGAAAGCGCCGAGCGCGGCACGCCCTGTTCCTCGCCCGCGACGATGAAGCTGGCCAAAACCGGGATCACGGCGCCATTCATGGTCATCGAGACCGACACCTTGTCGAGCGGGATGCCGTCGAAAAGGATCTTCATATCCTCGACACTGTCGATGGCGACGCCCGCCTTGCCCACATCGCCGACGACTCGGTCATGGTCGCTGTCATAGCCCCGGTGGGTGGCCAAATCGAAGGCCACCGACACCCCCTGCTGGCCTGCATCCAGAGCCTTTCGGTAGAAGGCGTTGCTCTCCTCGGCCGTCGAAAAGCCCGCATATTGCCGGATCGTCCAGGGCCGCCCGGCATACATCGTGGCCTTGACGCCCCGGGTGAAGGGCGCCTCGCCTGGGATGCCACCCAGATGGTCCACCGCGTCCAGATCCGCCTCTGTATAGAGCGGCTTGACGGGGATGCCCTCCAGCGTGTCCCATGTAAGATCGTCCAGCGGGCGGCCGCGCAGTTCCTTTTCAGCCAGCGCTTTCCAGGTCTCCAACTTGTCGGTCATGGCTCAGGATCCTCGGGTTGCGCAGGCCGGGCCTGCGGACAGGGGTCGGGGTATAACACACATGCGCGAGGTGACGTGCGCAAAGCCGTGAAAGTCGGCGGATTCGGCTTTCGTCTTGGGGGTTGCACGTCCTATATGGCAATCAGCAGGAGGCCAAATGAGAACACTCGTCGCAATGCTCGCCGCGGTCGCGCTCAGCAGTCCGTCATGGGCGCAGGATGACACTGAAACGGTCTCTGATCCGCCCCTGATCACCGAGGCCGAAACGCTGGACCCGTTCCTTTGGGTCGCACGTCCCGTCATCGTTTTCGCCGACGCTCCGAACGACCCGCGGTTCCTCGAACAGATCGGGCTTCTGGAAGCGCGCAAGGAAGAGCTGTTCACCCGCGACGTGGTGGTGATCACCGACACAGATCCCGCGGCGGGCTCGGAGCTGCGCCGCCAACTGCGCCCGCGCGGCTTCCAACTGGTGGTTATCGGCAAGGACGGGCAGGTGAAGCTCCGCAAGCCGGCACCCTGGTCGGTGCGCGAAATCACCCGCCAGATCGACAAATTCCCCCTGCGCCGCCAGGAAATCCGCGAAGGCAAACAGGCGGCCGGGGCGGGATAGCCCGCCCGCAACGCGATATGGCCGCCCGGCGCGTTCATCTCATTCGAACTCCATGATCACATCGTCGACGGCCAGGCTGTCACCGGCGCTGGCATTGATCTTGCCGACGGTCGCCTTGCGTTCCGCGCGCAGGATGTTTTCCATCTTCATGGCCTCCACGGTGCAGAGCGCCTGACCTTCCTGCACCTCGTCGCCGACCTCGACATCGACCTTCACGATCAGCCCCGGCATCGGGCAGAGCAGCATCTTGGATGTGTCGGGTGGCAGCTTTTCAGGCATCTGCGCGGCAAGCTCGGCTTGGCGCGGCGTGAAGACCTGCACTTTCAGATCCGCGCCGCGGGTGCGGATCCGGTAGCCGCCTGTGACATGGCCGACCTTGAGCACGAGCGGCGCGCCGTCGATCTCGAACTCCGCGAGGCTGTCGCCGGGCGTCCAGTCGCTCGTCACCCGGTGCACCGCGCCAGTATCGGAGATCGTGACGGTCGATCCGGCAGGATCGGCGTCGATCTGGACGGGGATCGCCCGCCCGGCCGCCTTGACGACGAAATCCCGCCCGATGAGCCGTTCGTGATTGTCCATACGGCCCGACACGCGGGTCCGGCGGATCTCATCAACGCGGTAGAGCGCCGCGACGGCCGCCGCCACGCGGCTCAGCGCCTCTTCGGGCAGGGTCACACCCTCGAACCCGTCGGGATACTCCTCCGCGATGAAGGCCGTCGTGATCTCGCCGGAGATGAATTTCGGATGGTCATAGACCGCCGAGAGAAACGGCAAATTATGGCCGATGCCTTCCACCTCGAAACTGTCCAGCGCCACGCGCATCGCCTCGATCGCCTGGTCCCGGTCGGGCGCCCAGGTGCACAGCTTGGCGATCATCGGGTCATAATACATCGAGATTTCGCCGCCCTCGTAGACGCCGGTGTCATTGCGCACGACCGTGTCGCCCGCGGCCCCTGCCGCGGTGCCGGGGCTGTAGGCGGCCGTTTCCGCCGGGGGCCGGTAGCGTACCAGCCGCCCGATCGAGGGCAGAAAGTTCCGATAGGGATCCTCGGCGTAGAGCCGGCTCTCCAGCGCCCACCCGGTCAGCGTCACATCGTCCTGACTGATCGACAGCTGCTCTCCGGCAGCCACGCGGATCATCTGTTCCACCAGATCGACACCGGTGATCAGTTCGGTCACCGGATGCTCCACCTGAAGCCGCGTGTTCATCTCCAGAAAGTAGAAGTTCTTCTCGCCATCGACGATGAACTCCACCGTCCCGGCGCTGGTGTACCCCACGGCCTTGGCCAGTGCGACGGCCTGCTCGCCCATTGCCTTGCGGGTCTCGGGGTCCAGAAACGGAGAGGGCGCCTCTTCGATGACCTTCTGGTTGCGCCGCTGGATGGAGCATTCGCGCTCGCCCAGATAGATCGCGTTGCCATGGCCGTCGGCAAGTACCTGAATTTCGATATGGCGCGGCTGGGTGACGAACTTCTCGATAAAGATCCTGTCGTCGCCAAAACTGCTGGCCGCCTCGTTCTTGGACGATTGGAAGCCTTCACGGACCTCGTCCTCTTTCCAGGCGATGCGCATCCCCTTGCCGCCGCCGCCCGCGCTGGCCTTGATCATCACCGGATAGCCGATCTCGCCGCTGATGCGGACAGCCTCGTCGGCATCCTCGATCAGACCCATATAGCCGGGCACGGTGCTGACACCCGCCTCCTGGGCGATCTTCTTGGAGGTGATCTTGTCCCCCATGCTCTCGATCGCGCCTTTGGGCGGGCCGATAAAGGCGACGCCGGCAGCCTCAAGAGCCTCGGCGAACCTGCTGTTCTCGCTCAGAAACCCATAGCCGGGATGCACGGCTTCGGCGCCGCTTGCGGCGATCGCCTCCATGATCTTGTCGATCACGATGTAGGACTGATTGGCCGGCGGCGGGCCGATATGCACCGCTTCATCGGCCATCTTGACATGCAACGCCTGGGCATCGGCATCGGAATAGACCGCGACCGTCGCGATCCCCATCTTGCGCGCCGACTTGATCACGCGGCAGGCGATCTCGCCCCGGTTCGCAATCAGGATCTTTTTGAACATGTCCTGTCCTCTCGTCTGTCAAAGCCCGGTGCGCGCGGCCGTGTCCGGACGCAAGGCGTTTCGTTCTGTGTGGTGTGGCGCGCGGGCGCTGCGGCGCGGGACCTGGAGGATCCGGAAGATCTCCGGCTGGTCTGCGCATAAAAAAGCGGTCCGGGGACGTCACCCGAACCGCCAGAGGCATCAGTGTACTCTACTGAACTCGCACCCGAACCGCACTGTTTGCTGGTCGGTTCTTGTACGGGTTCTATTGCCGAGCGGGCGCAGCAAAACAAGCCCGAGGCACCGTTATTGTGTCCAATCAGGAAAACTTTCTGCGGTGCGGCGCAAAAATGATCGCTGTCGATCATCGGCGGACCCCAATTGCATCGGAATCGAGCGCATTGGGAAAGCTGATCTCAATGACTTTCGGGTCGAGCTTCAGAAGCGAGTCGTAGCTGGCTGGGTCGAAAGGGTCCTCTGCGGCCACGACCTCGCGACCGAACAGCCAAGAGAGTCGGCCGGCATCCAGATTTCCACGCTCGAAAGGGTTCGCGCCAAAGAACGCCCAAAGCGCCGCGACAAAGGCCTCGTCAGCCGCACGGTCAGAGGGACGCCGGTCGGCATAGCGTTCGCGCGCAACCAGACGGGTGGCACCTTTGGGGTTGGCGCGCCGGATCGTGAACTGGTGATCTGTTCCCGGCAACCGGCCGGGGAAGCCACGATGCTTGATCATATCCGCGCCCCCTGGTGTCCGGGGGCGCGGGTCTTTTCAAAGCTCTCAGAGCTTGCCGGTGAACTCGGGCTCGGGCTCGATGATAACGGGCTCCGGCTCGGGCTGAGCGCAGGCTGCGACGAAGGTGACAAAGCCAAGAGCCACGACGAGCTTTTGGGTGATCGACATGAAAGTCTCCAGTTCTGATTAATGCCGCGCGCAACGACACAGGCAGGTGCTGCGCTCGCGCGTTTCCGTGCGCACGCGGATAAAACCCTAACGGGTAAGGATAAACTGACAAGCAAAACTTGCGCGGAGAGTGTTTTCGGCATCATTTTTGCCGCCTCGCAGCATGGGAGATCCAGCGCGCGCGCCGTGCGCTGTCCTCCAGCACCGCACTCAACGTGGCTTGCAGCGGCGCCGGTGGAGGCGAAGCCGTCGCTCCACCGGCGCGCACACACAACCCTGCCTCCTCCCTGCAGGGATGTATCTCGATGATCGGCGAAAATCCGCGCACATGGCGCAGGGCGCGCCACAGGTCTTTGCGGATCTCGTGGGCCAGAACACTCAGTCGCCCGCCTGCGGGCAGGCGCGTTTCGGCCCAGAGGCCCGACCCCGCGGCGCGACCGCCGGGCCGCCGCGACAGGATGACGCCGCCGTCCTGACGGGCAATATGCCAGCCATTGCGTCTCATGGGCGCCGCGCGACCATGTCGATCTCGACCAGCGCGCCTACCGCCAGCGCCGTCACCCCGATCGTGGTGCGCGCCGGACGCCGATCCGCCGGAAAAAACTCCTGATAGACGCTGTTGAAGCCCGGATAGTCGCGTTCGAAATGGGTCAGATAGATCCGGCATTGCAGCACGTGGGAGAGGTCGAGCCCGATCTCCCCCAGAACGATCTGGAGATTCTCCATCACCCGGCGGGTCTGAGCGGCGATCCCCTCGGGCAGCGGCGCATCGGGGTCGCCGGGATGGGTCGGCATCTGCCCCGTGATCATCACCCAGCCATCGGCCTCCACCGCATGGGAGAACGGGGCCACGGGCTCGGGCGCTGAAGACAGAAGATGAAAGTCAGGCATGGGTGTGTCCTTGCAGGGCGCGTCAGCGCGCCGTCCGCTGGGACCGGCAGCGGGCCGGGCTCAAAGCGGAATGTTGTCGTGCTTTTTCCAGGGCGTCTTGACCTTCTTGTTGCGCAAGGAGGCAAAGGCCCGCGCCACCCGCTTTCGCGTCGATTGCGGCATGATCACCTCATCGATGAAGCCGCGCTCCGCCGCCACGAACGGGTTAGCGAAGCGATCCTCATAATCGTTGGTGCGTGCCGCGATCCTGTCGGGGTCGTCCAGTTCGCTGCGATAGAGGATTTCGACCGCGCCCTTGGCCCCCATCACCGCCACCTCGGAGGTTGGCCAGGCATAATTGAAGTCACCGCGCAGATGCTTCGAACTCAT
>JBCDBB010000022.1:0-33612 GCA_039184415.1 Pseudomonadota bacterium
ATGTGCATCGGCGGCGGACAGGGCATTGCGCTCGCATTCGAGCGGATCTAACCGGATCTGAGCTAATCTGGCGCCATCTGTCCTTGGCGCCTTCAGCGTCTGTTTACGCCTCTGCCCCAAGGTTGCACGCGAGCGACCAGGGCAGAACGAATGAGCAACAGAGCAGGCCAGAGCTTACAGGAGATGCTCGCGCAGGAACGGCGCGGGCGTCTGGCGGCCGAACGGCTGCTGGAACAGAAAAGCCGCGAACTGGTGCAGGCCAACCGCAAGCTGGCCGACCATGCCCGGCTGCTGTCGGACGAGATCCTGGAACAGCGCGAGACGGTCAAGACGGTCCTGACCGAATCCGAAGACCTCAAGGGCCGCAACACCCGCGCCCAGGCTGATCTGGAGCGCGCCAATCGGATGGCGGTGACGGCCGAACGCCGGCTCTGGGACGCGCTGGAGACCATCGAGGACGGGTTTGCTGTCTTCAACACCGAAAACCGGCTCGTGATCGCCAACCGCTCCTATCTGGAGCTGTTCGAGGGCATCGACGGCATCGTGCCCGGTATCACCTACGACGCGCTCCTCGACCTGATCCTGCATGAGGGGATCTTCGATATCGGCCTGCAGTCCCCCGGCGACTGGCGCGCCCGCATGCTGCAGCGCTGGCGCGACGAGACGATCGAGCCGCTCACCGTCAAGCTCTGGAATGAGCGCCATATCAAGCTCGTGGACCGGCGCGGTCAGGACGGCGACATGGTCTCGCTCGCGCTCAACATCACAGACACGATGCGATACGAACAGCAGCTGCGCGAGGCCCGCGACAAGGCCGAGTCCGCCAACCGTGCGAAGTCGGCCTTCCTGGCCAATATGAGCCACGAGATCCGGACGCCGATGAACGGCGTGGTGGGCATGGCGGAGCTGCTCTGCGACGGCGATCTGGAAGAGGAACAGCGCCTTTACGCTGAAACGATCAAGAGCTCGGGGGAGGCGCTCCTCGTCATCATCAACGACGTGCTCGACTACTCCAAGATCGAGGCCGAAAAGCTCACACTGCATCCGGAAGCCTTTGATCTGGAACGGGCAATCCATGAAATCATCGTGCTGCTGTCGCCGTCGGTGCAGGAAAAGGGCATCACGCTGCTGGTCGATTACGACATCTTCCTGCCGACGCGGTTCGTGGCCGATCCCGGGCGGCTCCGCCAGGTGCTGACGAACCTGATCGGCAATGCCGTCAAGTTCACCTCCCAGGGCCATGTTCTGGTGCGTGTTACCGGGTTCGCCGACGCGGAAGGGTCGAGTAGCTATCAGCTGCATGTGTCGGTCGAGGATACCGGAATCGGCATCCCGGAGGAAAAGATCGAGCATGTCTTCGGCGAGTTCAATCAGGTCGAGGACGAGCGCAACCGCAAGTTCGAGGGCACCGGCCTCGGTCTGGCAATCACCAAGCAACTGCTCGAACTGATGGGCGGTGAGATCTGGGTCGAATCCGAGGAGGGCAAGGGTTCCTGCTTCGGCTTCCAGGTGGAGTTCGAGGCGGCCGAGGGCGCGCCGCTCAACCCGCTGAAGGCACCCTCTCGCCTGCGCTCGGCGCTGGTGATCGATGATCAGCAGATCAACCGCATGATCCTCCAGAAACAGCTCGATGCGATGGGGCTGGAGGTGACCACCTGCCGCTCGGCTGCCGAAGCGCTGGCCCGCCATCCCGAAACCTTCGATCTCATCCTGACCGACCATCAGATGCCCGATACCTCCGGGCTCGAGCTGGCCGAAGCCTTGCGCGCCGACGGGATCACGGCGCCGATCCTGCTTTTGACCTCGAACCCGGCCGTCCTGCGGGCGCCGGCCGCCAAATCCCTGCTCGACGGCGTTCTGCAAAAGCCGCTTCTGCGCCGTGATCTCTACCAGAAGCTGATCGATATCGGCGGCGATGTCCCGGCGCCGCCCCCTGCGGAAACCGAGAAGACCGCGCCCGTCCGATCACGCAAGATGAAGATCCTGGCGGCCGAAGACAATCGCACCAACCAGCTGGTATTCTCCAAGATGGTCAAAGCGCTCGATCTCGAACTGCGCTTTGCCAATAACGGGCACGAGGCGGTCGCGGCGTTCGAGGAGTTCGCCCCCGACCTGATCTTCATGGACGTGTCGATGCCCGAGATGGATGGCAAGGAAGCGACCCGCGCCATCCGCGCGTTGGAGGCCGAGCGCGGCGGCCATGTGCCGATCTGTGCCCTGACAGCCCATGCGATGGATGGCGACGGGGACGAGATCATGTCGTCGGGAATGGACCACTATCTGACCAAACCGCTGCGCAAGACGGCGATTCATGACATGATTGCACAGCATAGGCCGGAAAAGGCGCCGGCTCAGGAAGCGGCGGAATAGCGGTCAGGCCGCCGCCGCCGCAGCTTCGGCGCTCCGCCGGAACACCGGCGCCTCCGGCCGACTGCGCACGGGATCGTAGCGGTAGCCACCCAGATCGAAATCGCGCAACCCGTCGGGGTCGGTCAGCCGGCGCTGAATGACGTAACGCGCCATCGCTCCGCGTGCCTTCTTGGCGTAGAAGCTGATGATCTTTGCCTCGCCGTCGCCGCGATCCTCAAGGAAGACCGGGGTGACGACCCGAAGCCCATGGGCTGCGGGATCGACCGCGCTGAAATACTCGGTCGAGGCGCAGGCTATCAGCGTGTCTGTCCCGAGCTGCGCGGCCTGCGCCGCCAGCGCCTCGGCAAGCCGCGTGCCCCAGTAGGTGTAGAGGGTCGGGCCCTTTCGCGTCTTCAGGCGGCTGCCCATCTCCAGCCGGTAGGGCTGAATTGCGTCGAGGGGGCGCAGCAGACCGTACAGCCCCGACAGGATGCGCAGATGGTCCTGCGCCCAGGCCATTTCCTCCGCGTCGAGCGAGGCCGCCTCGAGCCCGGCATAGGTGTCGCCGGCAAAAGCCATGGCCGCAGGACGGAGCAGATCCGGCTCCGGCGCGTTCGAAAAATCGCGAAACCGAGTCTGGTTGAGTTTCGCCAGATCGGCGCTGATCCCCATCAGCTGCTGGAGCTTCGGCTTCGACAGGCGCCGCGCGACCCCGGCCAGATAAACGGCGTCCTCCGCGAAAACTGGCTCTGTCAGCGCGATGCCGGGCCTGTTCGTCCAGTCGAGCCGTTTTGCGGGAGAGATCGTCACGAGCATGGGCGCGGCCTTCCATTGTGCTTCCCGTGGTATCTATGCGTCCGGCGCCCCGGTTCCAGACCCGCGCATCGCCTGCAGAAACGCCGGACCGAAGCGTTCGGCCTTTGCCGGGCCCATACCGGGCATCTGTTCCAGCGCGTCCAGAGTCGCGGGCCTGCGTTCGGCGATGAGCCGCAGGGTCGCGTTGGTGCAGGAGAGCGGCTTGAGTGTCCCGCACGCGCCCCGGGCGAGAACGGATTGTGCCGCCAGCAGCGCATCGAACAGCGGGCCCGCCGGAGCGCCCGCCAGCTTGCGCCGCACCGGATGAGGCGTGGGTGCGGGCGCGCCGAGCACAACCTCCAGAAACAGCGCGCCATAGCGGTCGAGCTTCTTGGCGCCGACACCGCCGATCCGGGCCATCTCGTCGAGTGATTGCGGACGGCGCTCGGCCATTTCGATCAGCGTCCGGTCGGGAAAGATCACATAGGCCGGGACCGATTGCGCCTCGGCCAGCGCGCGCCGCTTTGCCTTGAGCGCCGAGAGCAGCGGCGCATCCTCATCGCTGACGAGCGCGCGCGCCGCGGGGCGCGGACTACTGCGCGCCACACTGTCCTTGCGCAAGGTCACAGATTGCTCGCCGCGCAGTACGGGGCGCGCGCTTTCGGTCATCACCAGTGCGCCGTGACGCTCCGCATCGGGCCGCATCAGATCGTGCCCCATGATCTGGCGGAAGACCCCCTGCCAGGCGTCGCGAGACAGATCGCGGCCGACCCCGAAGGTCGGCAGGTTGTCATGGCCGCGCGTGGTCACTTTCTGGGTGGTCTTGCCGGTGAGGATGTCGATCAAATGGCCAGCACCGAAGCTCTCGCCCGTGCGCAGGGCGGCGGAGAGCGCTTTGCGTACCGCCTCTGTGCCGTCGAAGGTTGCGGGCGGTGTGTCGCAAAGATCGCAATGCCCGCAGGGCGCGGCCGTTTCGCCGAAATAGCCCAGCAGAGTCTGGCGGCGGCAGCTCAGCGCTTCGGCCAGTCCCAGAAGCGCGTTGAGCCGTCCATGGTCCGCATCGCGGCGTTCCGGGGGTGCCGCGCTTTCATCGATCTGGGCACGGCGCAGGCGGATATCGTCCGCGCCATAGAGTGTGAGCGTCTCAGCTGGCGCCCCGTCTCGCCCCGCTCGGCCGATCTCCTGATAGTAGCCCTCGATCGACTTGGGCAGATCCGCATGGGCGACCCAGCGGATGTCGGGCTTGTCGACCCCCATCCCGAAGGCGACGGTCGCCACGACGATCAGCCCGTCCTCGCGCTGGAACCGGGTCTCGACCGCGCGCCGGGCTTCGGCCTCCATGCCGCCGTGATAGGCACAAGCGGTATGGCCGGCCTCGTCCAGAGCGCGGGCAAGGGTTTCGGTCTTGGCCCTTGTCCCGCAATAAACGATGCCGGACTGCCCGCGGCGGGCCCCGGCGAAATCCAGGATCTGGGTGCGTGGTAGGTCTTTGGGCGCAAAGGCTAGATGGATGTTGGGTCGGTCGAACCCGCGCAGAAAGGTCTCGGGCTGCACCCCGTCGAAGAGCCGCGTGACGATCTCGGTCCGCGTTTCGGCATCGGCGGTCGCGGTAAAGGCCGCGAGTGGCACACCGAGCGCGGCGCGCAGGGCGCCGATGCGCAGATAATCCGGGCGGAAGTCATGGCCCCATTGGCTGACGCAATGCGCTTCGTCCACAGCGATGAGCGACACGCCGATCCGGCGCAGGAGCGATTGCGTGCCCGAGGCCGCCAGCCGTTCCGGCGCCATGTAGAGCAGTTTCAGCTGCCCGGCATCGAGGGCGGCGAACACCGCTTCGGTTTCGTCCTCGGTATTGCCGGAGGTCAGCGCACCCGCCGCGACGCCCGCCTCGCGCAGGGCGCGGACCTGGTCGCGCATGAGCGCGATGAGTGGCGAGATGACCACTGTAACGCCGTCGCGGCAGAGCGCCGGCAGCTGGTAGCACAGGGATTTCCCGCCGCCTGTGGGCATGATCGCCAGCGTGTCGCGTCCGGCGGTGACCGCGGCGACGATCTCGCCCTGACCGGGGCGGAACTCGGCGAATCCGAAGACGGAGGCGAGAAGCCCTTCCGCCGTGGGCAGCGACCCGTCTGGCATGGCACCTGTAATTGTCTGCTCGTTTTTTGCAGACTCCCACAGGACCCGACCGCCGGCAAGCCTGCGTATGGGATCTGGGGAAAAAACCGCTTCCCGCCCGGGGCCGGGAGTTCTGTGTGGCGTCAGGGTTTGAGAAAGGCCCGGGCCAGGTTCACTGCGCGCGCGGCATAAGCGCTCTGGCGCGGATCGTCGGCGGGGGCGCGGTCTATGATCCAGCCGGCCGAGGCCATCGCCCGCAGCATCACGAACATCGGCAGATCCGCACGGGCGCTGTCGGGCAGGGGGCCGCCGGCGTCGACATAGCCAGTCCAGAGCGCGGAGGTCAGTGCCTCATACTCCGGGCTGTCCACATGCTGGATCAGGGCCGTCGCAAGGTCGTAGTGGCGGTAGCCGTGGCCGCAATCGTCGAAATCGATCAGGTAGAGCTGGTGGTCCTTGCGCAGGACGTTTTCCTGCAGCACGTCGGCATGGATCAGGCCGGTGCCGTCGGTGCCGAGTTCCATGAGCCGGTTGCGAGCGGCATCGCGGGCGGCACGAAGCAGATCCGCTTCGTCCTGGTCGAGCGCGGGATGCGTCCAGAAGCGCCCCCAGAGCGGGGCTTCGCTGCAACAGAGCGCGCGGGCGTCCCAGGAGGGGCGGATCAGATCGCGTGGGGCGGTCAGGTCCGCGGTCAGATGCAGGTCTGCCAGCAAAGCGCCGAGATCACCATAGAGCGCGGTTCGCGTATCGGCTGCGCTGGCGCAGGTCCGCTCGACCGGTCCGATCGGCGCCGCGTCGAGCCATTGCAGCATTGAGACGACCTGCCCGGTCTGCGTGTGGTAGATGAAATCCTCATCCTGCGTCCGCAGCGGCCAGGGACAGGCAAAGCCCGCGTCGGCCAGGCTCTCCATCCAACGCAGTTCCGACCGGATGGCCTCGCGGGTCTGGTACCCCGGACGGTGTAGCCGCAGCGCGCCGCGCCAACCGGACCGAAGGCGCACGTCGAGTACCGCGTTCTCGCGGTTGAGAACCAGCCGGGGGGTGCCCTCGGCACCGCCCCATGCTTCGGCAGCCGTACTGGCGGCTTGCATGACGGTCTGATCATCCATGGTCGGGCCGTGTATCAGCTCGCTCGGAAAGCGTTGCAGACAGCCCGTTCAGCGCAGGGTCGGCGCGGGTGCGCGAAAAGGGCATCGGCAATCGCATCTCCATCGTGTTCATATGCTTCCCGATGCGGTTCAGCAAGATACCGGGATCGCGCTTGGTTTCCACTCGTTAAATCCCGAGAGCCATGGCGGTATCGGCGCAGCCATGAACATCGTCCAATCTAAAGAGTTTGCGCTCGCCCGCGGGTCACGGCGCGGCGTGGGTGGTTCCGCACACGAAGGCGGTCGCGCCACAAGCTGCGCGTACCGTCTGGAAGTAGTTCAGTCATCGCCCGTAACGCGGCCGCGCAGTGACTTGATCTGCCCCTTGCGGGTCTTCGAATCCAACCTGCGTTTCTTGCTGCCGAGGGTGGGTTTGGTGGCGATCCGCCGTTTCGGGACGACCAGCGCGGCGCGGATCAGCTCGGCCAGACGCTCCTCGGCGATTTCGCGGTTGCGGGCCTGGGACCGTGTGTCCTCCACCCGCAGAACGATGGCGCCGTCGCGGGTCCAGCGCCGCCCGGCCAGCCGTTTGAGCCGGGATTTGACCGCAGGGCTCAGGTTGGGGCTGCGCGCGGCCTCGAAGCGCAGTTCGACCGCGGTGGAGACCTTGTTGACGTTCTGTCCGCCCGGTCCCGAGGCCCGGCTGAAGCTTTGGCTCAATTCCCAGTCCGCAAGAGTGATCTCGTCGTTGATGCGCACCATGACCGCAGGCCTACACCGCGTCAGGGGCGGAGCAAAGCATCGGTTGAGTCGCGTTAACCATGACTTCAGACCGGCGCGCTATGAAAAGGATGTCTGAAGGGCAGGTGACGGCGAACGGTGCAAAACGCGCCAAACGCCGGCAGGCGCTGGAAAATCCGGCTACGCGACATTCAGACTGGCGCGGCGGGAAACCCCGTTTGCGACCAGGTGATGAGTTCTGACCCCGGTGTGCCCGAAAGCGGTGCATCGGGGTTTCGTGTGTCATGCCCCGCCGTCACTTTTGTGTCCTCTGACTGCGGCGGTCAGGGGAGCTGGGCTGCCAGGGCCGCCAGCGTGGGATCGTCGGGATTTGCGGCCCGAGCCTCGGCGAGCCGGGCGCGTGCGGTGGCCTCATCGCCGAGGGCTGCCGCGATTCGGACCAGCATGCTCCAGGCCTGCACCTGTTGCGGATCAAGGCGCACGGCCTCGGCAAAGGCGGCGCTCGCGGCGTCGGTATTGCGCATCACCAGTGCCCCGCCGCCGATGGCCATATGCGCCTCGGGGAAATCGGCCTTCGCTTTAAGGCTTTCCTGCCATTCGCCATAGGCCGCACGCAGGGCCTCGATCTCGCCCGGGCTGGCCTGACTCAGTGGGGCGTCGAGCATCTGGCGCGCCGCGGCGATACGCACGGCACGCACCGGATCGCTCACCAGCGGCATCAGTCGCGCCGTGCGGTCCGCCGGAGCGGTCCCGCGCTGCACCGCGACCGCGGCGGCGCGCACCAGCGGATCGGGATCACGGAGCAAATCGGCCAGCGTGTCGGCCAGGGCCGGGGAGGCCGACCCCGCGATCTGGTCGAGCGCGGTGGCGCGGACGATGCCCGGACGGTCGGGATCGCGCGCGAGTGCCGCGAGCGCCGCGGTTTCCACCCCGGGGCGCGCGCGGCTGGCGGCAAGGATCCGGCCGTAGTGGATGGGCCTGCCGGCGGGCGGTCCGAAGCGCTCGGCTATCTCGGCGGCGGCCCAGGCCGGATCGCGATCGATGTGGCAGGCGGTGCAGGTGTCGGGCGCGCCGGTTTCGGCCGCCAGATCGGGCCGTGGGATGCGGAAGCTGTGATCGCGCCGACCGTCATTGCCCATATAGACCTGCTCGATCATGTGGCAGTTCCGGCATTGCGCGCCCTTGCTGCCCATCGGGTGAAAGTGATGCGACGGGTCGTCATAGAGACCGGCGGCCTGTGGGAACCGGTCGTCGCCTTCGGGCGCGTGGCAGCTTGTGCAGACGCCCGTGCCTTCGGCGATACGGGTGGCGCTGTGGGCGTCATGGCAATCGGTGCAGCTCACGCCGGCTTCATACATCTTCGATTGCAGGAAGGAGCCGGTCACATAGACCTCTTCGAGGATCTGACCGTCGGCATGATAGAGCCCCGGGCGCAGGGTGGCGAGACGGTAGCTGTCATGGAAGGGCGTGCCCGGGAGGGGGCTTCCGTCCGTGAAGGTCTCGCGCCGTGCATGGCAGCCTGCGCAGCCGTCGATCTGCGCCTGCTGGCCACCGGCATAGTCGATCGTCAGGCCGGTCGCGCTGAGCCCGGCGGCGTCAAAGCTCCGCCCCTCGGCCCAGTCCAGATGCGCCGCGCCGGGGCCGTGGCAGGCCTCGCACCCCACCCCGATCTCGGCCTGGGTGGAGACGTAGCTGCGGGTCGCCGGATCATAGGCCTTTTCATAGTCGGTGGCATGGCACTCCGCGCAGCGGGCGTTCCAGGTCTTGTAGGGACCGGTCCAGTGCAATCCGTCGTCGGGCATCAGCACCTGGTCGGGATAGAGGTGAAACCAACCGCCCTTTTCGGTGTCCCAGACGACGTCGAAACTCTGCAGCCGGCCCGGTTCGGTCTCCAGCAGATACTGCTGCAGCGGCGCGACCCCGGCGACGGAATGCACGGGGTATTCGCGGTTGCTGCCGTCGGCCTCTGTTACGTCGACGAGGTAGTCACCGTTTTCGGACCGGGAGAAGCGCACCGACATGCCGGCGCCCTCGAACGCGGTGCCGTCGAAGTCTGCCAGCACGCGGTCCTCCGTGGGTTCGGTCCAGGCCCAGGCGTGGTGGGAGCCCTCCCAAGCGGCCGTCGCCTCGGTATGACACGGGGCACAAGCAGCGGATCCGACATAGGCGGGCGCCTCCTGTGCGAAGGCCGGCGCTGAAGACAGCGCCGCAGTGAAGCAAGAGGTGAGGCCGCCGGCGAGGGCTCTCACGCAGCGACCCTCATGCGGCGGCCCGCGTGCCGGCCAGTCCGGGAAGCCAGCTCAGGATGGCCTCTGCAGCGGAGGGCCAGACCGGTTCGGACATGAGCATATGGCCGCCGCCCTGCACGATCACCGGCAAAGTGCCGTAATAGGTGCCGGTGAGCATGATATCCAGCCAGGGCACGAACCGGTCCTCTGTTCCGCCGATCACCAGCACGTCGCCGCGCGGGCCGGGCAAGGGCGCGAAGGGCGGAAAGCCGTTGGCCTGGATCAGCGCCTTGAAGGACTCGTCGCGCATGTTTGCGACCATCTCGGCATAGTCGCCATTGCCGACTCCGCCGGGAAAGAGATTGCGGCGCATGATGTTCATGTCGGTGCCGCGCTGTCCGAAGAGACTGAAGTCGAAAAGCGCCATCCACAGGTCGGGGTTGGTAAAGGCCATTTCGACCGAGGAGCGCCAGAACCCGTAGGGCGGTGTCGAACAGAGCAGTACGGTCCCCGCAGGGCTCTGTCCGCGCCGCATCAGGTTCTGGGCCACCGCACCGCCGAGCGAATGGCAGATCGGCACAGCCGGGCGGCCGATGCGTGTCAGCGCCTGGGCCAGCGCATCGGTGAACTCCGCGATGCCCGGCCCGTCAAATGCCGAAGCTCCCGGCAGTGCTTTGGCCAAGGCGTTGAGGGCCGCTTCCGGATCGTTCTGGTGAAAGGCGATGGCCAGGGCGCGGTCCAGCGCCTGGGGGTTCGTGGCGAGCGTCTGACCGCCGGCGCGGCCCGGGAGCGTGAGCGTCCAGCAGCGATAACCCCGGTCTGTGAAGGACGCGAGCCAATCGGCGGACCACATCCAGCCGCCCGCCGCCATGCCATGGACAAAGAGCAGATCGACCGCCTGCCCGGGCCCGCCGGTGGGGGCATGTTCGGACATCGCCCAGCCCTGATGGGCGTCGATATCCATATCATACACCTCGCCCGGGGCCATACGGGACACGGTTTCGGTCGTCTCGTCGCCCTTGGTGCTGGTTCTGTCCATGTCGGTGCTCGCTGAGTTTTCCGGGCGCGTCAGGCGCTCCTGTGGGTCACGATGGAGCTTACACGTTGGAACACGCTTGATCTCCGCGACAGTGTGCGCGTCATCCCTTGGGAGCAGCAGGCGCAGGTTCCGCGGCGCGAATGCCGAACCAGATCCGCGCCGGCAGCCGGATGACCCAGACCAGGAAACGCGGCGGACCTGCCAGTGCACAGACCAGCAGGAAGCGGATATCTTCCAGAATGTCGGACAGGGTGCCGCGATGGCCGTCCGCGGCGGCGCGCCGGTTGCGTTCCCGGTCGAGCAGCCAGATCACGTCGGTCAGTACACCCGGCACCACAACCGCGGCGCAGAGCACGATCCAGAGCCCGGGCCGCGGAAGGGTCATGTTGGCCCAGACCACGCAGGCAAAGGACAGTACAGCCGCGGCGATGGCGAAAAGGGCGAAATCATAACGTTTGTGGCTGACCCCGCCTTCGGGGGGATCGGCGCGGCCCAAGACGAGATCGCGCAGCGACGGCAGCGCTGGCAGCGGAGGGAAGGGTTGTCCGGCCTGGCGGGTATCGCTGAAATCCTTCTCCCGGAACACGGCCATCGCGATGTAGAGCCCGTAGAGACCCGAGACGGGTGCAAAGCTGAGCGACAGAGCCTGGGTGCCGGGATAGAACTGACCCAGCAGAACCACAGCCAGCGCGGTAAAGAACACCGCGCCCACAAAGCTGGTCAGGCAATTGCGGAGCCGCATCACGCCGGCACCCTTGCGGCGAAAGAGCGGCTCGGCCCCTATGATCATGTTGGCGATCACAAAGGCCCCGAACACCGCGCCGCCGACCATGCCCAGCGTATGGCTGAGGATCAGCATCGCGTCCTGGGGTGCAATGTAGGACAGCACCGCGGTCACCAACAGCGAGAGCACGAACACGCCCACGACGAGCGAGGAGCCGACCTCCATCGGGTCGGCCTCGCCTTCGGTCAGATCGAAGCCGAGATGGTAAAGGAAGTTCTGCGGCGACCCGACCCTGAGGGACATCAGGACGATGATCTTGAGCACGTCGGCATAGACCGCCTTGCTGCGGGTGCTGATGTCGCTGAGCTGTTTGAGCATGAAGCCGCGCAGCACCTCGTCGCTTTCGTCAAAGGCCTCGTCGGTGGCCTTGAGCCCCTTGAGAATGTCGTCGAGCTTCGTGATCGCGTATTCATCGCTGCGCCGGCCTCTGAAATCGCTCGCCCCTGCGTGCCGGCGGGCTTGCCGCTGGGCGGCGCGGCTTTCCGGCGGCAGGCCGTCATTGTCCTGGACCGCGCGCGCGTCCGGCGCCGGCGCGATCTCGCTGCCCTGGTGGATCTGGCGGATTTCGCCCGCGAACCGCCGCCCCAGGGTCTTGTCGAGCATCTCGTGGAGACCGGCGACATCCTTGCGGATCCCGGCCATTTCGGCGCGCAGTTTGTTCAGGGTCTCGGCAAATTCGGCCATACCGACGGTGCGGCGGGTCTCGTCGGACAGCCCGTCGAGCCGGTGAAAGATAAACTCGCAACGCGGGTAGCTTTCCAGATAGCCGTCGTCCCGCGGCGCGTAGAGATCGCCGAGAAACAGCCGAGGACCGCCCGGAGCGCCGTTATAGTCGGCCAGAAACCTCTCGATCTCGTCCCGATCGGCGGAGAAAAGATCGAAATTGCTCACCAGCGTCTGTTCCAGGCTCGTTGCGCGGGCCGGGATCTGGGCGGCGCGCTGCAGCGACGCCCGCCAGCGCGCATCGATGGCAGGCAAGCCGAGCAGGGCGATGGCCACGGACAGGCCAAGGGCCAGGGCCTCGATCGAGCGCGGATTGACATTGCCTATGGCGGTTTCGCATTCGGTGAAGGCATTCCCGGGGATCTGGCAGAGCAGAGCGAAGATATATTGCGGTGCTGCGTAGATCAGCAACAGCGCCAGCATACCGGCGCCCGCATAGGCCAGAACAAAGAGCACATAACGCAGACGCGTGGTGAAGTGGCTCGTCGGACCGGCCGGGAAGCCCGCGGGCGGGGTGTTTCCGGCGGCCCATTCGGCAAAGCGCGCGCTGTAGAACCACAGCACGATCCCGAAGGCGACGGTGATGGGCAGGATCTGATCGCTTTCGCCGACCAGCTGGTAGCTGACCTCGCTCACATCGAGCGACAGACCGATCCAGGTGAGCAGCCCGATGACAAAAATGACGACGTAGTGCATGCTTATCACCAGGACCGCGCGGATAGGATCGTGCCATGCTAACAAGAAGCTGTCGCTTTTCCATCCTCTTGGGGACCGCGCTGTTGATCGGGGGCCAGGCCGGGCTGGCCGATGATGGAACGATTGCAGGCGGCCAGGACATTCCGGTGCGTATCGGTGTGCGCGCGGATGCGGCCCCCTTTTCGCGCGAGCTGCCCGCGCGCGCGGCCGGGGAGGCCGGACTGTGCGATCCGGGGACGGATGGCGCCGCGCAGGGCTTTCGCGGATATACGGTCGAGCTCTGCATCGATTTCGTCAACGATCTGCGGGCGTCGACGGCGCGGCCCTTCGAGGCCTGCTTCGTCCCGGTTGTGACGGCGATCGACGATCCTGACGCCCCGAACCGATTCGAAGCGCTCGACGGCGGCGCCATCGACATGCTCTGCGGGGCAACCACGGCCACCCTCGAGGTGCGCAGCCGCTACCGAGCGTCCCTGCCGACCTTCCTGTCAGCCACCGGTTTTCTTCAGAACGATGCCCGTGTCGCGGGCCGGCTCGCTGCAGGGGCGCCGCTGCGGATCGGCGTGCTGCGTCACACCACATCCGACGTTCGTGTCAGCAGCGATGCGTTGGCCCAGCGACGCCGCGTGCGGTCGCTTCTGGGCAGTGCGCGGGTGCCCGACACCGTGATCATCGACAGCCATGACGAGGTCGCGCGCCTGATCTGCACGCGCAATGGAACCGGAACCGGCTGCGCCGTAGATCAGCCGGAGGTTGCCCGGGGGGATGAGGAGGTCGAGGCGCCGGTGACCGATCTGTGCCAGCGGTCCGATCTCACGCTCACCGAATGGCTGCGGCGTTCCAACATGAACTGCCCTCACGAGGCCGGTGCGCCGGTGTCGGACACCGCAGCCGCGTCGGAAGGCAGCGAGGAGGCCGAACCCACGCCCGCCGATGCCGCAGGAGCCGCCCCCGCGCCGGTTCTGGACGAGATCGACATCTATATCGGGGACCGGCCGATCCTGGACGCGTTGCTTGCCCGGATGGCGGCGCGCGGGTGGCAGGGCGGGCTGTCGATCGATGCGACGCCTCTGACACCACAGCCCTACGCCGTCATCTTTCCGCCCCGCCCGCTCAGCGATGGCGCAACCGATCCGCGCGGGCTGCCGGATCTGCATTTCGCCTTCAACCGGTTTCTGGTTGAGCACACCTACAATCCAGGCAACCTCGCGACAGTGCGCCAGCGGCTCGCGGCGCATTTCGCCGGCGGGACGGAGGCGAGCTTTCTGCGTCTGATCCCGTTGATGGGCCAGGTGCCGGTCGGACAGGAACCCCCGGCCGCCCCGTCCGCAGCCATCGAGGAAGATACCGCCCAAGGGCCCGTTGCCTCGGACGAACGGACGGACCCCGCAACCGTCGCCGAGCAATCCTTCGGAGAATAGGCTCGCGCCGGCACCCGGCGGCGGTTATGGCACGCCGATGACCCTGCCCGCCCCGCTCGACATCTTCTGCGCCTGTCCGCCGGGACTGGAGGACAGGCTCGCCGAAGAGATGCGGGCGCTGGGGCTCGCGGGCGTTGCGGCGACACCGGGAGGCGCGCGCTGCGATGGCGGATGGGACGCGGTGATGCGGGCCAATCTGTGGCTGCGCGGCGCAACCCGTGTCTTGGTGCGGGTCGCCGAGTTCCGAGCTCTGCATCTGGCGCAGCTCGACAAGCGGGCCCGCAAGGTGGACTGGGCAGCACTTCTGCGCCAGGACGTGCCGGTGCGGGTCGAGGCCTCCTGCCGTAAATCGCGCATCTACCATGCAGGGGCCGCGGCGCAGCGCGTCACCCGCGCCATCGCCGAGACCAGCCGAGCGCCCGCCGGGGAGGCAGGGGATCTGCGCCTGCTGGTGCGGATCGACGACGATCTTTGCACGATCAGCATCGACAGCTCGGGTGCGCCGCTGCACCAGCGCGGATTGAAACAGGCCGTCGGAAAGGCCCCCATGCGCGAGACACTGGCAGCGCCGTTCTTGCGGCAGTGCGGGTTTGACGGCGCAGAGCCCGTCGCGGATCCGATGTGTGGCTCAGGCACCTTCGTTATCGAAGCCGCGGAGATCGCCGCGGGTCTCGCTCCGGGCCGGGCGCGGAGATTTGCCTTCGAGATGCTCGCCGGCTTCGACGAGGGCGCCTGGTCGGCATTGCGGGACGCCGCGTCGGCCGCGGAACGGTCGACCGCCTGGCGCGGGTACGGGGTCGACCGCGATGATGGTGCGATCCGCATGGCGCGCGAGAATGCGGAGCGGGCGGGTGTTACCGCTTTGCTGAGCTTCGAGCGGCAGGCGATCAGCGCCTTTGCTCCACCGGACGGGCCGCCCGGCTTGGTGATGGTCAACCCGCCCTACGGGGCCCGGATCGGCAACCGAAAGCTGCTGTTCGCGCTCTATGGCAGTCTCGGTCAGGTGCTGCGTGACCGGTTTTCCGGCTGGCGCGTGGGGCTCGTGACCAGCGATGGGGGACTGGCGAAGGCGACCGGTCTGCCATTTCTGCCCTCGGGGCCGCCTGTGCCCCATGGCGGGTTGAAGATCGCGCTTCACAGAACGGCCGAGCTGCCGTGAATTTTTGCGGTTCTGCCTAGAAAACCGGCAAAACCCGCGCTGGGCGATGTGAAAATGCGACGTTAGTCGTAAAAAATGCGGCAAAGGGCGCAGGCGGAACGGGTCATTACCGCATTCCGCGCCATGCTTTAGGCAATTCAGAGTTGGAGTTGATGTGATGTTCGACGATCCGCATGCTGAAAGTCTGTTGCAAACCGCCGCACCGGGACGCTGGCTCATGGCGTGTGAACCCGTGACGGGAACGGCCCTTCCGGGCGGTGGACGCAGAAGTTACGTTCCGGGGGCGCGTTTCAAGGTGCGCGGCGTCGTCGCCGGGGCGATCGCCTGCGCCGATGACGGTCTGCGCCATGTGGCCTTTTCGCTCGAGGCCCTGGCCGGGCTGGAAATGGCGCCGGCGGACGTCTGAGCGCTACTCGGCCGCAAATCTGCGGTTTGGCGCGGTACCGCTCCAGAGGTCCGGCCAGTCGATCCGTACGACCCCCGGAGAAACATCCAGCGCGACATGCGTGCCGAGGGGCAGTGTGATGTTGCGGCGCAAGTGTCCCACTGGCAGCCCAAAGGCCACGGGCCCCTCAAGTGCGGTCAGATAGGGTGCGGCAATCTCGGGCAGGCTCGTGTCGATGGGCCCCGGGGCAACGATTGTGTCACCGAAAAGCACGCCGCCACAGCGCGCGAGCACACCGCTGCGGATAAGCTGCACCAGAGCGCGGTCGAGCCGGTAGTCGGGCTCCCCCACATCCTCCAGAAGCAGGATCGCGCCCTCGGGCATGTCGAACTCGGGCGTGCCGATCAGCGAGGTCAGCACCGAGAGGTTGCCCCCGACCAAAGGTCCCGCGGCATGACCGGGTCTGGCGTGGTCCGGCTGAGCGGTCAGGGCCATGCCGCTTTGCGCGCTGGTCAGCGTGTCCAGCAATGCATCAAGGCTCTCGCTATCGCCATACCCCACAAGATCGCCCGCCATGGGGCCGTGGAAGCTCGCCAACCCGGCCCGGCTGCGCAGCGCCATATGCAGGGCCGTGGCGTCCGAATAGCCGATGAACGGTTTGCGCGAGGCGGCGATGACGTCGAAATCGAGACGGTCGAGCAGCCGGGACGCGCCGCAACCGCCGCGCAGGCAGAGCACGGCAGCGGTCCGTGGGTCGGCAAAGGCCGCCTGCAGATGGGCCGCACGGATGGCATCCGGTGCGGCCATCCGGCCCTCCGGGATGGCATCATAACCAAAGAAGATCACGTCGAACCCGCGCGCCTGGAAAAGCGCGCGACACTCTGTCCAGACCGAGGGGTCGGCCGCAAACGAGGGTGCAACCAGCCCGATACTGTCGCCGGGGCGAAGAGGTGTCATCAGTCCTGCCTCATCTTCTTTGCCCTTCGCCGTTCTGCTGGAAGGGTTATCCACAAGCTGCCACAGAGCCGCGCCGATGGACAGGTTTTTCACGATTCCCGTCCGTTAATGGCGGCGGTGCGCTGCTATCGCTTTGGACTATTAAGTGTTAAAATCATCCCTATCGACTTGGATTGTCCGCCTGCGAGGCCCGCCATGTCCGACAGTTATGACTGGGATCGCGTCGCCCATCGTCTGCGCGAGCATCTGAGTGCCAAGGGCCTGCCGAGGGTGGATTTCGCCAATCGTGCCCGGATCACCGTGATCGCTTTGGACCGGATTCTGACCGCCGTTCCGGTGAGTGGCACGGTTCTTGCCAGCATCGAGGCCCATACGGAACTGAGATTTTCCGACCTTCGGCTCGAGGCCGCGGTTGAACCTGCGCGCTTTGATGTTCCCAAGGTGACCCCGTCGGAACTGTTGCTGGGGATCTTCACGATGTATCGCTGGTCCTTCGACTATCCCGATCGGATCGTGCGCTCTCGGCTGGAGTTCTTCGACTGCGCTCAGACCGGGCGCAGGCGTTTTGCCTCGCAGCAGAGCAACCGCGCCCCGGGCGGACAGGCCTATGTCTATGATCATGCCGGGTTCGTCTGGCCGGGATCGCGCATCGGAATCAGCCAGCTGGTCAGCGAGGACGAGGGCATTCTGCGGGTGATTACGCTGGCCCGGCCGGTCTGCCATGACGATGCGGGCAACGGGGGGCATGTCACCGTGAATGGCACCCTCCAGACCGTGTCCGAGCAGGGCGATGTCGGTCACTACCCGGCGATCAGCCCGGTCTTTCTGGAGACGCGGTGCGAAGAGGTCTCGGATCCGGAGCCCCTCGGCAGCTACCAGGCGAGCGATCCGGAGATGACCCAGGCGCGCCCGCCCCTGGGCCAGAGCATTTCCGACCGTCTCTTTTCGCTCGGGCCGCGCGTTTTACCGGTGATGGGTACGCCAAGTGCAACTGCGGCTCGCGGACCGCGGTCCGTGACGCCTCTCGCCGGATAGGGCCACGCCGCGCGGCCAGGTTTCGCCTGATGCCGGGCGGCTACGCCGCGTCGAGAAGCGCCTCGCCCGCGGACACCGTGCATTCGCCCAGCTGCTCTTCGATGTTCAGCACGGAGACCACGCCGTCATCGACCAGCATCGCAAAGCGCAGGGAGCGGTCGCGGAAGCCCACGGCCGGCACCGTCAGTGCCAGATCCAATGCCAGCACGAACTCCGACATCGGATCACCGAGCAGGGTGACGCCCGCGGCGCCCGCGCCGGTCGACTCGTCGAAAGCAGCGACGACGAACGGATCGTTGACGGTCACGCCGATGACTTCGTCGATGCCTTTGTCCGCAAATCCGTCCCGCGTGCGCATGAAGCTCGGGACATGGGCGGTCGCACAGGTGCCCGTGAAGGCGCCCGGAAAGCCGAAGATCGCGATTTTGCGCCCTGCCGTGAGGCTGGAGACCGTCACCGGCTCGGGCCCGTCGTCGCCCAGCCGAAGTAATGTTGCCTCTGGCAGTTTGTCACCCACCGCAATCGCCATTGTCGCAGCCTTCCATGTTTGCGTCGTCGATGGTGGGACTATAGGACTGACCCCCGGTAGGGACCAGTGAAGCAAGGCAGTGCCATGCAGAATATCGTTGTAATCGGAGCAGGGCAGGCCGGGGCTGCGCTGACGGCGAAATTGCGGGAGCTTGGGTATGACGGCGAACTGACTCTGGTCGGGGCCGAACCTGAACCACCATACCAGCGCCCGCCGTTGTCAAAAGCCTATCTGCTTGGCGAAATGACCAAAGACAGGCTCTATCTGCGCCCGCGGGAATTCTATGCCGAGCACCGGATCGAGCTGCTGATCGGCTCCGAGGCGGTGGAGATCGACCGGCCGGCCCAAGTGGTGCAGGTGGCCGGGCGCGATCTGCCCTATGACGCGCTGGCCCTGACCACGGGCAGCCGGGCCCGCAACCTGCCGGCCGCGGTTGGCGGGGATCTGGACGGTGTCGTCACCGTCCGTACGCTGGCCGATGTCGATGCGATGGCGCCGCGGTTTCGTGACGGAGCGCGCGTCCTGATTGTGGGCGGCGGCTATATCGGGCTGGAGGCCGCGGCGGTCGCCGCCAAGCAGGGGCTGAAGGTCACACTTGTGGAAATGGGCGACCGTATTTTGTGCCGGGTGGCAGCCCGCCAAACCGCGGACTATTTCCGCGCGCTTCACACGGCCCATGGTGTCGATATTCGCGAAGGCATCGGGCTGGAGCAGCTCACGGGCAAAGGCGCGGTGAGTGGCGCGGTGCTGAGCGATGGCAGCACCCTGGATGTGGACTTCGTGATTGTCGGGATCGGCATTCGGCCGGAAGACCGGCTTGCCAACGCGGCCGGGCTCGACACCGACATCGGAATTCTGGTTGACCGTTTCGGACAGACGTCGGATCCGGCGATCTGGGCTGCCGGCGACTGCACTGTCTTTCCGTATCGTGATCAACCCATCCGGCTGGAAAGCGTTCAGAACGCGATCGATCAGGCAGAGGCCGTGGCGGCGAACATGCTGGGCGCAAACACGCCCTATGATCCGAAACCCTGGTTCTGGTCCGATCAGTATGACGTCAAATTGCAAATCACCGGCCTGAATCTGGGATTTGACCGGGTCATCGTCCGGCCTGGCGCGCGGGAAGGCACGGCCTCGCACTGGTACTACCGGGCCGACGAACTGTTGGCCGTCGATGCGATGAACGATCCGCGGGCCTACATGGTCGGGAAACGGCTGATCGATGCCGGGCGTACCGCCGACCCTGCCTCCGTGGCGGATCCTGGGGTCGAGTTGAAATCTCTTCTGAGAGCCTGAGGGCCCGGAGGCGCTGGATCGCTGCCCGGGCGGGTGAGGAAAAGGACAATCATGCGCATCATTGCCGGGCGGTGGCGTGGGGTGAGGCTGGCTTCCCTCGGCAAGGGCGATGCTGTTGCCCATCTGCGCCCGACGGCGGACCGCGTGCGTGAAAGCCTCTTCAACGTGCTGGCGGGTGGTGCTTTCGGTGACCCTTTGACCGACGCGGTGGTCCTCGACCTTTTCGCGGGCACCGGCGCGCTCGGGCTGGAGGCACTTTCGCGCGGTGCCGCAGAGGCGGTTCTGGTGGAGAATGGTCGCAAGTCGGCTGCCCTGATCACAGAAAACATCCGGTTGACCCGGGCGGGCGAAGCCGCACGGTTGGTGCGCCTGGACGCGACACGTCTGCCTGCCTGCTCCGGACGCCCCGCGACGCTGGTTTTTCTCGACCCGCCCTACGGCAAGGGGGCAGGTGAACGGGCGCTGAGCTCTGCGCGTACCGGCGGCTGGATCGCACCCGGCGCGCTCGTGGTCTGGGAAGAGGCTGCGCCTCAGAAGCCTCCCGAGGGTTTTGCGCCGGTCGGGACGCGGCGCTATGGTGACACCCATGTCACTTTCCTCGAGCAGCTTTGACATTGCCCACGATCCCGTGGCGCGAAGGAATGAAGACAGCACGCATGCCGTATCCCAACAGCCGCCAATGCCCGTGACAGGGCCGGTGCTGTTGGGAGACATCCACCCTGCGCCGGGCGGGCGTCCGCTCCTGCTGAGCCTCTGGGCGCGCTGGGAAGCGGCAGCGCGAAAGAGCTGAACGTCAGTTGGACGGTGGTGTCGCGCTGCCTGCGAACTTGGCGACGGCGGCCTGAGCGTCGGAGACCAGCCCGGCCCCGTCGAGCCCTTTTGCCGTCACTTCGTCGATCCACTCCGCCGTCACCTCGGCGCCCAAGGCGCGGATGCGGTCGGTCTCTGCCTCATTGAGCACGGCGATCTCGTTGCCCGATGCAGCGATGACGTCTTTGCCCTCATTGTCGCCCGTGTCATGGGCGCGGCCGGCCCAAGCCGAGGTCTCCATCCCCGAATTGGCATCGATGACGGCCTTCAGATCGTCCGGCAGGCTCTGGTAGCTGTCCTTGTTCATCGCCCAGATGAAAAAGAGGTTGTAGAGCGACTGATCGCCGGAAATGTCCGTATGGCTGTCGGTCAGCTCATCGAGCTTCAGCGAAGGTGCGATTTCCCAGGGGATCACGCCACCATCCACCACCCCCTTGGCCAGCGACTCGGGAAAGGCGGGCACCGGCATGCCGACCGGGGTGGCGCCGAGCTTGCCCAGAAGCAGTGTCACGGGCCGCGACGGGCCGCGCAGCCGCAGCCCGGAAATGTCATCGACACTGTCCGGAGCGTCGCCCTTTTTGTGGAGGATCCCGCGGCCATGCATATGGGCGGCGATCAGATGCACATCGGCGAAATCGTCGATCAGGTGCTTCTGGGTAAACTCCCAGGCGGCGCGGCTGGCCTCTTCGCCCGATTTCGTGGTCATGAAGGGCAGCTCCAGCGCCTCGGCTTCGGGAAACCGTCCCGGCTGGTAGCCGGGGATCACCCAGCCGCCGTCGATCGCACCGTCGCGCACCAGATCATACTGCGCCGGGGGTTTTCCACCGAGCTGCATGAAGGGATAGATCTCGACCTTGATGCGTCCGTCGGACTCCTCCTCGACCTTTTTCGCCCAGGGTTCGATGAAGTGTTTCGGGTTGGCCGAGTTCGGCGAGACGAAATGCTGGAAACGTAGCGTGACATCCTGTGCTGTAGCCGGAACGGCCAGCGCCACGGCAAGGCCGATGGCGGAGAGAACACGGGGCACGTAGTGGCGGGTCATGGCGGAGATCCATCCTGTCATGGGTATCGGGCCAACTCGGTTTATCACCGGCGACAGCGTACGGCCAGTGCAGTGGGTATCACTCAAATATGCGGCGGCGGCTGGGCCCGCTCTGGTAATTGAGTGGCGATCGCATAGGTCTTTGCCATGACAATCGAGATACCGTGGGAACTTCGTACGAGAATGGCCTTGGTGAATGCGATTTGCCCACTTCTCGGAGCCATCTGCTCCTGTTTTCCAGATCTTTGCATTGGTCACCCCGCATCCTTTCGCCCCTTGCGGCCCGGCGAAGTGTGAGTGAGGTGGTGCGCTATCCTGCGGGGCTTCGGCTGCTGCACTGGCTCGTCGCCGCCCTGATCGTCCTCCAACTCTCGACGGCGCTGGTCAATGCGGCGGTCTATCAGAACGCCCCCATGTCGCAGAGGCGGCAGTTCAGGTGCATATTTCGATCGGGGTACTGCTTCTGGGCCTGATGCTGGTGCGTCTTGGCCTAAGGCTTGCCCTTACGCTGCCACCGCTGCCCGACAGGATGGGGCGGGCCAAGCGACATTTGGCCCACGCAACGCATCTGGCGCTCTATGCCGTGCTCATTGCCTTGCCTGTGTCGGGGTGGCTGAAGCTGGCAGCATTGGGTTATCCGGTCAGAGCCTTTGGCCTTCTGCCCCTCCCTGTTCTGGACTTCATGCCCGATGTGGCGCGGCGTGCACGCACGGCCCATGAACTGCTGGCGATGGTTCTCGGGGGGTTGCTCGCGCTGCACATTGCGGCAGCGGTTTTTCACAAGCGTCTGACGGGTACGGCCGTATTGTCCCGGATGGGGCTGGATCAGATGCCGTAGGTCGGGTGGAAGACACCGCCAGGCGACAGTGTAAAGACATCCGCACCGTCCGAGGTCACACCGATGGAATGCTCGAACTGTGCCGACAGGGACTTGTCCCGCGTCACGGCGGTCCAGTCGTCGCCCAGCACCTTGGTTTCCGGGCGGCCGAGATTGACCATGGGCTCAATGGTGAAGAACATGCCCTCTTCCAGCACAGGGCCGGCGCCTGCCCTTCCGTAGTGGAGCACATTGGGAGGCGCATGGAACACACGTCCCAGCCCGTGACCGCAGAAATCGCGCACGACCGACATCTTGTTGGATTCGACATAGCTTTGTATCGCGTGCCCGATATCGCCGAACGTGTTGCCGGGACGCACGGCCTCGATGCCGCGCAAAAGGGCATTGTGGGTCACCTCGATCAGGCGTTCTGCCTTGCGGGGCAGTTTTCCCGCGACATACATCCGGCTGGTGTCGCCGAACCAGCCATCGAGGATCACGGTGACATCGATATTGAGGATATCGCCATCCTTGAGGGTCTTCGGCCCTGGAATGCCGTGGCAGACCACATGATTGACCGAGATGCAGGAGGCGTGCTGGTAGCCCTTGTAGCCGATCGTGGCGGACACGGCGCCGGCCTCCGCGACCATATCCTCGATGAAGGCATCGAGCTCTCCGGTTGTGACACCGGGCGCGACACGCGGCACCAGCGCGTCGAGGATCTCTGCCGCAAGGCGTCCTGCCCTGTGCATCCCGGCGAAGTCCGCCGCGTCGTGAATACGGATACCGTCCTTGGTGAGCCGGCCCCGGTGGCGTTCGTCCAACTCAGTCTCCATGCACCATTTGATGCGCGATGTAACGCAGCCGCGCCAGATGTTCCAGAGCCGCGCAGAGACGTGATCACAGCGCGATCGGGAGCCGATCAGCCAGCGTCACTTCCTCGGGCGTGACATGGGTACCATAGCATAACATATCCACCCCGGCCTTTGCAGCGGACCCGAAGGCGGCAGCATAGCCCGGGTCGAGGTCGGCTGCCATCTTTAGCCGTGCACAGTCGGTGCGCTGCACCAGGTAGAGCATCACGGCGCGGTGCCCCTCCGCCACCATCGCTGCGAGATCGCCCAGATGCCTGGCGCCGCGGGTCGTAACGCTGTCGGGAAACTCCGCCCAGTCGCTGTCGCGGCGCAAATGAACGTTCTTCACCTCGACATAAGCGTCCGGCAGGCCCGGCTCCGAGAGCAGGAAATCGACCCGGCTGCGCGTCCCGTAGGGCACCTCGGGACGGACGGTGCCATAGGCGGCCAGTTCGGGGATCGCGCGGGCATTGAGCGCCTCCTTGGCCACCCGGTTGGGTACTGCGGTGTCGATGCCGGAATAGTGCCCGTCGGGAAGCTCGACTACGCGCCAGCCCCATTTCAGCTTGCGCTTCGGGTCGTCATTCGACTCGAGCCAGATCCGCAGGCCGGGGTCCTTAAGGCCCATCATCGAGCCCGGATTGGGGCAATGTGCGGTAACTTCGGTGCCGTCTTCGAGCACCGCGTCCGCCAGGAACCGGTTGTAGCGGCGCACGAGCCGCGCGGGGACCAGCGGGGTTGGAAAGCGCATGGCCGTTGGCCTATACCGACCCCTGCAGAGCCGCAAGGAGACGGGCGATGACGCAGACCGGGCCGGATGGTTCGACCGATACGGCCAATCCGACCGCGGCGATGCTCGTGATCGGAGACGAGATCCTGTCGGGGCGGACCCGCGACGCCAATATGCACCATCTGGCCGGAGAGCTGACCAAGCACGGTATCGCCCTAGCCGAAGCGCGCTTCGTGACCGATGAGACCGGGGCCATCGCCGCTGCGGTGCGGTCCCTGTCCGACGCGCATACCTATGTGTTTACCTCCGGCGGGATCGGGCCAACCCATGACGACATCACCGCTGATGCCGTGGCCCAGGCCTTTGGTGCGGCGATCGATGTACGCGACGACGCCCGTGCGGTTCTGGCGGCCCACTACGCGACGACCGGCATCGAACTGAACTCCGCCCGGCTGCGCATGGCGCGCATTCCGGAAGGCGCGAGCCTGATCGACAATCCGATCTCGGCCGCACCGGGGTTCACGCTGGGCAATGTCCATGTGATGGCCGGGGTTCCCAGCATTTTTCGCGCGATGCTTGCCGGGGTGTTGCCGAAACTCGTGCAGGGGGCACCTCTGCTGAGCCAGTCACTCACGGTCGAGCGCGCCGAGGGTGAAATTGCCGGCCCGCTGGGCGCGCTGGCGGCGCAGTTCCCGGATCTCAGCTTCGGATCCTATCCCATGCACGACCAGCGGGGCTATCGGGTGAATGTCGTGGTTCGGGGCACAGATGGGGCACGCGTCGATGCCGCAGTGTCGCGCCTTGCTTCGGACCTGTCCGTTGGCGCCCCGTGAGCACCGCTCTGGCCGGTCCTGACGCGGCTCGCCTGTTCGAGGCGTTGGAGGCCACCTGGCCGCCGGCCGGCGGCGACCTCGTGGGTCCGTTTCGTCTGCGCCGCGGCGGCGGCGGCGGCCAGCGCGTGTCAGCGGCAGTCTGGGACGATGGGGCCGGTCCGCTCGACCCGGCCCGCGCCCGTGACGGGCTGGCAGAAGCCGAGGCGCGGATGGCGGACTGGGGGCAGGTGCCACTTTTCATGCTGCGCGGTGATGCCGATGATGCGCTGGACAGGATACTTACAGATCTTGGCTACCGCCAAAGCGATCCGTCCCTGCTGCTGACGGTACCGGTGGACCGTCTGGCCGGTCGGGAACTGCCGCCGTTGCGAGCGATCCTGGCTGCGCCGGACCTGGCGATCTGCCGCGAGATCTGGGCTGACGGCGGCGTCGGCCCGGCACGTCAGGATGTGATAGCACGCGCTCCCCCGCCGGCCTGCGCGATCCTCGGGCGCTTGGGCGATATGCCTGTCGGCGCGGCGCTGGTCGCCGTGGATGGCCCGATTGCGATGGTTCATGCGCTCCATGTTCTGCCTGCCCACCGAGGGGAAGGCGTCGGACGCATGATGCTGTTGCGCGCTGCGCATTGGGCGGCGGCCCGGGGCTGCTCGACCTTGGCGCTCGCGGTTGTGGCCAAAAACGCCGTGGCGCGGCGCCTGTTCGCCGAATTGGGGTTTGCCCAGTCGGCGGGTTATCACTATCGCGTTGCCCCGATGCGCAGACCCTTGGGGATGTCCTGATGCGCGCCCCGGCGTTGGGGCTGGTTCTGGCCGGGCTGGTGGCGCCGGGGATTTCGGCCGCATCTGAGCAGTTGCTGGCGGATCTGCCGTCCAATGCTCAGGAAACAGGTGAGGTGAGCGACCCGCCGGGTCGCTATGGCGTTGCCGAAGGTGTTTGGAGCGGCGACGACGTGCCGTTTCTCGAGATGAACGGGACACGTCTGCGCCAGTCCTACCGGATGCCCAACACGCCCGGCGCAATGGCGGATACCATCCGGGCCTTGTCCGAGAGCCTGACAGAGCAGGGCTTCGAAGTCGTTTTATCCTGCATTGACCTGACCTGCGGCGGTTTTGATTTCCGGCACCGTCTGGAGGTCCTTCCGCTCCCCGGCATGTATGTGGATCTTGGGAGTTTCCGATATGTCTCTGGCGCGCGAGACAGCATGGAAGACGAGGGCGCTGCGCTGGCGTCCATCCTGGTGAGCGCGAGCGGAGATCTGGTCTATCTTCAGGTCGATCTGATCACGCCGTTGACCGAAGCGGAAGTGGAGGCGACGGAAGACAGCCCGGATCTGCCCGCTGTGCCGGCCTCGCCGCTTGTTGAGGGCGACGCGCAAGCAGCTGAGACGCAGACCGGGTCCGATACATCGAGCACGGAGGACACCGCGCTGCAAGACCCGGCCGAGGCCTTTGCGGCCAGGGGGGAGATGGTTCTGGAAGATGTCAGCTTTGCCTTCGGGTCCGTGGAACTGAGCGGGGAGGATCACCCGTCGCTGGCGTCCCTTGCGGCCTATATCGCCGAAACCCCGGACGTGCAGATCGTGCTCGTCGGCAATACGGATACGACCGGAACGCTCGAGGGCAACATCCGCGTTTCGCGGAGCCGTGCCCAGGCGGTGGCCAACCGGCTGGTCGAAAAGTACGGCGTTCCGCGTGCGCGCCTGCGGGTTGAAGGAGCCGGGTATCTCGCCCCGCGCGCCGACAACCGCACCGAGGCGGGACGGGCGTTGAACAGGCGGGTCACGGCGGGGTTGCTGCCGCCGTGACGGGCTTAGCGTGACGCTGTGGACGTGTTGCCG
Organism: Pseudomonadota bacterium; assembly: GCA_039184415.1. Classification (GTDB taxonomy): domain Bacteria; phylum Pseudomonadota; class Alphaproteobacteria; order Rhodobacterales; family Rhodobacteraceae; genus JANSYP01. The sequence goes on from JBCDBB010000022.1 coordinate 26,264, forward strand.
GTGAACCCGTTGGAACCGGACCTGTCGAAGAGATCCAGGAAAGCCGAAACGCGCGGGTTGAGATGCCGCTTCGGCGGCAGCGTGGCGACGATGTGCCGGGTCTGGGTCGGCAGGCTGGGAATAACGCGGCGCAGCTGGCCGTCGCGGAGAGCGTCGCCGATGACATAGTCGGGCAAAAGGGCCAGCCCGAGCCCCTGCAGTGTCATGTCCGCGACCACTTCGGAATTGTTAATCGCGATCCGGGGCCGGGCCCGCACCGTGCGCACCTCGCCGGTCTGCGCCGTAAGGCGCCAGGCGCCGTCCACCTCGCCACCGCCGCCATGGAGAAGCACGTGGGATACGAGGTCCTCGACACGCGCGGGATGGCCGTGCGCGTCGAGGTACGCGGGTGCCGCGACCAGTTCCAGCGCGTAACTGTCCAGAATGCGCGATTGCGCATTGCTCGTGCTGGCAGCGCCGGGAGCAATTGAAAGGTCGAACCCTTCCGAATTCAGTTCCACAGGCCTGTCAATCAAAACCAGATCGACGGAAACGGACGGGTAGGCTTCCAGAAATTCGGAAAGCCGGGGCGCAATGACCGAGCGACCGTAATCCGGCGTGACCGCGACCCGGAGCAAACCCTCCGGCTCGCTCTGCAACGCGCCGACCATGCCGTCCGCTTCGCGTGCAGCGACCAGCACCTCCTGAGCCCGTTCGTAGTAGACCAGCCCGATCTCGGTCGGGTTCACGCGCCGGGTGGTGCGATTGAGCAACCGCACGCCCAGCCGCGCCTCGAGCGACGAGACATGTTTTGAGATCGCAGACTTCGATACCTGGAGCTTTCGGGCCGCGCCCGTGAAGCCACCTTGATCGACAACAGTCGCAAATGCCTCCATTTCTGTAAGTCGATCCATCTTCCCTCTCCAACCAATCACTATGACGAAACGTAATATCCGTCGCAATATCGTTCGAATTGTGGCGAATTAGAGGTAATATTTCGTCAATTCGCCGTCAATTTCGAAATTGTAGAATTATGTCAAACATGTTTATGGCGATCATGCAATCAACAATCACATTACGTTACGTGCGGTGGTTCCAAAAGGGGAGAATAAGGGGATCAGAGCGCTGCAGCTAGCCGTGCCCCTGCGTCAATTGCCCGTTTTGCATCCAATTCGGTGGCCAAATCTGCGCCTCCGATCACGTGAATGGGATGATCGTGTGATGCCAGAACCTCCGCGAGTCGCCTGTTTGACAGCTGTCCGGTGCACAAAACGACCGTATCTGCGGGAATATGGTCGAGGCCGGATTCGCCACTGCGCCAGATCGCGACGTAGTCTGGGCCGATATGGTCGTAGGTGACGCCCCCGATCATCGCCACGCCTTTCATCTTCAGGCCGGCCCGGTGAATCCATCCTGTGGTTTTGCCCAAACGCTTGCCCGGCTTTTCCGCCTTGCGCTGCATCAGTGTGATCTTGTGCGGCGCAGGCGTCGGATTAGGACCACTTGGTGCCAGTCCGCCGCGCCGGGTCTCTGGGTCGGACACCCCCCATTCGCGTAGCCAGGCCGGTAGATCGGTTGTCGGGCTGTGATCACGATGGGCCAGCGCATGTGCGACATCGAAACCGATCCCACCGGCCCCCAGTATCGCAACATGGCGGCCGACGGGGGCACCGCGGAGCGCGTCGGAATAGCCAATGACATGGGGCGCGTCTTTACCGGGGATGTCTGGGTCTCGAGGCACCACGCCGGTCGCAATGATGATCTCGTCGAAGCCACTCAGGTCGGCCCCGACCGCCGAGTGGTTGAGCCACAGATTGACACCGGTCCGCGCGACTTCTTCGGCAAACCAGTCGACAAGCCCGTCGAATTCTTCCTTGCCCGGCACCCGGCGAGCCAGGTTCAACTGACCGCCGATCATCGTATCGCGCTCGAACAAGGTCACGCGATGTCCGCGCGCCGCTGCTGTGACTGCTGCGGACAGCCCGGCCGGCCCGGCGCCGACGACGGCGATGGATTTCGGAGAGGTGGTGGGCGCGATGATCAATTCCGTCTCGTGACAGGCGCGGGGATTGACGAGGCAGGATGAGATCTTACCCGAAAAGGTGTGGTCGAGGCAGGCCTGGTTGCAGGCGATACAGGGCGCGATCTGTGCCGCGCATCCTCTGGAGGCCTTTGCCACGAAATCGGCATCGGCCAGGAACGGGCGGGCCATCGACACCATGTCCGCGCAGCCGTCGGCCAGTACGGCTTCGGCCACTTCAGGGGTGTTGATACGGTTCGATGTGATCAGCGGGATCGATACCTCGCCCATGAGTTTTTTTGTCACCCAGGTGAAGGCGCGGCGAGGCACGCTCGTGGCGATGGTCGGCACGCGGGCCTCGTGCCAACCGATCCCGGTATTGAGGATGCTGGCGCCGGCGGCCTCGATCGCGCGGGCGAGCTGGACGACTTCCTCCCAGTTCGATCCCTCGGGCACGAGATCGATCATCGACAACCGATAGATCAGGATGAAGTCTGTGCCGACAGCGGCCCGCGTCCGGCGCACGACCTCTACCGGCAGGCGCATGCGGTTGGCGTAGCTTCCGCCCCAGTCGTCCGTGCGCTTGTTAGTGCGGGTCACCAGGAACTGATTGAGAAAGTACCCCTCCGATCCCATGATCTCGACACCGTCATAGCCGGCCTCGCGTGCCAGAGCGGCGGCTTGTGTGATGTCGGCGATCTGTTTCTCGACGCCAGCTTCGTCGAGCGCATGCGGCGGAAAGGGCGAGATCGGGGATTTGATCGCAGAGGGTGCGACCGCTTCGGATGAGTAAGCATAGCGACCGGCGTGGAGGATCTGCATCGCGATCCGGCCGCCATCGGCATGAACGGCGTCGGTCACGATACGATGATTGGCTACATCGTCCGGCCCGTACATCCCCGCAGCGCCGGGTAGCACCGCCCCTTCGCGGTTCGGGGCCATCCCGCCGGTCACCATGAGCCCGACCTGCCCGCGGGCGCGCTCCGCGTAAAAGGCTGCGACCCGGCCCCAATCGCCGGTTTCCTCCAGCCCTGTATGCATGGAACCCATGAGCACGCGATTTGGCAACGTGGCATGGCCCAGATCGAGCGGCGCGAACAGATGCGGAAAGTCGGTCACGAATGCTTCCTCCTTCGACGGTAAGGGAAGCGGTGCCAAGCCGGGCGACAAAGGTCATCTGGAACGTGGCGTCATTGGCGGCGGGACGTCGGGGTGCCAAAGCCACGGTGACGATCTTGACAGCGAGCTCGGCGCGCGGCTTGGTCCGGCGCAGTCAAAGAGGAGCCGAAAGTGCGCGTTCTGGTCGATGCCGATGCCTGCCCGGTCAAGGCCGAGGTCGCGCGTGTCGCCAGCCGGCGTGGCGTGCCTGCGGTGATGGTCAGCGATGGCGGCGTGCGGCCCTCGGCCTTTCCGGAGGTCGAGATGGTCTATGTGACGGAAGGCCCGGACGCGGCCGACAATTGGATCGCGGAGGCCGCGCAGCCGGGTGACGTCTGTGTGACCGCCGATGTTCCGCTGGCCGCGCGAGCGATCGAGGCGGGTGCTGTCGTGCTCACCTTCACCGGGGAGGTTTTGGATGCCCGCAATATCGGGCCGCGGCTCGCGCAGCGCGATCTGATGGCGTCGCTGCGCAGCGCGGATCCGTTTTTCCAGGGCAGCGGCGGGGGTTTTTCCAAAGCCGACCGGTCACGGTTCCTGCAGTCGCTCGACCGGGCACTGTCGTAGCGAGGGGTTTGGGATGGCTATCGAAGCGGTCGTGTTCGATCTGGGACGGGTGTTGCTGCACTGGGATCCAGAAGCATTCTATGACCGCGAGATCGGTGAGGCGCAGCGGCGCGCGCTCTTCGCCGAAGTGCCGCTCTACGAGGTCAACGAGCAGATCGACCGCGGCGCACCGTTTCGCGACAGCATCTATGAGTTGGCCGAGGCTCATCCCAACCATGCGACCGCAATTCGGTTCTGGCACGACCGCTGGCTGGAGATCGCGTCGCCTGGGATCGACGGCTCTGCCGTGCTGCTCCGCGCGCTGCGCGCGCAGGGCGTGCCGGTCTATGCACTGACGAACTTCGGAGCCGGGCCGCTGGCTGTGGCCGAACGGGCCTATCCTGTGCTCAAGGAGTTCGACCTGCGCTTTGTCTCTGGCGAGCTTGGGATTCTGAAGCCCGAGCCGGAGATTTTCCAGGTTCTCGAAGAGCAGACCGGTCATCCCGGCGACAGCTTGATTTTCGTTGACGACAAGCCCGAAAACATCGATGCCGCCGCTGCGCGGGGATGGAGGACGCATCTTTTCGAGCATGCCGAAGGTTGGGCGGAGGCGCTCGTCGCGGAGGGATTGCTGCCTGAAAACCCGCTTTAGGCTGCGGCCGGCGCAGTCGTGGGGCGTTCCCGGACCGGGAGGTGGACCAGCGCGCTGAATGCGCCCACGCCCACGCCGACCCACCAGACGAGCACGTAGCTGCCATAGATGTCATAAAGCTGCCCCCCGAGCCAGACGCCGAGGAAGCTTCCGAGCTGGTGGCTGAAAAAGATCACGCCATAGAGCGTACCCATGTAGCGCAGCCCGTAGATATGGGCGACGAGGCCGGAGGTGAGCGGGACCGTGGCCAGCCACAGCGAGCCCATGATCAACGCGAAAATCAGAACCGTTGCCGGCGTCATCGGTGTCAGAATGAACCAGGCCGAGACGATCGTGCGGGCGAAATAGATCATCGCCAGCAGGTTCTTGCGAGGAAACCGGTTGCCGAGCCAGCCCGCCGCCAGCGTGCCGCCGATATTGGCAAGACCGATCACGGCGATAGAGACAGCGCCGAGCGCCGAGGTTGTCGTGATGCCCATTCCATGGAGCAGCCCGCCCGCCGCGATCGGTCCGCAAACCTCGGTCACGAAGGCCGGGAAATGCGCGGTGATGAACCCGAGCTGATAGCCACAGGAGAAAAAACCCAAAAAGATCAGCGTGTAGGACGGGTCTCGGAACGCGCGGGTAAGGACCTGTCCAAGGCTTTCCTCGAGCTCCGCTCGGCTGGCCGGTGTCCCGCTCTTGATGAACGGCAGGCAGAACAGGACCGACAGAATGGCACCGGCGAAGACGATGAAAACCGACTGCCAGGGCATTATTGTCAGCAGCGCCTCGGCAGCGGGCGGGCCGATGACCTGTCCCATGGAACCCGCGGCCGTGGCGACGGCGAGCGCCATGGACCGGTTTTCGTCGCTGGACGCCCGGCCGACGATGGCCAGGATCACACCAAAGCCCGTTCCGGCGATGCCGAACCCGATGATGAACTCGAGCGTCTGGTGTGCGAGCGGCGTCGTGGCGAAGGCCGACAGAACCAGCCCCAATGCATAGAGCAAAGCGCCGAGCACGATGGCGCGTCGGTCGCCAAGCCGTTCGGCGATGGCACCGAAAATCGGCTGACCGATCCCCCAGGCGAGGTTCTGCAGCGCGATGGCCATGGAGAACTCTGCCCGCGCCCAGCCAAACTCCTCGGCGACGGGGATCTGGAACACCCCGAATGTGGCGCGGATCGCAAAGCTCACCATCAGGATCACGCATCCGGCCACGAGGACCGGAGTGATGAGGGGCGCGCGGGTCATAGAGTGTCTGTCGCGCGGCAGAAGCCCACGCGTCAAACGCGAATTGTTGATGGGTCGGTTAAGCAAACGTAAACTGTCCGCACTGGTTCGGGCGCGCGCGTTACCCGTTGTTAACCAAGGCAGACGAGCCTTTGGTGATCACCGCAAGGAGCGCTGTCATGAACCGCAAACTCTCTGCCGCCTCTACTCGCCGCCCTGCCTCGCGCCGTGTTCCGCCCCGTGTCAAACGCCGCTTTGTGCAGACCACGGAAGACCAGAATGTCAGCGACGCGTTGCTGGCCCATTGGACGGCCATGCACGATGCCATGGTGGCCACCGGCGCGCTGCGCCGCTGACTTCGGTCCGCGACCGGGCCCAGTGCGGCCCTGTCGCGCGTTCCGCCGGCCGGGCACAGGCGTTAGGCCTGCGCTATGACGCCGCTCAAATACATCTATGGGACGCGCGCGGCCGAGGGCACGATTCGCCCGGATCCCGCGCAAGAGGCCGTTCTGCCGGAGTTCGAGCGCATCCGCACCGCACTCGCCGCGCCCCCGCCCAAACGCGGCCTGTTCGGTCGCGGGGCCAAACCCGAACCGATCGCTGGGCTCTACCTTTGGGGCGGGGTCGGACGCGGCAAGTCCTTTCTGATGGACCTCTTCGTCACGCACATCTCGGTACCCAAGCGGCGGGTGCATTTCCACGCCTTCATGCAAGAGGTGCATGCCGGAATGACGGAAGCGCGCAAGCGGGGAGTGGATGACGCGCTGGCGCCGGTCGCCGACAAGATCATCCAAGAGGTCCGGCTGCTCGCGTTCGATGAACTGCAAATCACAGACATCACCGACGCGATGATTGTCGGGCGGCTGTTCGAACGGCTTTTCGATGCCGGTGTCGTGGTTGTCGCGACGTCGAACCGGCATCCGGACGAGCTTTACAAGGATGGATTGAACCGGCAGCTGTTCCTGCCGTTCATCGAGATGATCAAGGAAAAGCTGACGGTGTGGGAGCTGGCGAGCCCGACGGACTACCGCCAGGATCGTCTCTCGGGAGAGCAAGTCTACTTCTATCCCGCCAATGCGGACAACCGGGCCAAGGTCGATCTGATCTGGCAGGAGCTGGCCGGCGCCAAGCGCGAACAGCGCGGCCCGCTCTCCTCCGAAGCGGCGGCCAATGTGGTGCGCGGTTACGGCATCGCGCGTCAGGAAGGGCTCGTGCTCCACGTCAAAGGTCGCGATGTCGAGCTGCCGCGTTTCCGCAACGGGGTGGCGCGGGTGTCTTTCTGGGATCTGTGCGGCCAGCCGTTGGGTCCTGCCGACTATCTGGCCGTCGCGGGTGCGGTACGGGTACTGATCCTGGAGGACGTGCCGGTTCTGGACATCAACAAGTTCAATGAGGCCAAACGCTTCGTGACCTTGATCGACACGCTCTACGAGGCTCACGTGAAACTCATCGTGACCGCCGCGGACATCCCGGAGCGGCTGTATCTGGAGGGTGCGGGGTCCTTCGAGTTCGAGCGTACGGCAAGCCGCCTGCACGAGATGCAGAGTGCGGATTGGGGGGCGGAGCCGGTCGAACACAGCGATCCGCGGGTCGAGTTGACCTCCTGATCCTGCGCGACCACCCATTGATGGTTGACAGACGGGCGGGCAGCGCTCAACCGGAACGCGCGTTGTCGCCGACTGCTATCGAATACCGTCGCGCCGGACTCGATGGCCCTTTCGTCGGTCTGGGTTCAAAGACGTCACTCCGCTTTGGGACCATCGTTTGAGTTCGCGTCCCG
>JBCDBB010000023.1:0-33246 GCA_039184415.1 Pseudomonadota bacterium
GGTGGTGGAGGCTGGAATGCGCGAAGCCTTCGGACCCCGTGACGAAGTGTTGAAAGCGCGAGGAAGACGAGGTCCGCCCCGTCCTCCCCCTCGGCCAGCTGGCGGCGGAATCCCAGGAACTGGTCGGACGCGAAGCCGATCACCGGAATGGTCAGCGCAACCGCGGCCTTCACCCAGACCGGGAACAGATAGAACGCCCCGTCCCACTGAAACTCCACCGGCAGAAGAAAGGCCAGATAGAACAGCAGCACGAAGCTCGGCACATTGCGGCAGAGGTTGGTCAGCAGCCCGGCCACCCGCGCGGCAACGCCCCCGACATAGCGCATGAGCCCCAGAACCGCGCCGAGCGCCGTGCCCAGCACCATTGCCGCGACCGAGATCGCGATATTGATCGCGAAACCGCCCGCCAGCAGCCCGGTCTGGGACAGAAGCTCCGGGATCATGATCCGACCTCTGCGCGGTGGGCGACAAGCCGGCGCCGGATCGCCCCGAAGAGCCAGACGACGGCGAGCACGAAGAGGAAATAGAAGACCAGCAGCAGGTTCATCACCGTGCGCGCATCGCCGCCCTCGGCGATCAGCGTATTGGCGACCGAGATCACCTCGGCCACGGCGATGGTGCTGGCCATGCCCGCGGCCTTCACGATGTTGACGCAGGAGGCCATCAGCCCGTCAAACACCCGCTCGGTCGCCCCGGGCAGGAGCGCCGTCAGGGACCGTTCGGGATGGCGCGCCTGCATGTGGCGCAGGCTATGGGCCACGAGGACCGCGTTGGCAGACCCGGCATAGGCCGAAAACACGACCGCAGCGGTCAGAAAGGCGCCTGGCGTGATCGCGTAGGAGCTCGCCATCATGGCGCCCAGCCCGAAGAACACCATGTAGAGCTGCAGGATCGGCGGTGTCATCCGCGCGACGGCAAAGAAGCCCTGCAATGGCAGCCGCAGCAGCCAGGCCACCCCGCCGCGCCGCCAGAGCGCGGTGTCGAGCCAGCCCGCCGCCACTCCGAAGATGAGCGCGCCGACAATCGCCACGGCGCTCAGCAGCACCGTGACGCCGAGCCCGCCGGCAAGCTGGCTGCGGGTGTAGCTGTCAAAGAGCAGCTCGGGCGAGAGGCCCAGCCAGCCGCCCAGATGCGCGGCCCAGGGCGGCACCGCGACCGTACCGTTGCCGCTGCGGGCGATACGGTCGGACAGGCACTCCGCCGGGAAGCGGCCCTCGGCGCCCCGCCGGCAGACCAGCGCGCCCCCGCCATCCAGGGCCGACCAGAGCGCGCTCTGACGCGCCACGAACTCCGTGGGCGGCAGCCCCCAGTCCGCCTCGGTGCGCGCGATCGTGCCGCTGCGGTGCCAGTCGGCGATGCTGTCGGACAGGATCCGGCCGAGCGACGCGGCACCTTCCCCCTTGGCGACCGCGATGGTCCAGGGTGTCGTCAGGATCGCGGGGAGCTGCGGCTCATAACCCGGCACCTCGCCGGCGCGCACAAGCTGGGCGAGCACGGTGTCGTCGAAGGCCCAGCCGACGCAGCGGCCGTCCGCCAGCGCCAGCAGCGCCTCGCGATTGCCCTGGAATATCAACGGGCGGAGCAGATAGCGCTCGACCAGGGTCCGGTTGAAATAGGCGCCGTCGACAAGACAGACGGTCCGCCCTCGCAGCTGTCCCCAGTCGCCGAAGGGGCTGTCCTCGGGCGCCAGCAGACGGACGCCGCTGGCATAGTAATGCGGCTGCAGCAGGTCCGAGATCCCGCGCCGTTCCTCGGTGTCGCCCATGGTCGCGATCACCACATCCACGCGGCCCTGTTCGAGCCATTGCAGCCGGTTGGCCGCGCTCACCGCCACCAGCTCCAGGCTGACACCGAGGCGTGTGGCGAGGTCGCGGGCCAGGTCCGGCTCCAGCCCGACGATCTCGCCGCCCGCGCCGATCATCCCCCAGGGTGGATAATCGGCCTTGACCCCGACGATCAGCCTCCCTCTCTGGAGAATGCGCTCCAACCGTCCCGAGACTTCGCCTTCTGAGGGCGCAGCGGCACTCTGGGCCGCCGCGGGTCCGGGCGCCTGCAGAAGCATCGCACAAACGAGGACCGCAGCAGCGCAGAAGAGGCGCGCAGATCCTGTCACGATGCGTCACCGGTCATCTGTTCAGTGATCGGACCAGTGGTCGACCCGGCCATCGGCGCCGCGACGGCGAGCAGCCCGTAACCGGCCGCCGCGGGCAGCACCGGCGCAACCACCCGATCGACGCGCCGCGCAAGCCCGTTCCGGGTCAGGAGGCTCTCGCCGAACACGCTTTCGGCCCGCAGCGCCTCCAGGCGCAGCCCCGCCGCGGCAAGCTCCGCGCGCACCCGCGCCGGCCCGTAAAGCTGATAGTGCATCTGCAGCGGCGCGTCGCGCAGCGCCCGCGTATAGCGGATCGCCCCGTCGGTCCCGGTGCGCAGCTGCTCGGCATAAAAGCGCCGCCAGCGGTTGGGCACCGACAGGATCAGGCGGCCCGATCCGGGGCGGAGCAGGCCGGCCATGCGCCGCAGCGCGGCCTCGCGCTCCGCCCGGCAGCGCATATGCCCCAGCACTCCGAAGAGGCAGAGCACCAGATCGGCGGGCCCATGGGCTGCGCAATGGCTGTCCAGAGCCTCGGGGTCGGGGCCGAGCACGCCCAGATCGGGCCAGCGCGCCTCGCCTGCGCGCGCCGAAAGCAGATCGAGCGCGGCCGGGCTGACGTCGAAGCCCGCCGCCTTTCCTGCATGCCCGCGCAGCGCAAAGAGGTACCGCCCGCTGCCGCAGCCGTAATCGATGACATGCCCGCCTTCGGGCAGGAGCTTGCGGATCCGGCTCAGAACCCAGGGGTTCGCCCGCGGGTAGCGCTCGTCATAGACGCCCGAGCGGAAGTAACGCTCATAGGCCGCGACCATTCCGGCGCGGGGCGCGTAGTGGGAATTGACCGTGTCCGGTGCGGGCAATGGCACATGCTTCGTCATCCCGGCACACAGCTCCTCTCAAATCAATTCATCAGAATTCAATCCGCAAGCACGCGCCGAGCGCGGCAACGGCACTGTCCGGGCGACCGATCACCGGCGCCATGCGCCGGTCGGGCCCGGGCTCAGGCGGCATACTGGCTGAGATCGGCATCGACGCGCCGCGCCACTTCGAGCGCGCCGCTCTGCTCGGCCAGCGCCCGCGCCCTGGCCAGGCTTTGCCGCGCCCCGCTCTCGTCGGCCCCCGCCAGAACGCCTCCCAGAAGGCGATGCAACTCCGGCAGATACCAGGTCTCTCCGGTTTCCTCGGCCCGCGCGATGGCCCCGTCGAGCAGATCGCGCGCCACCTCGCGCCGCCCCGCCCCGGCATGGGCGACGGCCAGCGACCCTTCCCAGAAGGGCAGGATCACGCCGCCGCCAGTGGCCTTCCACACCTCGATCCCCGGGGTCATCGCGGCGATCGCGGCATCCCATTTCTTGTCGAGGATATGCAGCAACCCGGTCCAGACCGGCCCCACCACATAATTCACGAAATCGACATTCTGCGCCTCGGCGAGCTCCTTGGCCTCGGCGAGATTGCGGGCCAGCGAGTCCCGGTCACCGGTAAAGTAATAGGCGAGGCTCCCGACCAGCAGCTGCCAGCAGCGGTCGAACGGATGCCCCACGGCCAGCGAGGCGGTTTCACACTCGGCGGTGTCGGAAAGCGCCGCAGCCGTGTCGCCCTCCAGCCATTGCGACCAGGACCGGAACCCGTAGGCCAGCACCTTGGGATCGTTGCCGAACATATGGACGAAATGGCTGTGGGCCGCCGGGTCGTAGAGCGAGAGGACCTTTTCGGCCTGTTCATGGACGCCCGCATGGCTGCCGCACCAGCGCTCCTGCACGAGCTTCATGGTGTGGATGACCAACGGCCAGCCTTCGTTGTCACCGGCGACGGCCCGGCGTTCGGCCTGTTCGATCCAGGCGGCGGAGCGTTCGAAATCCGCGCGGTTCAGCCAATGGATCCAGAGCCCGTAGATCACCATCAGCAGATCCTGGTTCTGGCCGACCTGCTCGCCCAGCTCAAAGGCCGGCTGCAGATGCTGTTCGACCTCCATCGCGTGCCAGCCCTTGAGCGAGATCTGCGCCAGCCCCATCGCGCTGTGCAGCCCGAAGCCCAGCACCTTGCGGCGGTTTTCGTCGGCGACCCGGTCGAGCATCGCCAGCCCGCGTTCCAGATGGCTCAAGGCCTCGGTCATCGCGCTCGCGGCCATCGCCTTGCGCCCGGATTTCAGCCAGTATTCGGCCGCGCGCTCGGCCTTGCCGGCACGTTCGAAATGGGCGGCGACGACCTGGGGCTGGGTTTCGGTCTGCTCGGCAAAGCTCGCCACCAGCGCTTCGGCGGCCCGGCGGTGCAGCTCCGCCCGGCGGCTGTTGAGCATGCTCTCATAGGCCGCGTCGCGAATGAGCGCGTGCTTGAAGGTATAGATCGGATCCTCGTTGCCGCCGCTGACATAGAGCAGTTCGGCATCGACCAGCTGCTTGAGCGAAAAGTCGAGCTCCGCCGTGCCGGCCTCGGCCACGGTACTGAGCAGCGAGCGCGAAAACCGCCGCCCCAGGACCGAGCTGACCTGCGCGATCTGTTTGACCGGCGACAGCTTGTCGAGCCGCGACATCAGCGAATCCTTCAGCGTCGAGGGGATCGCCAGGGACGTCAGCGGCGCGCTCAGCTCCAGCCGCCCGTCGCGCTCGACCAGATCGACGGAATCAAGGATCGACTTGGTCATCTCCTCGACATAGAGCGGCACCCCGTCGGTGCGGTCGATGATATGATCGATGAGCTTTTCGGGCAGCTTGCGCCCGCCACAGACCCGTTTGATCAGCTCCAGCCCTTGCGTTCGCGGCAGGCGCGTCAGTTCGATCAGGGTCTTGTTGACCGGCGTGTCGCGGCGCAGACCCTCATAGTCCGGCCGGAAGGTCACCAGGAACAGCACCCGCATCCCCTCGGCCCGCGCGAAGAGATGGTGCAAGAGTTCGGTCGTGGTCGGGTCGATCCAGTGCGCGTCCTCCAAGAGCACCAGATGCGGCTTGTCCCGCCAGCGGAAGAGCAGCATGTCCGCCAGGAGCTCGAACGCACGGTCGCTCATCGCCGAAGGCGCGATGCCCGGCGACGGATAGCGGGTCCCGGGATCCACCCCCAGAAGCGGTGCGATGAAGGGCCCGGCCTCGTCGGGATCGAGCCCCGCGGCCACCATCAGCTTGTCGAGCTTGTCCAGCCGGGTGGCGGGGTCGTCCTCGCGCGCGATCTCGGCGGCGCGTTCGATGGCGATGGCGATCGGGTGATAGGCCGACGCGGTGTGAAAGCTCGACCCGAAATATTCGTTCACCCGCGCATCCTCGCGCGACACTTCGTCGATGAAGGCCGCCGCCAGGCGCGACTTGCCGATCCCTGCCTGCCCGGACAGCAGCACGAGCTGCGCGTCGCCGTCCCGCGCCGCCTGCCAGCGGGTCCGCAGCAGCGCCGCCTCCGGATCGCGGCCAAAGATCGGCCCGTCCCCGGCATCGAGCGCCGTGGCCGTGGTTTCCACGATCGAGGTGACCACAAAGGGTGTGATCGGCTCTGCGATGCCCTTGAGCTCGATCGGATAAAGCTTGTCGGAGCGCACCGAGGACGGCAACAGATTGCGCGTCACCGGGCTCACGATGACCTGTCCCGGCGCGGCCACCGCCTGGAGCCGCGCGGCCAGGTTGGGGGTCTCGCCCACGACGCTGTTCTGCTGGTCGGTCGCGCCGAAGACATCGCCCACCACGACGAGCCCGGTGGCGATGCCGACACGGCAGGAGAGCGGCTTGCCCACCGGGTCGGACTGGGCGCCCACGGCCTCGACGATCTCCAGCGCCGCGCGCACCGCGCGCTCGGGGTCGTTCTCGTGGGCGGTGGGATAGCCGAAATAGGCCACGATCCCGTCGCCGAGGTAATTCGCGACGAACCCGCCAAATTTCTTGACCACCGCCGCCACGGCATCCTGGTACTTGCCGAAAACGATCCCGACCTCTTCGGGATCGAAGCGCGCGGAGAGCGTGGTGGAGCCCACCATATCGCAAAAGAGCACCGTCAGCTGCCGCCGTTCGGCTTCACGCGGCTTGGGGGCCTGGACGGCTTGGGCCCGGGGCTCGGGGGCTGCGGGATGCGCGGCCTCTTTCGCGGCCTTCAGGATCTTCTTTCTGTGGCCGAGCGAGGCGACGCCGATCTCGACCAGATCGGCATCGCTCAGCTCCGCCAGAACCTCCAGATCGATGTCATGTGCCGCAAAAACGGTCGCGTATTTCGCCAGCCCCAGATTTTCGAGCCATTCTTCCACACTCATTGCCTACATCCCCTGCCCAGAGCGCGCCCCGTCAGTGCCTTCGGCCCGACGGCTCCCGACCTTCTAGCACTCAATAAATCCTCCTGCGCCACAGAATTGACTACACCAATCGACGATAAATGGGCAAAGATTATGAAAATTAATCTGGATTCTCGGGAGACAGTCGCCATGCCGGACACAAAATCCACGGGGGATCTCTGGGGGGCGGAGGCCAAGGATTGGGCCGAAATCCAGGAACCCACCTCCATCCCGCTCTGGGACGCGATGCTGGATGCGACCGGCACCGGTGCGGGCACGGCGTTTCTCGATGCCGGCTGCGCGGCGGGCGGGGCGTCGGTATTGGCGCAGAAGCGCGGCGCGCAGGTGACCGCGGTCGATGTCGCGGCGAACTCCGTCACGGTGGCCAGGACGCGGCTGCCCGGAGCCGATCTGCAGGTCGCCAGCGTCGGCGCGCTGCCCTTCGCCGACGACAGCTTCGACGCGGTGCTCTGCGTGAACGTGATCCAGTTCGTTCCCGACACGGCCAGCGGGCTCGCGGATCTGGTGCGCGTGACGAAACCGGGCGGCAAGCTGTCGGTGGCGATCTTCGGTGCGCCGGAGCAGGTGGACGAGAATGCCGTTTTCACCGCCATTACCGACCTGCTCGGCACGCCGGACGCGCAATTCCCCGAGTACCGATTTTCAAAGCCGGGCATGCTGACATCCCTTCTGACTGAGGCGGGCCTCAGCGATGTCGCCATGGCCGAGGTCAACACCCCCTTCATCTATGCCGATGCCGATATCGGATGGCGCGGCCAACGCTCCGCCGGATCGATCCAGGAGGCGATGGAAAAGGTCGGCGCCGACAAGGTCGAAGCCGCCGTGAAGGGCGCTTTCGCGCAGTTCGCCCGGCCCGACGGCAGCATCCACATGGACAACATCATGTGGTACGCCACCGGCACGAAATGATCCGCGCCGACCGGATCGGGCACGCTCATTTCGCAACGGCGGTCTCCCCGCCTGCGACCCGCTCGGCGATATGCTTGGCCGACAGATGGGCCGAACGCACCGCCCCTTCCATCCAGCCCGGCGTGTGCGAGGCGAAATCGCCCGCCAGATAGAGCCGCCCCTTCGGCAGATCGGTGATCACCGCATAGATGTCGGGCTGGGTCTCGGACGTCTCGTCCGCCCAGCCGGCGACCTGATGGGGCATATGTTCCCAGGCGATCGACACGCCCCGGTCTGCATGGATCTTGTCGGCAAAGCCCGGATGCAGCTTCTCGCCGCCCGCCAGCGCCGCCGCCAGCCGGTCCTCGTGGGACAGCTTGCCGAACTCCGCCGCCGGCGCGGCACGGTTATAGGCGCCGGTCAGCACGCCGGTACGGCCCAGATAGCCGTCCGCCGGATACCAGATCTGGCTGATGACATCGTCGGTCCAGCTGATCCCGCCAAAGATCTGGTCTTCTTCCTCCCAGAAGCGGCTCCTGCCCTGCCAGCCGACCTTGCAGGCCGGGGTCTGAGCAACGGCCGCCAGCGCGTTGCTGAATCGCGCATCATAGCCATCGAGCACGCCCGCCAGCAGGTTGGGCGCCATGGTCGAGACGCAATAGTCGAAGGTCTCCGTCCGATCCAAACCGCCTTCGGTCCAGGTCACGGCGACGCCGTCGCCCTCGGTCTCGGCGATCCGGCTGACCGGCGCGTTCAGCGTGACCAGATCGATCACCATGCTGCCGCCGGGCACGGGCTGGCGCAGCAGATGCTGCCAGATCATGTCCATCCCGCCCCGCGGCTGCATCAGCGAGGCCTGCCAGTACTCGCGCATGTCGTTATAGTGGAAATAGCTCAGCGCACCGGACTCGGGATCCTCGATCCAGAGCTCGGAGGCCAGCATCTCGTCCATCTCGAAGCTCGGCTTGAGCTTTCCGGCGTTCTGCCAGGCCCCGGGCTGAACTTCATGGCCGGCACGGGCGGTCGAGATGTAGGACAGCTTCCCATCCTCGACGCTGAGGTCTCCGAAATTGGTCAGGAACCTGCGGAAAATCTCGGCCTCGGCGCCGTTGAAGCGTTCCACGAACGCGCCGCTGTCGAGCATCTGCACCAGATACTCCGCCAGTTCCCCACGCATATTGTGCTTGATCTGCCGGATCTGGACCGGCGTGCCGCCATTGAAGACCTCCGACTGGACCAGGTTCGACCGCGAGACAAAGGTAAAGGGCTCCAGCTCCACCCCGATCTCGCGGCAGAGATCGAGCACCGCGACGTGAAAACTCGGGATGCGGCCCGGCCCGGCATTCAGGTACAGTTCCTGGGGATGCTCCTCGCGTTCCGGGTCCCAGCCATCGTCGAAAAAGGTGCAGAGCTGTTCGGGCCCGTTCACTTCAGCGAACCGGTCTTCATAGCTGGCCTCGGTGATGCCGTAACGCTCCCGGTAGTAGCGGCGATAGGCCGGATCGGTCGGACGCACGGTCAGGCTGCGGCCACCATAGCGGCCACCGGCCTCAAGCACGGTGACGTCGAACCCGGCCTGCGCAAGCCGCCAGGCCGTCGTCAGCCCGGCAATGCCCGCGCCGACGACGGCGACACGGCGGTTTGCCCCCAGATCGCCCGGCAGCGACCGCACGGCGGCGGCCGTATCGAGCGACCGGTCGGCCCGCGCCGGCCTCAGCGGCAGGTGCAGGCTCGCCGCGCTCCCGGCGAGAAGTGCAAGCATCTGACGGCGGTTCGGACGGGAATGGGTCATGCCATAGGCCTTTCTGAAATCTCAGTTTTCGGGTGAATGCGCACAGGGCACCGGCGGGATCGGAAATGCCGGATGACCCTCGATGAACCGGGTCGACGCCTCGATCAGGGAACTCAGCACCACGGTGTCGCCGCAGAGAAACGGAACATATTCGCGGTACTCCGCGTGGAGCTTTTCGGTGGCCGGGGACAGGATCAGAGACGGCGTTCTGGCACGGCGCAGATCGATCGCCTGGGCCGCCAGCAGCAGCTCGAACCCGAGCAGGGATTCCATATTGTCGGCAATCCGCGACAGCCGCCGCGCCACGCGGGGCGCGTTGGTGCCCATATCCTCGATCCCCAGCGCGATGGACGAAAAATCCTGCGACGTCGGTGTCGACAGGCTGCGATTCTCGCTGGCGACGGCACCGATGGGCTTGTGGATGGCGCCGAACGCATGCACGGCCTCCGGTCCGGCGAGGAAGCGCGGCAAGCCTGTCATCTCGGGGTTCATCAGAACGAGTGTCCGGTTCTCGATCCCCTCGGACACATGGACGGCAGCAACCGCGGCCGTCTGGAGCGCGATCGCCTGGGGCAATGGCGAGAAACTGGCCGACGGTACCACCGCGCCCTGCAGACCCGGCTGGTCGACGACCCTCAGCCCGGGCAGCGCCGCGGTCATGGGGCTGACCTCGCCGACATAGACCACCGGATTGTCATCCGCACCGTTGAGCTGGATCGTCAGGATCTCGTCGAGCTCTTCCAGCGCCCGGTCGAGCGCCCCGACCTGATAGATCCAGGTGCGGTAGCTCAGCGGGTCCTGCAGGTGGCGGTCGTCGGACGGCGCGAAGAGGTAACTGCCGGCAAGCGCCGTGCGCAACTCCGCCGCGGCATCGGCGATATGGGGAAAGGGCCTGAGCGCCGCGGGCTCCGCCATCAGGGGCGCGACATTGCCGTTGAGCGCCTCCAGGCTCAGCGCATAGACCGGGGCGAGCATCGCCCGGACCGCCCGCAGTTTCGCCAGCGTCTGGGCGGCAAGCGCCGCGGAATAGGCATTGGAGCTGAAGCTCGCCAGCGCGTCCTTGCCCAGGAGCGTGACCGGCTCCAGTCCGGCATCGGCCAGCGCCTCGGCCCCGGTCTTGCGGGCGCCCGCATGATCGGCCCACCAGAGCCCCTGCATCACCAGCCCCACATGGGCCAGCAGCGTGATATCGGCCTCGCCGACCGATCCGCGCTCCGGGATCACCGGCAGGATGTCATGCTCCAAAAGCGCCGCGAGCTGCCGCACCGCCGCTTCATCCTTGCCCGATCCGCCGATCAGCGCCGTGTTGAGCCGGGCGATCATCGCCGCACGCACCAGCTCCGGCGGGGCGGCGGTGTCCACGCCCGCGCCATGGGCATGGAGCAGCGCTGTGTTGAACGCGCGCGAGATCTCCATTGCCTCGGCGCTCATCTGGCCGTCCGGTCCCAGCAGGTTGTCGCAGCCCAGTTCGCCCTGATCCTTGTTGGCTCCGACCCCGGTGGTCAGCCCATAGATCTTCTGGCACTGCGCGGCCGCCGCCAGCAGCACCGCATTGGCGTCGCGCACCCGCTGCCAGGACGCCTCGTCGATCACCGGGCGCACCGGGGCGGCGGCGGCGGCGACCAGCGCGGCAGGGGTCAGGCTCGCACCGTCGAGCTTCAGCTCCGCGCCGGAGGCCGATGACACAAGCCCGCCGAACAGCAGCCCTGCGACGAACTCCGCCGACCGCTCCGACAGGCGCCGCCCGCCACTGCCGCCATCCCCCCGGCCACTGTTCGGTCGCTGACGATGTCGCATTCGCGCACTCCTTGCAGGGCCCACAGCCTGACGGGTGGTCATTCCTCGCGCTGCGGCTCCGTGCGGAACAACACAGACGGATACAAACCCTTGAAAGGGCTTTACATGACGTCTCCGGTCCGTGGACAGTGATACCGGTTTTGCCCAGCTTAACACTGTGCTCGGAAACACAACACGGGATGTTTTTTTATGACCCTGAACCTCACCATGACAAATCTCGACCATGGCGACCCCAATCTCGGCGGGCTCTTCGACACGCTTCAGGGCAACATTCTCAAAAGCCATGGCCGGGACCATTCGCGCCATGTGTTTCTGCGCTTCACCGGCCCGCCGGACGCCTGCCGTGCCTGGGTCGCGGGCTTTGCCGATCAGGTGACGAGCATGAGCGCGCAATACGCGCAGACCTGCGCCTACCGCGACCATGGCACCCGCAGCCTCTTTACCGGGTTCCTGCTCAGCGCCGCGGGGTATGACGCGCTCGGCATCCCGCGCGCCGATCAGCCCAACGATCCGGCCTTCCAGGCGGGGATGAAGGACATCTCAACCCCCTATGACACCCGCCCCCGCGGCGATCACACGCGCAACCCGAACCCTCTCAACGACGCCCCGGACGGCTGGGAGGACGGGTTTCAGGCCCGCATCGATGCGCTGGTGATCCTTGCTTCGGGACGCAAGGACGATACCGAGGGCACCGAGGAGATGCTGCATTATGAGCTTGAGAAGCTGACCGACAGCGTCCGGGGCCTGGCCGAGATCGTGCATGTCGAGTTTGGCCACGTGCTGCGCAACGATCTGGGCCAGGTGATCGAGCATTTCGGCAATCCCGACGGGGTCAGCAACCCCTCCTTCATGCGCCCCGAACTCGACCGGATCCGGCGGCTGCGCGGCGGGTTTGACGCCTATGACGGCTCCGCGCCCCTCGGGCTGGTACTGCTGCGCGATCCCGGCGGCGATGACGACACCGATTACGGCAGCTATTTCGTCTACCGCAAACTGCAGCAGAACATCGCCGGCTACCGCCGCAAATGCCGCGAGCTGGCCGCGAAGATGACCGAGGCCGCGATGGTCCTGCGCGCCGCCGCGGGCGAGGTGGAAACCGACCCGCCCGCCTTTGACGAGGAGTATGCCAACGCGCTCTGCGTGGGCCGGTTTCGCGACGGCACTCCGATCAGCGACTATGCCGCGCCCGGCACCACCAACCTGCCCAACGGGTTCAATTTCGACCATGATGTGCGCGGGCTGCGCTGCCCGTTCCAGGCCCATATCCGCAAGACCAACCCGCGCAAGGACACCCACCGCGAATTCGGCGCGCCCCAGACGGTGGAGTTTTCGCGCCGGATCGTGCGCCGCGGGATCTCCTACGGGCCCGAGGATCTCGATCCCGCCGAGGACTGGACCGACGCGGGCCTGCTGTTCCTCTCCTGCCAGCGCAGCATCGAATATCAGTTCGTTTTCATGCAGCACGCCTGGAGCAACAACCAGATCTTCGTCGAGGCCGGCACCGGGATCGACCCGATCTGCGGCGTGGCCAATGTCGGCGAAACGGCGGCGCCGCAGCGCTGGCCGCTGCGCTGGGGGATCCCCGCGGACAGCGTTGCGGGCAATTACGACACCGCCACCCCCGACTATGTCGACTACAGCTTCACCGATGTGGTGCGGATGCGCGGCGGGGAGTATTTCTACGCCCCCAGCCGCAACAGCCTACGCCGCATCGGGGGCTGAGCGCCTGCCCGGCGCGGACGATCGTACCGGCAGCGGTATGGCGGGCGGGCACGCGCGGCGCTTGACAGCACGCCATCGGTACCGTCCTGTCGAAGGCAACGGTCAAAAGCGAAGCACTGCCCATGCGTTACCTGCCCATGCGTTCCCTCCCGATGCGTTCCCTGCTTGTCGTCTTTCTCGCCCTGGCGGCCTGCACCGACACGCGCCTGCCGGTCACCAACGGCCGCATCCTCACCGCGGAACAGTTTCAGGTCACCGCCGCCGGGAACCTCTTCACCACCCGAGACCTGAGCCTCGCGATCCAGCGCAACGGCACCTTCTCGGGGCGCGAGAACGGACAGGACTTCTCCGGCAACTGGAGCTTTGCCAATGGCCAGCTCTGCGTGACCCGCACCGCGCCGCAGCCGACCCCGACCGATTGCCAGATCTGGACCGTGCGGGGCAATTCCTTCACCGTCGCGCGCAATGGCGGGCGGGGGCCGAACACGACCTACGTCTCGCGCTTTCCGATCCCGTTTTCCTACGAACACCGGACCGGCCAGAGGCTCGATTCGCCGCCCACGCGTTAAGCGGGCCGCAAGACACAGGCACTAGGGTGACGCTGCCGGGGGACCGGCGGGTAGCGAGTGTCGGGGCGTTTGTCTCGGTGAGTGGGGTCCGCAGCAGCGGACCCCGTGTCGCTCCAGTCACCCTGTCGACCCGGCCAAGGCGGTTGATCCGTCAGGCCACGGCGCGCTAGCAGCACCAGAATGGCAAAGCTCTTCTTCCACTACTCCACGATGAATGCGGGGAAATCCGCGGCACTCCTCCAGGCGGACTACAATTACCGCGAACGCGGCATGCAGACACTGCGCCTGACCGCATCCGTCGACAGTCGCGACGGCGTCGGGCGGATATCCTCGCGCCTCGGCATTTCCGCCATCGCCCGGCCCTTCGCACAGAGTGACGACCTCTTCGCCCTGATCGCCACGCGACGCGACAGCGACGCCTGCGCTTGCGTCTTCATCGATGAGGCGCAGTTTCTCACCGAGCCCCAGGTCTGGCAGCTCGCCCGCGCAGTCGACGAGCTCGACCTGCCGGTGATGAGCTATGGTCTGCGCACCGATTTCCGCGGCCGGCTCTTTCCCGGTTCCGCCGCCCTGCTCGCACTGGCGGACGAGCTGCGCGAGGTCCGCACGATCTGCCATTGCGGCCGCAAGGCGACGATGGTCGTCCGTCTCGGGCCCGACGGAGAGCCGGTCAAGGAAGGCGCCCAGGTGCAGGTCGGCGGCAACGAAAGCTACCTTTCGCTCTGCCGCCGTCATTGGCGCGAGGCGATGGGGGAGTAACATGGATCACGCAAGGACGCGCCGGCTTGGCCGCGATACGCGCGCTCGTGGGCGGCACACTCACCGCGAGGATGCGCTGTCGTGTCCCAAGGCGGTTCCGTTCAGATCGGGAGGCGACCGATGACAAATGACGCCGCGGTCCGCGCCGCATCAGAGGCCTTCTACGCCGCGCTCAACAGCGTCTTCAACAAGGACGCGCAACCGATGCGCGACGTCTGGCTGCACAGCGATGAGGTGACGGCCATGCGTCCCAACGGCGGGCGCGAAGTGGGATGGGACGCGCTTTGGACCGCGTGGCAACATGTGGCCGACGTTTTCGAAGGCGGTTATGTGGAAATGACGGAGCGTGTGATCGTCGAATGCGGCGACGTCGCCTATGAAATCGGTCTCGAAATCGGCACTTTCTATCCCGGTGGCAAAACGGTCGAGGTCGCGCACCGGGCGACAAACATCTATCGCCATGGCCCGCAAGGATGGAAAATCGTGCACCACCACACGGACAAGTCCGACGGCGCCATGGCGGTGTTCAAGAGCCTCGACACCTAGGTGCGTCCGCATGCGATCGCCGATACCTCCCATGCTCCGGCAAGCCGCAGATCCGGCCCGCGCGCTTTGGGTTGTTTTCGCCGCCGGCGACGACACGCTTAACGGATCATTCAAGGCGGCACTCAGAGAGGAGAGGGAACAATGAATAGACTGGCTTTCTGCATCATGGCGGCGTTTCTGGCGGCGCCGGCCGCCGCGCAACAGGGCCCCGAGACCGACATACGGAACGCCATCCTGGCCGAACGGTCCGGCGACTGCGGGGACTATGTCGGAACCTACGTGGCGAATGTCGAGGATATCCAGAAAGGGGTGACCTACAGGGCCGAGGTCAGGATCGACGCGGACGATCAGACCTGCACCCTGTCATCGAACGGCACCCCCAACCATGACTTCAACGGGGCCACGGCGCGATTTGCCAATGATTTCCGTCCCCTTCAGGGCCAGTTCAGATTTGCCAGAAACCCTGAGAAATCCGGACAGCCGACACAGCTGGCCCAGGTCAGCTATGACGCAATCCTCTTGAACGGCGCCCCGGTCGATCTGCTGTCGGCCGGGTGCTATCGGCCCGACAATCGCAGGGCCGACGAGAACGGAAATGTGCTTGCCGGATGCCGCGTCGGCGACCCGTGGCTGATCGACCCGCCGGCCTATGACGACTATTTCGGCGTCGATCTCCACAATGCCCACACGCAGCCCGACGGCCGATATCACTATCACGCCAATCCCAACGCGCTCTTTGAGGACCGCCAGTTCACTGCCCCGTCCCCGGTCATCGGGTTCGCATCCGATGGCTTCCCGGTTTTCGGCACGATCTTCCGGGACGCGAGCGGAGAGATTCGCGCCGCCATTTCCGGCTACGAACTCAAGACCGAGGCGCGCCCATCGCCGCCGGAGGGACCGGGCGGCATGCCCGACGGTACCTATATCGCGGATTACGAGTTTACCGGCACCGGTGATCTGGACGAATGCAACGGCATGACGGTGGAAGGCCAATACGGATACTATGTGACGACCACATATCCCTGGATTTTGAACTGTTTTGCCGGGACACCGGATCCGTCATTCCGAAAGTAGGGCGCCACGCCAGGCACCCGGGGCGCCGGTCGCACGCGGGGCGCCTCACCGCCAACCCCTTTTGAGCGCTCGGCCGCCGGAACGGCCGCGTGTCAGAGCGGCTCAGTAGGGCGTCACCGCGTCGGCCTCCAGCTCCACCAGCCAGTCGGGATCGATGAAGCGCGACACCTCGACGAAGGTGCAGGCCGGGCGGATCGCGCCGAACAGCCGGCCATGGGCCCGGGCGGCGTCCTCCCAGGTGGCGATGTCGGTCAGCATCACCCGGGTGCGGATCACGTCTCCCAGTCCCGCCCCGGCCTCGGCCAGCGCCGCCTCGATGATCTCAAGACAGCGCAGCGTCTGGGCATAGACGTCGCCCACGCCCGCGGTGCCGCCATCTGCGCCGATCGGCGCCGTGCCCGCGACCGCGACATGGGGGCCGATGCGCACCGCGCGGCTGAATCCGATGCGCGGCTCCATGGGCGACCCCGACGTCACGAGCTTTCGCATCTGTCTACTCCCCTGCTGTGTGGTGTCTGAAACGCGCCGGTCACAGCAGGTTGGGCGGCGGGCTTCCGGCGAAAAACGCCTCCAGATTGTCCACCGCCATATGCCCCATGTTCTCCCGCACCTCCAGCGCGGCGGTCCCCAAATGGGGCAGCAGAACGACATTCTCCATCCCGATGAGCGCACCGGGCACCCGCGGCTCATGCTCATAGACATCGAGCCCCGCGCCGCCGAGCCGCCCGTCCTCCAGGGCCGCGACCAGCGCCGCCTCGTCGATCACGTCGCCGCGCGAGATATTGACGAGGAACGCGCCCGGCTTGACCGCCGCCAGCGCCTCCGTGCCGATCAGATGGTGCGTCGCCGCGCCCCCCGGCACGGCCAGCACGGTCACGTCGGCGCTGGCCAGAACCTCGGCGAGGCTGCCCAGCTGGGTCGCCGGCACACCGGCATCGGCCACGGGCGAGCGGTTGTAGAACACCACCTCCATGTCAAAGCCGCGATGGGCCCGGCGCGCGATCGCCTTGCCGATCCGGCCCATGCCGATGATGCCAAGCCGCTTGCCGGTGACATGGAGCCCCAGCATCTGCACCGGGTGCCAGCCCTCCCACGCGCCGCGCCGCACCAGCCGTTCGCCCTCGCCGGCCCGCCGGGCCACCATCAGCACCAGCATTATCGCGATATCGGCGGTCGCATCGGTGACCGCCCCGGGGGTGTTGCTGACCGCGATGCCCGCGCCCTTCGCCGCCTCCACGTCGATATGGTTGTAGCCCACGCCGAAATTGGCCAGAAGCTTCGCCCGCGGCGGGCCGGCCTCGGCAAAGATCTCGGCGGAATAGAGATCGCCCAGCGTCGGGAGCACCGCATCGAACTCCGCCAGCGAGCGCACCATCTCCGCGCGGCTCATCGGGCCCGTGCTCTCGCGCTGTTCGACCTCGAAAAGCCCCGCCGCCCGCGTCTGGACGCTCTCCGGCAATGGCCGCGTGATCAATACCTTCTGCGCCATCAATACATCCTCCCGCCGATGGGCACCTCGATATCCGGCCGCAGCAGCACGACCTCGCCGTCCGCATCGGGCACGCCCAGAACCAGCACCTCGGACATGAATTTGCCGATCTGGCGGGGCGGGAAATTGACCACCGCCATGACCTGTTTGCCGACCAGCGCCTCGGGGGCGTAGTGCCGCGTGAGCTGGGCAGAGCTCTTCCGTTCCCCGATCTCCGGCCCGAAATCGACCCAGAGCTTGATCGCGGGCTTGCGCGCCTCGGGAAAGGGTTCCGCCCGCATCACCTGCCCGACCCGGATATCGACCTTCAGAAAGTCGTCGAACCCGATCTCGTCGGTCATTGGTCCAGCTCCCGCGAACGCGCCGCGGCGGCCGCCACCGTCCGCGCCATCAGCGGCGGCAGGCCGGTTTCGCCGTCCATCAGCACCTTCAGCCCGGCCTCGGTCGTGCCCGCCGGGCTGGTGACATGGACGCGCAGCTCGCCGGGGCTTTCGTCGGCCTCCTCGGCCAGAAGGCCCGCACCGCCCACCGTCGCCCGGGCCAGCGCCATGGCCAGATCGGGGGACAGCCCCTCTGCCTCGCCCGCCGCCGCCAGCGCCTCGATCATGTGAAAGACATAGGCCGGGCCGGAGCCGGAGAGCGCCGTCACCGCGTCCATCTGCGCTTCGTCCTCCAGCCGCACGGTCTGGCCCACCGCGCCCATCAGCTGTTCGGCCATGGCCAGGGCATCGGCATCCGCCGCGCCACTGCCGATAAGCGCGGTGATCCCCCGCCCCACCGACGCGGGCGTGTTGGGCATCGCGCGCACCACTGGCGTGTCGGCCCCGAGCCAGCGCGCCAGCCGGCCCAGGCTCAGCCCCGCCGCGATCGACAGAAACAGCGTGCCGCCCCCGCCATAGCCCCTCAGCCGCGGCAGCGCGCTCTCCATCATCTGCGGTTTGACGGCCAGAACGGCGACGCCGGGGGGCGCGGGCGGATCGCGGTTGATTCCGATCTCGGCATGCGCGCCCAGCCAGTCCGGCGGCGCGGGGTCGAACACCGTCACCGCCTCGGGCGCGAGCCCGCCCTTCAGCCAGCCCTTCAGCAGGGCGCTCCCCATCTTGCCGCAGCCCAGCAGGACCAGCCCGCGGCGGTTGAGCTCTTCGAACACGTGATTGTCCCCCGTTATCGGGGGCCGAGACTAGGCGCGCCCGTAGGCCTCTGCAATGGCGACCTGCATCGCACGGGCGACGGGCTCCTCGCCCCAGGTGGCCAGCTGAAAGGCCGGGTAGAACCGCTCGGAGGCCGCCACCGCGTTGGAGATCAGCGTGTTGATCTGATCGCTCGACGCGGTCTGGCCGCCGCTCAGCACCAGCCCGTATTTGAACACCATGAGCTTCTGCTCTTCCCAATAGGAAAACGCCCCGGTCCAGCAGCTGTCATTGGCCGCGTTCAGCGCCTCGAACAGCTCCGGACGGCGCGCTTTCGGCGGGTCCATGTCGAAGGTCACGATGAGACGGAGGACCTCGTCATGGCCGCTCCAGGCGAGGGTGATCGAATAGGTCTTCCACTGGCCCTCCACGGCCATGGCGATCTGGTCGTCTCCGACCCGGTCGAACTCCCAATCGTAATGCTCGGCGATCGATTCCACGATGTCGATCGGGTGAATCTCGTCGCTATACAGCTCGTGTTCGGAAAGTGACATGCTCGGCCTCATAAACTGATGCCCTCGCGCGGGAACCGACAACAAGGGCTTGGCGCCTGCTCTACAAGCGGCGGGGTTGGCCCTGCTCGCTTACTAGATATGGTGGGACACGCGCCCCGATCTGTAAAGTGAAATGTCGTTAACAGAGTCTGACCGGCGCCCTTTGACCGGCGTCAAAGATGCGGCGCGACATCGAAAATGTCAGCGTTCGACACTGAAAACCGCAGCAAATTTTGTCTATGTGGATCTTGTCGAAATCCAGACAGACCAGCGGAGTTCCCGCTTTGATCAGCAGCGTCTTCAGACCTTTTCGATCGCAAGTTGAAACTCTCGCATCGGGCTGCACCGACATCCAAGTAGACCCTATGCTCGGAGTTCATCTCAAACTCGCTTGAAGACACTTTGATGCCAGCCTGTTTAAGGCCTTCCACCAGCCCGACAAAAGCCGGGTTTTCGGTCGGCTGAAAGCCAACACGAACGTGGTCAAACTCTCTTCGGGACGAAGGACCACTGAAATGTTGAACGGTCCATCCTTGTTCTTTCAAGACTGATTCTATCTGCCGAGAAAGTTGGTTTGCCTCTTTCGAACCGTTCAAGATGCAGACCAGCTTCCCGGGCGGGCGATCCTTGACCGCGGATGCAATCACCGCCTTCTGCTCTGCTGAGAAAACTCTTTGAGGCGGCAGCTCCGGTTCCTGGTTGATCATATTAACACTGCCTGACTAACCAACGGTCACAATCCCTCGGTTGTTGGCGGAGGATAGTGGAAGATCTCCGGTTTTTTGAACGTCCTTGGTTTCTCGGGGAACCTGCCTTTGGATCATGAGCAACCAGAGCAGACCCAATATCGCCTAGACGGCAGAAGCCAAATAGGGCGCCAGCTCCGGCCGGTTGGCGATGCACCCGGGATCTTTTTGCTGGAGCCAGGAACAATTGTTCGATTGCGCGTCTTAGGGCGTAATGGAAACCACAATCGGCACGGCAGCAACCAGCAGGACCAAAACCCCTTTGAAAAGGCGGGACAGGTTCTTCACAACGTCTATCCGGTCCGGCATCGCGGAAAATGCCGCGAGCACTGCGAGTTAATCAACGTGTCGATCTCGCACATCCACATAAAATCCGGTTCAAATGGTCGTGCAACTGATCGTTCGACGCAGAGTCGGCTAACTCCAGCCCGGAGGCAACAGTGCGCCCGTGGCAGCTCAAGCGGCCGCCGGAGAGGCGCTGCTGTTGGTCTGCCCTAGCCCCGTGGTTTGCATGGCCGCGCACGCACAGGTGTGCAGGTCGCTCGCGGCATCTGCTCGGAACCGTCCTTGGCTCTGATACGACACCGCGAACGCCAGTAACCGGTTTTTCGGGCCTCCGGCGGTTTTTGGGCTTCAATCGACTGGGCAGTTCGAGTCAGGCATCGGAACGGTGCTGGTCCGGGCCCGTCGTCCCACGTCTCACGACCGCCGGACCGGACACGCCTGGGAGCGTGGACCTGCCATGCCCCGGATCAAGCGGATTGCTTTGCGTCGCACCCTCATGCCAACCTTGCAAAAAAGGCCTTTCAATGCTTCGGTTAGCCGTTTTTGTCTTTGTTTTTCTTGTGCCGCAGGTCGCTGCTGCCGAGACTGTCAAGCTGATCTGCACGCGCTCCGACAGCGTCCGCGAGCTGATGTCGGTGGATCTCGAAAAGCGCACGCTGACGCTGAAGCCGTTTTGGCCATTTTCCATCGTGCAGGTCAGCGATCGCTGGATCATCGCCGAGGACACGCATTTCAACGATTCCGGCAAAGGCTTCTTTGCGATTCACATCGCGCTGGAGCGGATCACCGGAGAGTACGCGATTTCGATCATGAGGCGGGATGCGCTGGGAACGCCGGGCGAACGCACGGAGCTCGATCTCATCCAAGGGGACTGCCCCGTCGGGCTCCTGTGATCGCTCCAATGCGAAAACGCATGGCCCAATGGAAGGAGGACACCGCCTCAGTGCCGACCCTTGCCCTGTCGGACATGCGCGACGGACGCACCCGCCCCAACACAGTCCCGGCCGGCGGAGACCGCGTTCGCCCATCGGGCAGCGGCAAAACCGCACCGGCCACCGGATTGACTTTGGGGCCCGGTCTTCTGATCGTTGGGGCACCAACTCAAACCGGAAAGGCTCGAACATGAGGTCGCCCAACACCACGATGTGCCCGGCCCGACCGATGCAGGGGGCCTTCTATGCCGCATGCCTCGCCGCGGCAACGCTGGCTGCGGCACCCGCCCTCGCGCAGGACAGCGGGTGGCGCTATGCGGGATGCCATGCCGGTGTCCATGCCGGCGGTCTCTGGGGGCAGGCTGACGACTGGACGGTCAAAACCCCCGGCGGCGATTTCTTCGGCCAGTCGCTTGGCAGCCACAGCCTGTCCAGCGGGATCGGCGGCATCCAGGCAGGCTGCGACATCGAACGGGACGGGTTCGTTCTGGGCCTCGGCGGCGACTATTCCTGGGCGGACGCTTCGGGCAGCCACCCCAGCCGGCTGGAACGGGGCGTCTTCTACAGCAGCCGCATCAGCGGCACCGGCGCCGTCACCGCCCGCGCGGGCTACCGGATCGACCGGATCCTGGGCTATGTGCGCGCAGGCCTCGCCTGGCAGAACGACCGCTATGAGGCCAGCACCATCATCACCGGCCCCGCCTTTTTGGCCAATGAGTTGCGGACGGGCTGGAATTTGGGGGTGGGGGGCGAATACAGCGTGACAGACCGGTTTGGGGTCTTTCTCGAATATGACTACCGGGACTATGGCGACGACACGATCGGGCTGACGCCGCTGATTCCGGGCCTCGGCCCGGCCTCGGTCGCGATAGACTCGCGCACCAGCGTGGTCCGGGCTGGCGTCAATCTGCGGTTCTGAGCCAGCCCGGTGCGGACCCACCCGGACGGGTCTCAGCGATACTCGGCCGCCGTGATGAACTCGGAGAACGCCTCGCACCAGACCAGCACCGTGGTGTAGGCGTCCAGATCGACGCCTGCGGGCAGGTCGACGACGAAGCCCTCGAACGTGTCGATATCGCCCAGCTGCAGCGCCTCGCCCTTGATCGGCAGGAACGCGTCTTCATGGTCGACGAATTCCGGCACGAGATAGAGCTTGTAATCCGGCCCGGGCGACAGCCGCCCCTCATGGACGATCCGCTCCGGCGACAGGCTGATCGTGCCCTCGCCCCAATGCAGGAAATCGCTGCCCGGCAGATCGCGGGTCAGCTCGGCGCTATAGACCGCGCCCTCGGCAGATTGCTCCAGCATCGCCGAATCGGGCGAGGGCGGCGCGGTCAGGATCGGCAAAAGATAGACCCCGAGCGCGAAGCCCACCGCCAGGGCCACCCCGTGGGTGGCTATGCGTATCATCCAACGCCACATACCCCCGCCCCCTCTCAGGCCGCGCTGTCGAGACCGCGGCCCTTCAGCAGCGCCTCGACCCCCGGCATCCGGCCGCGGAAGGCGGTGTAGGCGGCCTCGGCCTCCTGCGTGCCGCCGATGGACAGGATCTCGGCCTCGAGCACCCGCGCGACGGTTTCATCGAACGCACTGCCCGCCTCGCGGAAGGCCTCGAACGCGTCGGCATCCATGACCTCGGACCACATATAGCTGTAATAGCCGCTGGAATAGCCGTCGCCCGCGAACACATGGGCGAAATGGGGCGTCGCGTGGCGCATCCCGATCGCCTCGGGCATGCCGATCTCGGCCAGGATCTCGGCCTGGCGCACCATCGGATCGGCGGGCGCCGCGCCCTCGTGAAAGCCCAGATCCACCAGCGCGGAGGCCACATATTCCACCGTCTGGAACCCCATGTCGTAGTTTTGCGCCGCCAGCAGCCGGTCGAGCATCGCCTGGGGCATCGGCTCACCTGTTTCCGCATGGGTGGCGAACTCGGCCAGCACCTCCGGCACCTCCAGCCAGTGCTCATAGAGCTGGCTCGGCAGCTCCACGAAATCGCGCGCCACCGAAGTGCCCGAGAGGCTCTCATAGGTCACATCCGACAGCATCTGGTGCAGCGCATGGCCGAACTCGTGAAAGAGCGTCCGCGCATCGTCATAGCTCAGAAGCGCCGGTTGCCCCTCGGGCGGTTTGGCGAAATTGCAGACATTGATGACGACGGGCCGGATCTCGCCCGCGAGCTTCTGCTGGCTCCGCATGGCCGAACACCAGGCGCCGGACCGCTTGGAGCCCCGCGCGAAATAGTCGCCGACGAAAAGCGCCATATGCTCGCCGCCCCGGGTCACGTCCCATGCGCGCACGTCCGGATGGTAGAGCGGCACATCCACCGGCGTGAACTCCAGCCCGAAGAGCCGGCCCGCACAGGCGAACGCCGCCTCGATCAGCCGGTCGAGCTGCAGATAGGGCTTCAGCGCGCTTTCATCGAGGTCATGCTCGTCCTTCCGCCGCGCCTCCGTGTAATAGCGCCAGTCCCAGGGCCGCAGATCGCCATTGATCCCGTCGGCATGGAGCCGTTCGGTCAGCGCCGCGGCATCGGCCTCGGCCTTCGCGCGCGCAGGCGCCCAGACCGCCATGAGCAGATCGCGCACGGCCTCGGGCGTCTTGGCCATCTCGGTTTCCAGCTTGTAGGCGGCGAAGCTGTCATAGCCCAGCAGCCGCGCCCGCTCCTCGCGCAGCCCCAGGATCTCGCCCGCGATCTCGCGGTTGTCGGTCTCGCCCCCGTTGGCCCCCCGCGCGGTCCAGGCCCCATAGGCTTTCTCGCGCAGCGCCCGGTTCGGGCAGAACTGCAGGAAGGGCACGATGAGCGACCGCGACAGGGTCACGACATGGCCCTCCATCCCGCGTTCTTCCGCGGCCGCGCGGGCGGCATCGACGACAAAGCCCGGCAGGCCCTCCAGATCGCCCTCGCCCAGTTCCATGAACCAGTCGCGCTCATCGGCCAGCAGGTTCTGGGTGAATTGTGTGCCCAGCACCGCGAGCCGCTCGCGGATCGCCTTCAGCCGGTCGCGGTCCGCGCCGGTGAGCTGCGCGCCGGCCCGCACGAAGCCGCGGCGCGTCAGATAGAGCAGCCGCGCCTCTTCCGGGCTCAGCCCCAGATCCTCGCGCGCCTGCCAGAGCGTCTCAATCCGCGCGAAGAGTTCCGCGTTCATGTAAAGCTCGGAGGAATAGGCCGCGAGCTGGGGCGAAAACACCCGCATCAGCCGCTCGCGCTCGGGGTTCGAATCCGCGCCGACCACCGAGTAGAAGACCGACAGCACCCTCGAGAGCGGCTCGCCCGCCCGCTCCAGCGCCTCGATCGTATTGGCGAAGGTCGGCGCCTCGGCCTGCCCGGCAATCCGCTCGATGGCGGCACGCGCCTCCACAAGGGCTTCCTCAAACGCTGGCTCGAAATCGCTGTCCTCGATCCGGTCGAAGGGCGGCAGCTCGAACGGGGTCTCCCAGTCGGCAAGAAGCGGGTTGGTCATCGGCGCGGCTCCTGTCTGGCGATGGGCCAGACCTAGGGTGCCGCGCCGCGACTTGCCAGCCTTACTGCACGGTCACCGTGATCACGTCCGAGACAATCGGCGGATCGTGCGGGAAGTGGGCATAGTCTCCCACCACCAGCTGCAGCGTGTGGGTGCCGGGTTCGAGCTCGAGATCCACCTCGGTCTGGCCACCGCCGAAATGGAGATGGTTGTCGTCGCTGGGAATCGGATTCACGGCCTCTTCGGCGCCCAGCTCGCCCTCTCCCAAGGGCGGGCGGTTGACCAAGAGGTGATGGTGGCCGGTATTGTCCCATTCCACCCCGGCCGGGGCGACGCCCATGCCTTTGAGGCCGAATCGGACGGTCACGGGGCTTCGGACCTTGTCGCCGTCGGCCAGGCCGATGAAATAGACCGACGCTCCATCGGGCGCCGGCGTAAGATGGTCATCGGCGATGGCCGGGAATGCGAGTGCTGCGGCAAAACCGGCCGCGGCGGCAAAACGGATCATGTAAAACCCTCCCATGTTCTCTTTTCCGTCCGCCACACATAGCACGCCTTGCGCAGAGACCAGCCACCTATCCGGGCAGCCGCCGCAGATGCCGCTCCAGCCGCCGCAGCAGCACCGACAGCGTGACCGTCATCGTCAGATAGAGAAACGCCACCACATTGTAGGTCTCGAAATAGCGGAAGTTGCCCGCCGCCGTGATCTTGCCCAGCTGCGTGATGTCGAGAACGCCCAGCACCGAGACGAGCGAGCTGTCCTTGACCATGGCGATGAAATCATTGCCCAAGGGCGGCAGGATCGTCCGGATCGCCTGGGGCAGGATGATCAGCCGGAACCGCTGCCAGGGGCGCAGGCCCAGCGCCTTGGCGGCCTCGATCTGGCCGGGATCCACCGATTGCAGCCCCGCGCGGAACACTTCGGCCACGAAGGCCGCATAGCCCAGGGTCAGCGCCAGGATGGCCCGCCAGATCAGCGGAAAATCCCGCGTCCGCACGGGCTCCACCCCGAAATGCGCCGTCAGCCAGTTCCAGGCGAAGACGAGCGCCGGCGCAAAGACGAAGGCCACATAGAGCAGCAGCACCAGCATCGGCACGCCGCGCAGCACTTCCACGATGAAGCGTGCCGACTGTCGCAGCAGCACCCTGGGCGAAAGCAGCGCAAGCGCCAGGCCCAGACCCAGCAGACAGGCGCCGGAAAAGGACACCAGCGTGACGAAGACCGTCAGCCAGAGCCCGCGGCTCAGCGTCGCCAGGATCTGGGCGTAGAGCTCGTCGGAGAGGATCGCCCAGAGGCTCCAGGCGGCGAGCCCTCCCAGCGCCAAGAGCCACCAGGGGAACCCCTCGCCGCCCGCGTCTCCCGCCGGCCGGACCGGTCCCAATGCCGCTCAGCCGCCGAGCTTGGTGTCGAGGAACCATTTCTTGTCGAGCGCCTCCAGCGTGCCGTCCGCTGCCATAGACGCGATGGCGGCATCGACCGGCGCCACGAGGTCCGAGCCCTTGGGGAAGATGAAGCCGAAATCCTCGGTCCCGAGCGGCTCGCCCACGATCTTCAGCGCTCCGTCGGACGCCGAAACGTATCCCTGCCCCGCGGTGCCGTCGGTCAGCACCATGTCGACATCCCGCGCCCTGAGCGCCTGCACGCTCGCGCCGAAGGTCTCGAAGAGCCGCACCCGCGGGTTCGATTCGTCCCCGTCCAGCAGGTCGTAGACCGCGACATAGAAGGCCGTCGTACCGGGCTGCGCTGCGACCAGCAGCCCGGGATTGGCCGAAAACCCGTCCGCATCCTCGAACCGCGCCTCGTCACCATTGACCAGCATCACCATTTCCGACCGCATGTAGGGGGCCGAGAAATCGACCTGCTCCGCCCGGTCGGCCCGGATGGTGATCCCGGTCATGCCGATATCGTACTCGCCCTGCCCGACCGCCGCGATCATCGCGTCCCAGCTGATCGTCTCATAGGTGATCACCAAATTCAGCCGGGCGGCGATCTCGGCCATGGCGTCATATTCCCAGCCCACGGCCTCACCGCTGTCGGGATCGACATATTGCAGCGGCGGATAGGCGTTTTCGGTCACCACGACGACCTCGCGCCCGCCCAGATCGGGCAGATCGACGGCAAGGGCCGGGGCGGTGAACCCGGTCAGGACAGCAAGGATGGCGGCGATACGCAGCATGGGGAACCCTCCGGAAAACGGTGCGGGGCCAGCCTAGTGCGCGCGCAGCGAAACCGGAACTCCCTTGTGCACGCCGGGGCGGTCTGGCGTAACGCTCTGATCCGGGGCAAACCGGGCTCCGGAGGCTCCCATGAACGACACCGAGATCATTGCCTATTCACCCGATTGGGAGGCGCGCCTGCGCGCCCTGACGCGCGCGGCCTGGGCGCCGGCGATGGCGGGGATGCGGCAGGACTATCCGGGCTTTGTCTGGCAGGCCTTCTATCCCGAGGGGTGGGAGGCGCGGCTCGACACCGATATCCTGGCCTTTGTCGCGCGCGAGGACGCGACGGTCTGGATCGCCCGGCGCGGGGAGGATCTGTTGGGTTTCGCCGGCATCCTGCTCCATCCCGAGGACCGGATGGGCGAGGTCCATGTCCTCGCCGTCGCCCCGGCCGCTCAGCGCAGCGGCCTCGCCCGCCGCCTGATGGCCCGGGCCGAGGCCGGGATCGCCGGGGCGGGCATGGAGATGGTGATGGTTGAGACCGGCGGCGACCGCGGCCACGCCCCGGCGCGTGCCTTCTATCAGGCCGCGGGCTATGTCCAGGCCCCCGTCGCGCGGTATTTCAAGCCGCTCTGAAGGGCCGCCGGCCCGCGCTGCTACTGCCGCGCCAGCGCCAGATTCAGACCGAGCCCCGCCAGGATCGTCCCGCCGGTCCAACGGGTCAGGCGGGCCACCGACTGCGAGCTCCGCAAAACCGTCGTGACCCGGTCGGCGAGACAGGCGCAGATCAGGTCGCCGGTCGAAAACACCGCATTCACGATGGTGCCCAGCAGAAAGAGCTGCAACCAGATCGGCAGGGCCGCCATGAGATCGGCAGGGGGCAGGTCACCGATCCTGTGCTGGGGATGATCTGGACCGGTCGCGCGGCGAAAGATCAGCCCGTCGCGCGAATGCCGCCGCTCTCGTGGGCCCCGGAAAATCGGCACGCCTGGGCGGGTCGTGATCCTGCTACGGCCCGGCGCACCAAGGCCCGAGGCGCGCAACGTCACCCCCTTGGCTTCACCGCCAGCGGAAGATCTTCGAACAGCCCGGGCCCGCCGCCGAGCTGTGCGCCTTCGATTTCGAGCATGCGAAGCTTCGTCTCGACACCCCCGGGCGCCGAAAAACCGGTCAGCCTGCCATCCGCGCCGAGGACACGGTGGCAGGGTACGATGATCGGCAGAGGGTTGCGGCCAAGCGCCTGCCCGACCCTGTGGGACAGCCCCGTATCGCCGAGGTGCGCGGCGATCGCGCCATAGGTCTCGGTCGCGCCGGCGGGGATCGCGCGCGTCGCCGTGTAGACCCGCGCCGCGAACTCATCGACCCCACTGAGATCGCAGCGAATGGAGGTCAGGTCCGTCCTCGCGCCGTCGAGCAGCGCGGTGATCGACGCGATGGCGCGCCGGATGACGGGCGGCGGGGCACCCCTGACCGCGCCCGTCCGCGTGGCCAGCCGGCGCTCGGTCTCGGCGGCGCGCGCATCCGGCAGACGCGTCGCGACGACCATGCCCCCCTGCCACGCGATGCCGCAATCGCCGAGCGGGGTGGGAAAGAGCGTGAACTGTGCCATGGGGCGAGCGTCGCACAGGCCCCAATGCCGGCGGAAGCCCTGTTTTCGAACCCCCGTCGATGCTGCGGGACGCCGCCCGCGTCTCAGCCCACCTGATCGTTGAGCGCGGCACGGGACATTCCGGACCCGGCCCAGGCAAAGCTTCCTTCCTCATGGAGCTCCCGCGCGGCGGACTGCAGGCACCCGGCGACCGCACCGTAACGCTGAGAGCCGACGCTGATCCGCCGGACCCCGAGAGCGGCCAGATCAGCGACATCCCCTCAGTCTCGCCGCCCGCAAGCACATTGACCGGCGGTCCGACACCCTCGACCACCGTCTTGATACCGGCGCGCGGGATGCAAGAGCCGCAAACCCGGCGCTCTCCCG
Organism: Pseudomonadota bacterium; assembly: GCA_039184415.1. Classification (GTDB taxonomy): domain Bacteria; phylum Pseudomonadota; class Alphaproteobacteria; order Rhodobacterales; family Rhodobacteraceae; genus JANSYP01. The sequence continues at coordinate 28,233 of JBCDBB010000023.1, forward strand.
CATCCGCGCAGAGTCCGGATCCCGGGCATTCCCGATGACGAAACACCCGGTCATGCGCAGATCCCCGAACGCTTTGGCCTTTGCCGCGGTTGACTGGCTCATCCAGCAGATCTCCGGAGTGGCATATCGGTTTCGGGCAGGCCGCGGCCCGTCCCACCCCGGGACCATGCGTCTCGTCCAGCGCCGCAAGGGGCGGGACAAGCGGGCCATCGCGCGCCACCTCTGCGGTCGTGGTATGGCGCTCCGCGAGGAGCTGCAGGCAGGCCGCCTCGCCGCGCTCCGCCAGAAGAGGCTGTCCTCGATGGAGGCAACCCGGTTCGACCGCCACACGCTCTGCCGCCTGTGCGACACTCGCGTCTGCACCGACTGCCCCATCCCGACCGACGCGGTGGCAGAGACCTGAACGCTCTGGCCGCGCGACGGGACCGGGATGCATCCCGCGGGGGCCCTATGACATGTGCGCATTGCCGCGGCGCCACGCGCAGGCGGAACTTGCAGCCACCAGGTCCACGCCCCGCGCATCTTCAGATACCGAAATCACCCGGAGCGACATCGGATCTGAAGCGCCCTTGCCTGACTATTCAGCCGGAACCGGCAGTCTCGCACTGCGCGGGTTACTCCGCCGCGGGCCGTTTGCCACTCGCGGCGCCGCAGACCGGGCAGTCCTCGCGGCGCGAAAGCGCGATCCGACGGGTCTCGCCATAGAGCCCGTCATAGATCAGCATCGCGCCGGCCAGCGTCTCGCCCGCGCCGGTGATCTCCTTGACCGCCTCCACCGCCATCATCGCACCCACCACCCCCGGCAGCGGTCCGATCACGCCCGCCTCGGCGCAGGACGGCGCCAGCCCCGCCGCCGGGGCTTCGGGAAAGATGCACTGATAGCAGGGCGTGCCACGGGCCGGATCGAACAGGCTCAGCTGCCCTTCCCATTGCGAAATCGCCCCGGAAACGAGCGGCACGCCGGCCTTCACGCAGGCCCGGTTCGTCACATAGCGCGTGTCGAAATTGTCCGACCCGTCGAGCACCAGATCATAGTCCGAGACCAGATCCCGGGCGATCTCCTCGTCCAGCCGCCGGTTGTAGGGGCGCACGGCAACGTAGGGGTTCAGCGCCTTGATCGCCTTTTCCGCCGAAAACACCTTGGGCATCCCGATGGTCTCGTCGCGATGGATCACCTGCCGCTGAAGGTTGCTGTTATCGACCGTGTCATCATCGATCACCCCGATCGTGCCCACGCCGGCCGCAGCCAGATATTGCAGCGCCGGCGCGCCCAGACCGCCCGCGCCCACCACCAGCACCTTGGCTGTCTTCAGCCTCCGCTGCCCCGCCCCGCCGACCTCGCGCAGCACGATATGGCGGGCATAGCGGTCGAGCTCCGCGGCGGTGAAGGGCCCCTCGATGCTCGGCAACGGATCGCCGGAGCGGGTGTTCTCCGGCCGCACCCGCTTGCGGATCTGCTTCAGGACCAGCGAATAGCCAAAGATCAGCCCGCCGATCACGCCGAGGGCGAGCCATTCCGACGCCGAACCGCCCAGCGTCTCGCGCAGGGGCACCGTCGGCGGCAGGACGATCAGAAGCGCCACGAAGGCGAGATAGAGCAGTCCGATGGTGATCAGCCGCGCCTGCACCGGGGTCTTGAAGTACCAGCCAAAGCCCCAGAGGCCGGCCGCGAGGATCAGAAACAGGATCATCCCGCGCCCCCGCCCGAGATCGTCCCGCCCGGGCTCGTCCCGCCCAGAACGGCTCCGCCCGATCCGACGCCCGTCGAGCCGAACCCGCCGGTCCCGCGCGGCGTCTCGTCCAGCGCCTCGGTCAGGTCAAAGCGCGCCCTGACCACCGGCGCGACCACCATCTGGGCGATCCGGTCGCCATGGGCGATGTCGATGATCTGGTCGCCCGCATTCAGCAGGATCACCCCCAGCGCCCCGCGATAGTCGCTGTCGATCGTGCCGGGGCTGTTGGGCAGCGTCAGCCCCTGGCGCAGCGCCAGCCCCGAGCGCGGGCGGATCTGAACCTCAAACCCCGGCGGGATCGCCAGCCTGAGCCCCGTGGGCACCAGCGCACGACCCCCCGGCGGCAGGCGCAGCCCCGCCTCCCGGTCGGCGGGCGCGAAATTGGCGCAGAGGTCCGCCCCCGCGGCGCCGTCGGTCGCATAGGCCGGCAGCGGCAGGGACCGGTCGGCCTCCTCGGTCCAGGCCAGGGTGACCAGGGGCGCGCTCACGCCGCTGCCCCGCCGGAAGACCCGCCAAGCGTCGCGGCGATCCGCGCCGCCAGCCGCTCGGCCACCTCCCGCTTGCCCATCCGCGGCCAGCTCTCCGCGCCATCGGCGGTGATCAGCGTCACCGCGTTCTCGCTGCCGCCCATGATCCCGGTCCCCGGCGAGACGTCATTGGCCAGGATCCAGTCGCAGTCCTTGCGCGCGCGCTTCGCGGTGGCGTTGGCGATCACATCGTCGGTCTCCGCGGCAAAGCCCACGACCAGGGCCGGGCGCGCCTCGTTGCGCCGTGCGATGCTGGCCAGAATGTCGGGATTCTCGGTCAGCTCCAGCGGCGGCGGCCCCGCACCGGGCGTCTTTTTCACCTTGGACGCGCTTTCCTGCAGCACCCGCCAGTCCGCCACAGCGGCGGCGAACACGGCGGCATCGGCCGGCAGGGCGCCTTCGACCGCCGCCAGCATCTCGGCGGCCGTCTCCACCGCGATCACCTCGACCCCTTGCGGGGGCGCGATCGCGCTCGGCCCGGTGACAAAGCTCACACGGGCGCCGAGTCGCGCCAGCGCGCCGCCGATGGCGGTGCCCTGCGCCCCTGAAGAGCGGTTGGCTATGTAGCGCACCGGGTCGATCGGCTCATGGGTGGGCCCCGAGGTCACCAGCACATGACGGCCCGAGAGCGGCCCGCTCCCCGAAACGGAGGCGAACGCGGCCTCGGTGGCCGCGAGGATCGCCGGCGGCTCGGCCATCCGGCCGAAGCCGAACTCGCCGCAGGCCATGTCCCCCTCGTCGGGCCCCACGGTGAGAACCCCGTCACCCGTCAGCACGGCGAGGTTCCGCTTCGTGGCGGCATGCTCCCACATCCGCACATTCATCGCCGGCGCGATCAGCACACGCTTGTCCGTCGCCATCAGCAGGGTGGAGGCCAGGTCATTGGCCAGCCCGCCCGCCAACTTGGCCATCAGATCCGCCGTCGCGGGCGCCACGACCACCAGATCGGCGGCCCGGCTCAGCTCGATATGGCCCATCTCCGCCTCGTCGGTCAGGTTGAAGAGGTCGCGATAGACCTTCTCGCCCGCCAGCGCCGAGGCACTCAGCGGCGTCACGAATTCCTCCGCCGCCCGCGTCAGCACCGGCACAACCGACGCCCCGGCCTTCTGATAGAGCCGGATCAGTTCCAGGGACTTGTAGGCCGCGATCCCGCCGCCGATGATCAGAAGTATCCGCTTGCCCGCCAGCATCGCGCGTCTCCTTTGGCCCCGGACCGGACCCGGATGCGCGGCCGGTCACATCGGCCAAGCTGATCCTAGGACGCCGCCCAAGAAGGTCGAGCTAGCCTTAGGCGCGCGCGGGCGCAAACTCAACCGGGCTCGCGGAAGGCCAGGCAGGGGTCCTCGCGCTCCGCCGCCTCCGTGACCAGCCACAGATCATAGGGCGGATCGTCGGGCGCGCTCAGCTCCAGCTGGCCCACGGCCAGCACCGAGACGTCCGGCGCCGCCGCCGCCAATGGCACCGGCATCCCCCAGTCGCGGCGCACATGGCCGGTGCCCGTGATCACCGCCACCGGCCCGCCGGTCTCCTCCAGCGCCTTCAGCACGGTGCGGGCAAAGGCCGCGTCGCGCAGCCGCTGGGCCGCGACCATGCCGGCCAGCATGTCCTCGGGCAGCGCGTCGCAATGGACCTCCATCTGGTGCGCCTCGCGTTCGGCCTGCACATCGTCGCTCAGGGGCTGGTCGAGACCATAGCGCGCCGCACCCTCGCCAAACACCTCCGCGGCCGAGCGTCCGAAGACCGCGTTCGCCTCGCTCCGCGGCACCGCCATGCCATAGACCGCCGCGTCCCCCAGTGCCTCGAAGACCGGCAGATAGAGCGAAAATTCAGGCCAGCCGCTGTCATCCCAGCCCAGCGCATCGCCGAGGCTCGCACCGCGGGCCGGCATGCCGTTGACGAACGCCGCCTGATCGGAATCGAGCATCTCGAACACCACAGCGGCGGGCGCGAGCGCCTCCAGCGCGCGGGCCTGGTTGCGGTGGTGGATCGCGTTGTCATGGACCTCGCCCAGCAGCACGATGTCTGCCGGCGGCAGCGCGTCCAGCCAGTCCGGCGTGATCTCTTCGGCCCCCGCGCCTCCCGCCGGGACCAGAGCGAAAAAAAGGGCCGCCACAAACGCGACGGCCCGACTCTCGGAACGAATAAAGCTATGCGTCATGCAAAGAACTGATGCACCTCACTGGACTGGGCTTCAAGGTTCTTGCGCATCTTCCCAAAGGCCGCGGCCTCGAGCTGCCGGACCCGTTCCTTGCTCAGCCCCAGCTCGTTGCCGAGGCTCTCCAGCGTGCGGGGCTGATCGCGCAACTTGCGCTCGCAGACGATGAACCGCTCACGCTCGTTCAGCGCCTGCATCGCCGTGACGAGCCAGCCGCGGAGCGTGTCGATATCCTGCTCATGCGCGACGCTTTCGGCCGCCTGGTCGCTGTCATCCTCCAGCGTGTCGATCCATTCGCGGCCCTCATCCTCGGTGGACTGGGTGGCGTTCAGCGAATAGTCCGAGCCCGCCAGCCGGCCTTCCATCATCTCCACATCATGGAGCGGCACGCCCACTTCGGTGGCGATCATCTGGCGCATCTGGTGATTGTCGAGCTTCTGGCCCTGGGCCGAGGCCTCGCGCTCCAGCCGCGCCTGAACCCGACGCATGTTGAAAAAGAGCGATTTTTGGGAGGAGGTCGAGCCCGTGCGCACCATCGACCAGTTGCGCATCACGTAATCCTGGATCGAGGCCTTGATCCACCAGACCGCATAGGTCGA